>JAOPXU010000102.1 GCA_025964985.1 Nocardioides sp.
CGGCCTGGTCACCCACCTGGCCGACGCCACGTCGTACGACGACCTGGTGGCCACGCTGACCCGACGCCTGGCCCACGGCGCCCCGCTGGCCCAGGCCGCCACCAAGCGCGCGATCAACGCCGCCACCCTCGGCCACCTCGACGCCGCCCTCGACCGCGAGCGCACCGGTCAGACGCTGCTGATGCGCACCGCGGACGTCGCCGAGGGCATGCGCGCGTTCTCCGAGCGCCGCAAGGCGGTCTTCCGCGGCGAGTGACCCCGCCGGGGCGCTCGGTCCCACGTCAGCCACACCTCGTGGTCCCTCCCGATGAAGCAGGAGCAGTCATGACCTGGCGCGAGTCCCTCGCCCCGCTGCGCGAGCGCAACTTCCGGTTCTACTTCGCCTCCCGCTTCGTCAACACCGCGGGCAACGCGATGGCGTCGGTGGCGCTGGCGTTCGCGGTGCTCGAGATCTCGGACGACGACCCGGCCGCGCTCGGCTACGTGCTCGCGGCGCACACCGTGCCCATGGTCGTGCTGCTGCTGTGGGGCGGCGTGATCGCCGACCGCTTCCCGCGCAACGTCGTGCTGCAGGTGTCCAACCTGGCCTCGGCGTTCACACAGGGCGCCATCGCCGCGCTCGTCATCACCGGGGTCGCCGAGATCTGGATGCTCGTCGTGCTCAGCGTGGCGCACGGGACGGCGTCCGCCCTGGGCTTCCCGGCGATGGCGAGCATCATGCCGCAGCTCGTGCCGCGCTCCGAGCTGCAGCAGGCCAACGCCCTGGTCTCGCTGGCCCGCTCCGGGCTGGTGATCATCGGCCCGACCCTCAGCGCGCTGCTCGTCGTCGGCGCCGGCGCCGGCTGGGCGCTCGCGGTCGACGCCGCCACCTGGCTGGTCTCGGCCGTGCTCCTCGGGTTCGTGTCGCTGCCGGCCAAGGAGCGGCCGGCCGGCCAGGAGGGCACGCTGCGCGAGCTCGCCGACGGCTGGCAGTACTTCCGCAGCACCACCTGGCTCTGGGTCGTCGTGCTCGGCTTCGGCGTCCTCAACGCCATCCACAGCGGCGCCTGGATGACGCTCGGCCCGGCCCGCTCCAAAGAGACGATCGGCGAGCAGGGCTGGGGCCTGGTGCTCTCGGCCGAGGCCGTCGGACTGCTGGTGATGACGCTGATCCTGCTGCGGATCCCGCTGCAGCGCCCGCTCCTGCTCGGCATGCTCGGCGTCGCCACCCTCGGCGTCCCGATCTTCCTGCTCGGAGCCCACCCCGTGCTCGGCTGGCTCATCGTGGCCGGGTTCATCGCCGGCGCCGGAACCGAGGTCTTCGGCATGGGCTGGAACCTCGCCATGCAGGAGCACGTGCCCGACGAGATGCTCTCGCGCGCCTACTCCTACGACGCCCTGGGCTCGTTCGTCGCGATCCCGATCGGCCAGATCCTCTTCGGCCCGATCGCCGCGGTCTACGGCTTCACCGACGTGCTGGTCGTCAGCGGCGTCGCCTACGTGGTCGTGTCGCTGCTGGTCCTGCTCTCCCCCGCCGTACGCCGCCTGCCGCGGGTCACGAGCACCACTTCGCAATCAGCGCCCGCAGCACCGTGACGTTGCGGTTGGTGGTGACGCCGATCTGCTTCTCCACCGTCCCCACCAGCCGCGCGTCGCGGTAGCCCTCGTCGACCAGCAGGTGCACCGCCCGGTGCCCGACGCGCACCCGCTCCCCCGCGGTCGACGTCGACTCCAGGGCCGCCGACAGCTCGGCGTCCGGCTCGTCCTTGAGCAGCCACACGTAGTGCCGGCCCTCGTGGCCCTCGCCGAACCGGTCGGCGTCGGCGACGACGTCGCACAGCTCGCCGGTCGTGTACGCGATCGTCGGTACGTCGAACCCGCGGTCGGCCCGGTAGGACTCCTCGAGCGCGGCCTCGATCCGCGCCCGCGAGCGCATCCGCGTCTCGAGCCGGACGTTGCCGGTGTTGATGTGCGTGGCCACGCCGGTGAAGCCCGCGGCCTCGGTGGCGGCCGCGATCGCCTCCTTGGGGAACTTGCGCTTCGCGCCGAGGTTGATCGCCCGCAGGAACGCGACGTACGTCGTCATGACACCCGAACCTAGGCCGTCTGCAACCTGTCCGCCCGGATCTGCGTCTTGGTGTCATGAACGCCCTCACCACCGCACTCGCGAGCACCGCTCTCGTCGTCGCGGCGATCCCTGCCGCCAGCGCCACCGCACCCGCCACCCAGGCCTCCAGCACCGACGTCGGCTGGGTGACCGGCCGCGTCGTCGACGAGGCCGGCAGGCCCGTGGCGGGCGCCCTGGTCAACGCCGCCGGGCCCCTTGAGGTCGTCGAGCGCGGGCTGCTGCCCTACCGCACCGACCGGCGTACGCGCACCCGGGCCGACGGCACGTTCCGCGTGCGCCAGGACGGGCGCGGCTACCTCGTGCAGGTCTGCGAGCCCGACCCCGAGCGGCCGACCACCTGCCGGGAGCCGGGGGCGGGCGTCGACCACCTCATCGCGTACGCCGGCCCCGACGGCACCACCGACAGCTGGGTCCAGCACACGCAGCTGTTCGCCGCGGCCGCGACCGACCGCGCTGTCGGCACGCTCGTGGTGCGCCCGCCGGCCCGCGTGACCGGCACAGTGCAGAACCTGCCCCACGGCCAGGTCCGCGTCATGCGCCTCAACGACACGGTCGCCTACTACGGCCGGACCGACGGCCGTGGCCGCTACGCCGTCACCGGCCTCGCGCCCGGCACCTACTACGTCGCCGCCGGCGGCGAGGGCCGCAGCGAGTGGCGCTCAGCACCGGTCACCATCAGCGCGACCCAGCCGGGCCGGGCCGACGGCGTCGTCCACCGCGGCGGCGTCCTGTCCGCCGCCGTGGTCTCGCGCGGTCTCGAGCCCGTCACGGGTCTCGAGGTCCTCGTGACCCGCGGCGACGGGACGCCGTATGCCTCGTCGGTCACCGACGCCCGCGGCCGCATCCGCGTCACCGGGCTCACCCGGGGCCGCTGGTGGGTCGGCGTCCGCGACGCCGGCAGCTACTGGCAGCCGCACATGGTCCGCTTCACGGTCGAGCGCACCGACAGCACGGTGTCGCTGACGCTGCACCTGCGTCCCGGCGCCCGGATCGTCGTCCCGCTCACCGAGGACGGCGCCACCCCGCGGCGCACCAGCGACGAGCTCCGTGACGCCGACGGCGACGTCGTGCTCGTCGGGCGCAGCGAGGGCGGCACCGCCACCTACACCGGCCTGCGCCCCGGCATCTACACGCTCACCGCTTCCGGCGACGACGGCTGGGCCCAGCGCACCGTCACCGTCGGCGCGGGCGAGACCGTCCGCACCCGCCGGCTCGACCTCGGCCGGCCGTTCCTGACCCTGCGCGGGCGGACGGCCCCCGGTGCCGTCGTCGAGGCGACCACCAGCGACCTCTGCCCGGCCGACGCGCAGCCGACGTACGGCGCCTTCCACGAGATCTCCGACCGCGCCGACGCCCAGGGCCACTACGTCCTGCGCGGCCTGGTCGGCGGACGCCACATGGTCGGTGCCGACGCCTGGCCCGGCACCCACGCGCCGCGCTGCTGGGACGACGTCGCGATCACCGCCGACCGCCGCCTCGACCTGCCGCTCGCGGCGGGCGCGACCGTCACCGGCCGCCTCGTGTACGCCGGCACCTCGCGTCCGGTCATCACCACGCTGTCCTACGAGCTGCTGCACCCGGCGGGCCGGACGACCGGCCCGACCTCCGAGCACCCCTCGGTCGCCCGCACCCGCGGCACGACCGGTGTGTTCTCGGTGCCGCGGGTCGGCTCCGGCACGGTCACCGGGGTCCTGGCCACGGAGTCGCGCGAGGGCATCACGCACCCGAGCTTCTTCGTCCTGCACCCCTACCAGGACGGCACGCCGTACTGGCTCGAGGCCGAGCCCCGGCCGCTGACGCTCACCACGGGTCAGCGCGTCGACCTCGGCGACGTCGAGCTCACCCTGCACGGAGGCAGCGCCTCCTGAAACGACGTCGACCCGTCGCCTCGAGGCGACGGGTCGACGTGGTCGGGCCGGGACTAGAGGTTGCCGCGGAGCTCCTGCTCGCGCTCGATGGCCTGGAAGAGGGCCTTGAAGTTGCCCTTGCCGAAGCCGAGCGAGCCGTGCCGCTCGATGAACTCGTAGAACACCGTCGGACGGTCGCCCATCGGCTTGGTGAAGATCTGCAGCAGGTAGCCGTCCTCGTCGCGGTCGACGAGGATGCCGCGCTTCTTGAGCTCCTCGATCGGCACCCGCACCTCGCCGATCCGGGCGCGCAGCGCGGGGTCGTCGTAGTAGGAGTCGGGGGTGACGAGGAACTCGATGCCGTTGGCGCGCAGGATGTCGACGCTGCGCAGGATGTCGTTGGTGGCCAGGGCGATGTGCTGGCAGCCGGCGCCGTCGTAGAACTCGAGGTACTCGTCGATCTGCGACTTCTTCTTGGCGATCGCAGGCTCGTTGAGCGGGAACTTCACGCGGTGGTTGCCGCTCGCGACGACCTTGCTCATCAGCGCGGAGTAGTCGGTGGCGATGTCGTCGCCGATGAACTCGGCCATGTTGGTGAAGCCCATGACCTTGTTGTAGAAGGTCACCCACTCGTCCATCTTGCCGATCTCGACGTTGCCGACGCAGTGGTCGACGGCCTGGAACAGCCGCTTGGGCTGGCCCTCGCGGCGGGTGACGGTGGTGGTCCGGGCGACGTAGCCGGGCAGGTAGGGACCGGAGTAGCGGCTGCGGTCGACCAGCGTGTGGCGGGTCTCGCCGTACGTCGCGATGGCGGCGATGCGGACGGTGCCGTGCTCGTCGGTCTCGTCGTGCGGCTCGACGAGGATCGTGGCGCCCACCGCGCGGGCGTGGTCGATGCACCGGTCGACGTCGGGCACCTCGAGCGCCAGGTCGACGACACCGTCGCCGTGCTTGCGGTGGTGGTCGTGCAGGGGGCTGTCGGGCAGCACGCCGCCGGTGAAGACGAACCGGGCGCTGCCGCTGCGCAG
>JAOPXU010000112.1 GCA_025964985.1 Nocardioides sp.
GCCACCCCGAGTACGCCACGCCCGAGTGCGACGACATCGCCGAGCTGGTGACCCACGACAAGGCGGGCGAGCGGGTCCTCGAGGGGCTGCTGCTCGACGCCGAGCAGCGCCTGCACGACGAGGGCATCGCCGGCGACATCTACCTGTTCAAGAACAACACCGACTCCGCCGGCAACTCCTACGGCTGCCACGAGAACTACCTCGTGGGCCGCGCCGGCGAGTTCAGCCGCCTGGCCGACATCCTCATCCCGTTCCTGGTGACCCGGCAGATCATCGTCGGCGCCGGCAAGGTCACGCAGACCCCGCGCGGGGCGTCGTACTCGGTCTCGCAGCGCGCCGAGCACATCTGGGAGGGCGTCTCGAGCGCCACGACCCGCAGCCGGCCGATCATCAACACCCGCGACGAGCCGCACGCCGACGCCGAGAAGTACCGCCGCCTGCACGTCATCGTCGGCGACTCCAACATGAGCGAGACCACGACGATGCTCAAGGTCGCCAGCTGCGACCTGGTCCTGCGGATGATCGAGGAGGGCGTGGTGATGCGCGACCTCACGATGGAGAACCCCATCCGCGCGATCCGCGAGATCTCCCACGACGTCACCGGACGCCGCAAGGTCCGCCTGGCCAACGGCCGCGAGGCCAGCGCGCTCGACATCCAGGGCGAGTACCTCTCCAAGGCCCGCGACTTCGTCGACCGCCGCCAGATCAGCACCCCGCTCATCGAGCGCACCCTCGACCTGTGGGAGCGCGGCCTCAAGGCCGTCGAGTCCGACGACCTCGGCCTGGTCGACACCGAGATCGACTGGGTCATCAAGCTCAAGCTGATCGAGCGCTACCGCGCCAAGCACGGCCTGCCGCTGGGCCACGCGCGCATCGCCCAGCTCGACCTGGCCTACCACGACATCCACCGCAGCCGCGGGCTCTACTACCTGCTCGAGAAGCGCGGCCAGGTCGCGCGCGTCAGCACCGACCTGAAGATCTTCGAGGCCAAGTCGGTGCCGCCGCAGACCACCCGCGCCCGGCTGCGCGGCGAGTTCATCCGCAAGGCCCAGGAGAAGCGCCGCGACTTCACCGTCGACTGGGTGCACCTCAAGCTCAACGACCAGGCCCAGCGCACCGTGCTGTGCAAGGACCCGTTCCGCGCCACCGACGACCGGGTGCAGCGGCTCATCGACGGCATGTGACGCCACGGGCCGCCGCCCGTCGCCGCGCCCGTCGTCGCGCCTGTGCGTCGAGTACGGCGTCCACGGAGCAGCCTTGTAGGCTCACCGCTGCTCACCGGCGTGCCCCCGCGGCGCCGGCGTCCCGTCCGCCCGACAGCATCGAAGGTTGAACCCGTGCTCCGAGGTACCCGTCCCACCGCCGCGCTCGCAGCGTCCGTCGTCCTCGCCGGGGCGCTCTCGGCCTGCGGCTCCGAAACGCCCGGCACCGGCCTGGAGTTCGCCGACCGGCTCGACGCCGTCGACATCTCCGGCGACGTCGGGGACGCGAAGGTCGAGTTCACCAGGCGCATGGAGGCCGGGGAGCTCGAGTCGGAGACCCTCGTCGAGGGCACCGGCGAGGAGCTCGCCGACGAGGACAAGGTCTTTGTCAACTACGTCCTGGGCAACGGCTACACCCAGCAGGCGACGCTCGACAGCGTCGGCGACGACGCCACCCCGATCGAGGTGACGGTCGGCGCCGACGAGAACGCCGAGCCCGCCACCCTCGACGACGTCCTGCGCAACCTGCTGCGCGACCACGTCGAAGCCGGCGTCACCCGCGGCACCCGGATCGTGCTGACCGGCAGCACCGAGGCCATGTTCGGTGGGCTCTCGCAGTCCCCGGCGCTGGCCACCGAGGGCATCGGCAACGAGGACGGGCTCGTCCTGGTCGCCGACATCATGGACGTCACCGTCCTCGAGGGCCCCGAGGGCACCCCCGGCAAGCAGCCTGTGTGGGCGCCGAAGCTCGTGTTCAACGGCAACGGGCCCACGAGCTTCGACTTCGCCGGCATCCCCGCCCCGGCCGCCAAGGACCCGCTGCTGAAGGCGGTGCTCAAGAAGGGTGAGGGCAAGACCGTCGGCGAGGGCGACCTGCTGGTCCTCGACTACCTCGGCTCGCTCCACGACGCCGCCAAGCCGTTCGACGAGTCCTACAGCAAGGAGCCGATCCAGGCCCCGGCCGGCTCGTTCGTCGAGGGCTTCAACGAAGCCGTCGCCGGCCAGACCGTCGGCAGCCGCATCCTGATCCGGATCCCCCCGGCCAAGGGCTACGGCAAGGAGGGCCAGGGCGAGACGATCCCGGCCGGCTCGACGCTCTACTTCGTCGTCGACATCCTCGCCGCCGTCTGACCCACCCCGCCCGACCCACAGCCACGCCGAGCACGCCGAGCCGAAGGAGGGACCGGGCCGCATGAGCGCGCAGAAGACCGAGCGACTGCTCAACCTGCTGATCATGCTGCTCGTGACCACCCGGTTCGTCCCCAAGTCGCGCATCCGCGAGATCCTCTACGGCGACGCCACCGACGAGGCCTTTGACAAGATGTTCGAGCGCGACAAGGAGGAGCTGCGCAGCCTCGGCGTCCCGGTCGAGGTAGGCCAGCTCGACGCCTACTTCGAGGACGAGCCCGGCTACCGGATCGTGCGCGACGAGTTCGCGCTGCCCGAGATCGACCTCGCCGCCGACGAGGCCGCCGTGGTCGGCCTGGCGACCCGCGTGTGGGACCACCAGCGCCTGGCCGCCGCCACCACCGAGGCGGTGCGCAAGCTGTCGGCCGCCGGCGCCGAGATCGACCTCAGCGCCCTCGACATCGCGCAGCCCCGGCTGCCGGCCGACGAGCCGACGTTCGACGTCTTCTTCGAGGCGATCCTCGAGCGCTCGGTGGTCGAGTTCGACTACCTGCGCACCGGCAGCGACAGCGTCGCCCGGCGCCGGCTGCAGCCGTGGGGCGTCACCCGCTACTCCGGGCGCTGGTACGTCGTGGGCCACGACCTCGACCGCGACGAGCAGCGCGTCTTCCGGCTCTCCCGCGTGCAGGGCGAGGCCCGCAAGGTCGGCCGCCCCGGCGCCTATTCGATCCCCGAGGGCACCGACATCTCCGCCGCCACCCGACGCCTGGCCCCCGACCTGTCGACCGAGCCGGTGGTCCTGCTGGCCCGCACCGGTGCCGCGCTGCCGCTGCGGCGGGCCGCCGAGACCGTCGAGGCCGGCGTACCGGGTCCCGACGAGGTCACCGGCTGGGACCGGCTCCTGCTGACCCGCGCCTCGGTCGGCATCGCCGACGAGGTGCTCGGCTTCGGCGCCGCCGTCTACGTCGAGTCGCCGAGCACCCTGCGCGACCAGGTCGTCGCCCGCCTCGAGGCGGTGCTCGCCCGGTGACGACCACCGCCAGCGGCGCCGGCGCCAAGGAGCAGGTCGGCCGGCTGCTCACGCTCGTGCCCTACCTGCACGCCCGCGGCAGCGTCCGGCTCGCCGAGGCGGCCGCGGCGCTCGGCGTGCGGCCCGAGGTGCTGCTCAAGGACCTCAAGGTCCTGTTCATGTGCGGCCTGCCCGGCGGCTACCCCGACGAGCTCATCGACGTCGACCTCGACGCCCTGCAGGACGAGCGCGGCAAGGTCCACGGCGACGGCGTCATCCGCGTCAGCAACGCCGACTACCTCGATCGGCCGCTGCGCCTGACGCCCATCGAGGCCTCCGCCATGATCGTCGCCCTGCGCGCGCTGCGATCGGGCTCGGCGCCCGACACGGCCGAGATCGTCGACCGGGTGCTGTCCAAGCTCGAGGGCGCCGCCGCCACCGGCCCGGTCACCGGGCTGGTCGACGCCGCACCGGACGAGGACACCGGTGCCGAGCTGACCGAGCTGGCCGCCCGCCTCGACGACGCCGTACGCCGCCAGGTGCAGGTCGAGCTCGACTACTACGTCCCGGCGCGCGACGAGCTGTCGCACCGGGTGGTCGACCCCCGCGGGATGGTCCGCCAGGGCGCCCACGCCTACCTCGACGCCTACTGCCACTCCGCCGAGGCGCCGCGCCTGTTCCGCCTCGACCGGATCGCCGGGGCGCAGGTGCTCGAGGCCCCGGTCACCACCGACCCCACCGAGCCCCGCGACCTGTCCGACGGGATGTTCTCGCGCTCGGACGAGACGACCCGGGTCACCCTGCGGCTCGCGCCGACCGCGCGGTGGGTCACCGAGTACTACCCCGTCGAGGACGTCCGCCCGGCCGGCGACGGTAGCGGCGACGTCGAGGTCGACCTGCTGGTCGCCGACGACCGGTGGCTGACCAAACTGCTGATGCGGTTGGCTCCGAATGCCTCAGTGACGTCGCCGTCGAGCGCGGGTGTCGGTCTCACCGAGGCCGCACAGGCCGCCCTCAGCCTCTACCGCAGCACCAACGCGTAGGATCGGCCTCGTCATCCACCAACAGATTGGGAACCCATGATCAACCCGCTGATCGGCATGCCGCAGGGCGCTGAGTGGCTCGTCATCCTCGCGATCGTGATCCTCGTCTTCGGTGCCGCCAAGCTTCCCGACCTGGCCCGGGGCACCGGCCAGGCGCTGCGCATCTTCAAGAGCGAGACCAAGGGTCTGCGCGACGACGACGACGACGACACCAAGCCCACCCCGGAGCCCACGCCGGCTTCGGAGATCTCGGCTCCCGGCACCGAGACGGCCGCCACCCCGGTCGTCGACGACGTCCAGGTCAAGCCCGAGTCCGACGTCCGCCCCCAGAGCTGATCCGGGCGGTCCGGTACCCGTTGTGTCCATCGTCGGCGTCGCCAGGCTCTTCGTCGGCAAGCCCGTCCACCCCGTCGGCGACGACGGCCGGATGGCCCTGTCCGACCACCTGCGGGAGCTGCGCGCCCGGCTGCTGAAGTCGGTCCTCGCGGTCATCGTCGTCGGCGCGCTGTCGCTGGTCTTCTTCAACGAGATCTACGACTTCGTCTACAACCCGATCAACCAGGCCAAGGACAACCTCCCCGAGGGGTCCAACCTGCTGACGAGCAACGGCCCGGGCGCCGGCCTGCTCCTCTACTTCAAGCTGTGCGGCCTCGCGGCCGTGGTGCTCACCAGCCCCTTCTGGCTCTACCAGGTCTGGGCGTTCATCATGCCCGGGCTGCACGCCCGCGAGCGCAAGTGGTCGCGCATCTTCGCCGCCATCGCCGGGCCGCTCTTCTTCGCCGGCGTCGCCCTCGGCTACCTGACCCTGCCGAAGGGCCTGGAGATCCTCATCGGGTTCAACCCCGACGGGCTGACCAACCTCGTCGACTTCGACGGCTACCTCTCGTTCTTCAGCCGCACCCTGCTGGTCTTCGGCATCGCCTTCGAGATCCCGCTGTTCGTGGTGCTGCTCAACCTGGCCGGGGTCCTCAAGGGCAAGACGCTCGGCGCCTACCGCCCGTGGATGGTCGTCGGCGTCTTCATCTTCGCCGCCATCGCGACGCCCTCGGCCGACCCGTTCACGATGACGCTGATGGCGGGACCGATGGTCGTGCTGTTCCTGGTCTCCGAGGTCATCGCCCGCTACAACGACCGGCGTCGCGCCAAGCGCAACCCGTTCGCCGACCTCGACCCCGACGAGATGTCCACCATCTGATGTCAGCGCCGCCCGCGCCGGCGCCGGTCGACCCGTTCGACCTGCCGGAGGTCCTCGGGACCGCCTCCGTCGTGTGGCGTGCCGACGACGGCCTGGCCGGACACCGGGTGCGCGGGTCACTCGAGCCCGAGGGCGGCGACGCCGTGGTCTGCGACCTGCTCGCGGTCGACGACGCCTACCCGAGCCCGGTCGCCGACGAGGCGGTCCGCCTCAGCGCCCACCAGGCCTGGCAGCACGGCCAGGTCCACCTCGCGTCCTACGACGGGCGCGTGACCATGCTCGTGCCCGGCACCGCCTTCACCGCCGACCTCGTGCTCGAGGCGGTGGCCCGCTTCGCCCGGGCCCTGGGCGCCAGCCCGTCGTCGTACGCCGTGCTCCTGCGCCTCGGCGACTGAGCGGGCTCGCGGCCGGTCCGGGGAGGGCCCGACTAGGCTCGCAGGGTGTCCTCGACCGGGCGTGACATCGCGCTGCTCGTCAACCCCACCGCCGGCAAGGGCCGCGCGGCGCGGGTCGTCGACGTCGTCCTTCCGCGGCTGCTCAGCGCCGGCATCGCCGTGCGCACGCTGACCGGTCGCGACGCCGACGAGTCGCTCGACCTGGCCCACGCGGCGGTGCGCGACGGCGTCGACGCCCTCGTCGTCGTCGGCGGCGACGGGATGGCCAACATCGGGCTGCAGGCGACCGCCACGACCGGCACGCCCCTGGGGCTGGTGCCGGCCGGCACCGGCAACGACGTCGCCCGCTACGTCGGCCTGCACGGCAAGGACCCCCTGGCCGCCGCCGACCGGCTCGTGCGGACCCTGGCGACGGGGGAGCGGACCACCCTGGACCTGGCCCGCACCGGCGGACGCTTCTACGCGACCGTGATGGCGGCCGGCTTCGACGCGGTGGTCAACGAGCGCGCCAACGCCATGGCCTGGCCGCGCGGGCAGATGCGCTACAACCTGGCCACGCTGCTCGAGCTGCGCACCTTCCGCCCGCTGTCCTACGTGCTCGACCTCGACGGCCGCACGCTGCACACCGAGGCGATGCTCGTCGCGATCGGCAACGGGCCGTCGTTCGGTGGCGGGCTGCGCATCGCCGAGGGCGCCCGCCTCGACGACGGCCTGCTCGACGTCGTCATCATCAAGCCGATCAGCAAGCCCGAGCTCCTGCGGACCTACCCCAAGCTGTTCAAGGGCACCCACACGACGCACCCGCAGTACGAGCGCCACCAGGTCCGCCGCGTCACCGTCGCCGCCCCCGGCGTCGTCGGGTACGCCGACGGCGAGCGCTTCGGGCCCCTGCCGCTGACCATCGAGTGCGTCCCGAGAGCTGTGGAGGTCTGCGCATGAACCAGGCGTTCGACGAAGAGATGACCGCCGCCGAGCGCTACGCCGCGTCGCGGCGCACGGCCAAGCACCCGGTGCTGCACGACTTCGCGGCCCACTACGAGTTCGGCCTCGACGACTTCCAGCAGCGCGCCTGCCGCGAGATCGAGGAGGGCCGCGGGGTCCTCGTCGCCGCGCCCACCGGGTCGGGCAAGACCGTGGTCGGCGAGTTCGCCGTCCACATCGCCATCACGACCGGACGCAAGGCGTTCTACACGACGCCGATCAAAGCCCTGTCCAACCAGAAGTACCACGACCTGGTCGCCCGCTACGGCCCCGAGAACGTCGGCCTGCTGACCGGCGACAACGTCATCAACGGCGAGGCCCCGATCGTCGTGATGACGACCGAGGTGCTGCGCAACATGCTCTACGCCGGCTCGCGCACCCTCATCGGTCTCGGCTTCGTGGTCATGGATGAGGTGCACTACCTCGCCGACCGCTCCCGCGGTGCCGTGTGGGAGGAGGTGATCATCCACCTGCCCGAGTCGGTCACCCTCGTCTCGCTGTCGGCGACGGTCTCCAACGCCGAGGAGTTCGGCGAGTGGCTGGCCACCGTGCGCGGCGAGACGACCACCATCGTCGAGGAGAAGCGGCCCGTGCCGCTCTACCAGCACGTGATGGTCGGCCGCCGCCTGCACGACCTGTTCGCCTCCTCCGACGTCGACGCGGCCGCCGGCTTCGTCAAGGAGGGCGCCCCGGTCAACGACGAGCTGCTCAAGGTCGCCCGCGACGACTGGGCGTCGCAGCGGATCAAGGACCGGCGCAGCCCCAAGGGCCAGCCCCGCCGCGGCCAGGGTGGTCAGGGCGGCGGCGGGCAGGGTGGCGCCAAGCAGGTCGGCAACGGCCGGCGGATCTGGATCCCGAGCCGTCCCGACGTCATCGACCGCCTGCAGCGCGAGCGGCTGCTGCCGGCGATCGTCTTCATCTTCAGCCGCGTCGGCTGCGACGCCGCCGTGCAGCAGTGCCTCGGGGCCGGCGTCGACCTGACGACGCCCGCCGAGCGCGACGAGATCCGGCTCTACGTCGACGGCGCCTGCCGCGACCTGCCGGCCGACGACCTGCACGTGCTGGGCTACCACGACTTCCTCGACGGCCTGATGCGCGGCGTCGCGGCCCACCACGCCGGGATGCTGCCGGCGTTCAAGGCGGTCGTGGAGGAGCTCTACCTGCGCGGGCTGTGCAAGGTCGTCTTCGCCACCGAGACCCTCGCGCTCGGCATCAACATGCCGGCGCGCACCGTGGTCATCGAGAAGCTGTCGAAGTGGAACGGCGAGACGCACGCCGACATCACTCCGGGGGAGTACACACAGCTGACCGGCCGTGCCGGCCGCCGCGGGCTCGACGTCGAGGGCCACGGCGTCGTGCTGTGGCAGCCCGGCACCAATCCGCGCGACCTGGCGGGTCTGGCCTCCACGCGCACCTACCCGCTCCGCTCGTCGTTCCGGCCGTCGTACAACATGGCGGTCAACCTGGTGCACCAGTTCGGCCGGGAGCGCTCGCGCGAGCTGCTCGAGCAGTCGTTCGCGCAGTTCCAGGCCGACAAGGCCGTCGTCGGGCTCGCGCGCCAGCTGGCCAAGAGCGACGACGCGCTGGCCGGCTACGCGGAGGCCGCGACCTGCCACCTCGGCGACTTCATGGAGTACGCCGGGCTGCGCCAGCGCATCAACGAGGTCGAGAAGACGGCGAGCCGCACGCTGCGCACCGACCGGCGCGACGAGGTCATCGAGTCGCTGCGCCACCTGCGCATCGGCGACGTCATCCAGGTGCCGGCCGGCAAGTTCGCCGGCTACGCCGTCGTCACCGACCCGGGCTGGACGCCGGACGGCCCGCGGCCGATGGTCGTCACCGCCGACCGCCAGTCGCGCCGGCTCGCGCTCATCGACTTCCCGACGCCGGTCGCCGCGGTGGCCAAGGTCCGGGTGCCCAAGAGCTTCAACGGGCGCAACCCGCAGATGCGCCGCGACCTGGCCAGCGCCCTGCGCGACAAGACCCACGGGCTGATGCCGCCGCCGCCGGGCGCGGCCCGCACCGGGGCCGCACGTCCCTCCGGCGTCGACGCCGAGATCGCCGCGCTGCGCGAGCAGCTCAAGGCGCACCCCTGCCACCGCTGCCCCGAGCGCGAGGACCACGCGCGCTGGGCCGAGCGCTACTACAAGCTCGACCGCGACGCCGCCACGCTGCGCCGGCGCATCGAGCAGCGCACCAACACCGTCGCGCGCCAGTTCGACCGTGTGTGCGAGGTGCTCACCGCGCTGGGCTACCTCGACGGCGACGTGGTCACCGACCAGGGCCAGCACCTGATGCGCCTCTACGGCGAGACCGACCTGCTCGCCGCCGAGGCGCTGCGCCTCGGTGTGTGGGACGACCTCACGCCGGCGGGGCTCGCCTCGGCGCTGTCCTCGCTCGTCTTCGAGACCCGGCGCGCCGACGACCACAGCGTCCCGCGCATCCCCAGCGGCCCGATCGGCGAGGCCATCGAGGCCACCCGCCGGCTGTGGGTCGACCTCGACGCGCTCGAGCGCGAGCACCGCCTCGACTTCCTGCGCCCGCCCGACCCGGGCTTCGCCTGGCTGGCCTATCGCTGGGCCGAGGGCGACGACCTCGACGACCTCCTCGGCGACAGCGACCTGTCCGCCGGTGACTTCGTGCGCTGGACCAAGCAGCTCCTCGACCTCGCGGGCCAGGTCGCCGACGCCGCCGGCGACTCGCCGCTGCGGCGTACGGCGCGCCAGGTGACCGGCCTGGTCAAGCGTGGCGTCGTGGCCTACTCCGGCCTGGCCGAGGACTGAGCGATATGTCGCTCAGGATAGTTGGACACCAGGTCAGGCCATAAGACGCGTCTTACCCTGACCTGGTGACGGACTATCCCCGGCGGACCGCGTCGTGGACCGGCACGTCGCCGCCGACGAGGTCCCACTGCTGGCCGATGGTGGCGTCGACGTCGATGACGGCGGCGATGACCGCGGCGACGTCGGCGCGGGTGACGTCACCGCGAGCGGCGTTGGGGCCGAGGTGGACGTGGCCGGTGGCCGGGTCGTCGGTGAGGCGGCCGGGGCGCAGGATCGTCCAGTCGAGGTCGCTGGCGCGCAGGGCGGCGTCGGCGTCGCGCTTGGCCTCGACGTAGGCGCGCCACACGTCGGAGGTGTCGTCGGGCAGCGGGTCGTCGACGCCGATCGCCGAGACCTGCACGAAGCGGCGCACGCCGGCCAGCCGGGCGCCCTCGATCGACTTCAGCGAGCCCTCGAGGTCGACGGTGCGCTTGCGCTCGATGTTGCCGTCGGGCCCGCCGCCGGCGGCGAACACGACGACGTCGCAGCCCTCGAAGGCCTCGGCGAACGCGGCGGCGTCGGCCGCCTCGATGTCAAGCAGGCGCACCTCGGCGCCGCGACGCTCGAGCTCGTCGCGGTACTCCTCGCGGCGCACGAGCGCGACGGCGTCGTGCGGCGTACGACGCAGCTCGACCAGCAGGTGACGGGCCACGTTGCCGTGGCCCCCGACGACAGCGATGCGGCTCATGCCCACCGACGCTACGACGGGTCTGGTGACTTCCGCAGGTCGGGTCCGGTGGCCGGGGCGCCGGCGATCGGCCAGGCGGCCCCCGAGGAGGCCTCGTCGCGCACCGCCGCCACGATGACCTCGGCCAGGTCGGCGCGCGGCACGGGACCGGGGGAGACGTCGTGGCCGAGCGCGATCTCACCGGTGGGCGTCGCCTCGGTCAGCCCGCTGGGCCGGAACGCCGTCCAGGCCAAGCCGCTCGAGGCGGCGACCGCGACCTCCTCGTCGCCGTTCCAGACGCCGGGCACCAGCAGAAGTCGCGAGACCTCGGCACGCTGGGCCGCCTCCACGACGACCGCGGTCGCCGTCGGTGCGGTGGACACCTGGATGACGCCCGCGCACCCGCGCAGGGCGTCGGCGAGGGCGGCGGGGCCCTGCTCGAGGTCGGCCATCCGCACCTCGGCGCCCAGGCGCTCGAGCTCGGCGCGGTGGGCCTCGTTGCGGACGACGGCGACCGGCGCGGCCTTCTCGCGGCGCGCCAGCACCTCGACGACCAGGCGGCCGAGCCGGCCGTGGGCGCCGACGACGGCGACCCGCGGGCTGTCGGGCCAGGCGTCGGGCGTCGCGCGGTTCGACCACGGCAGGGTCGTGCCGCTGAGCACCGCGACGTCGGGCTGGTGGACGCGCAGCCACTCGACGGCGCCCGCGAAGTCGGTGGCGCCGGCCTCGCCGAGCAGCACCGTGCGCACCTGGCTCGGAGTCAGCGCGAGCAGGCGGGCGGCCTGGGTGAGGTGGGCGCCGTCGAAGGGACCGGCGTCGAGCAGCCGGTCGTCGGCGAGCGTGAAGCGCAGCACCTCGAGCGGGACGTCGGCACCGAGCGTCTTGACGGTGCGCAGGTCGAGCGTCGAGTGGGTCACCACGCTCACCCACCCCCACGGCACGGTCGTCCAGCCGAAGCCCTCGGGCTGGTCGGGCTGCTCCGGCACGCCCATCCCCTCGTGCACGTGCACCCCCTCGGCGTCGAGCCGGGCCAGCACGTCGGGCGCAGCCGCCGCCCGCAGGCCGCGCACCCCGCGGACGCCGGCCGTGGCGCCGTACGCCGCGACGCCGCCGATGACCGCGGCCGAGAAGGCCTGGCTGCCGGAGATGTCCTGGGTCAGCAGCCCGAGCAGGCAGCCGACCGCGATCAGGGCCGAGAAACCCGTGAAGGCGATCGCGACCCCGGTCAGCCAGCGCAGACCGCTGGTGGGTGAGGTCCGGATCTCGTAGGCGCCCGGCGCCGTCGGGGCGCTCACCCGGCGAGGACGCCGACCAGGCGGGTCGCCGGCGTCTGGAGGCCCCACTGCTCGGCGAGGGCCAGGACCCGGTCGGGGTCGGCCGGGGTGATCGGCAGCGGGGTGGTCGAGCGGTCGAGGTCGATGTCGCGGGCCACCGCGACGACCTTCGGGGCCACGGCGAGGTAGTCGAGGGCGGCGTTGACCTTGGCGCGCGGACCCGAGGCCAGACCTGACCCGGGGTCGGCGGCGGCGGCGATGATGCCGTCGAGGTCGCCGTACTTCTGCAGCAGCGTGGCCGCGGTCTTCTCGCCCACGCCGGCCACGCCGGGCAGGCCGTCGGAGGCGTCGCCGCGCAGGGTGGCGAAGTCGGCGTACTGGCGGGCCTCGATGGCGTACTTGTCGCGCACCCACTGCTCGTCGACCTGCTCGTGGCGCCCGACGCCCTTGCCGATGTAGAGGATGCGGACCGGGCCGCCCTCGGCACTGTCGTCGACGAGCTGGAACAGGTCGCGGTCACCGGTCACCGCGTCGACCGGCTGGCCGGCGCCGGTGGCGAGGGTGCCGATCACGTCGTCGGCCTCGTAGCCGGGCGCGCCGATCACGCAGATGCCGAACGCCTCCAGCACCTCGCGCAGGATCGGCACCTGGACCTCGAGCGGGTCGGGCACCTCCTCGACGTCGGGGGCGCTCTCGACGACCTCGACCACCCGGTGCGCCTTGTAGGACGGGATCAGGTCGACGCGCCACTGCGGGCGCCAGTCGTCGTCCCAGCAGCAGACCAGGTCGCTGGGCCGGTACTGCTCGACCAGCCGGCTGATGTAGTCGAGCATGCCGCGCACCGCGTTGACGTTGGTGCCATCGGGGGCGGCGTACTCGGGCATGCCGAAGAACGCACGGAAGTACATCGAGGCCGAGTCGAGCAGCAGCAGGCGTCCGGGGGAGTCGGGGTCGATCACCCGGCGCATCCTGCCACGCGGACCACCGTCCTCCGGGCGGTGCAGCCACTAGGGTCGGGGCCGTGACGACCGACCTCGAGGCGACCGACCGCAAGATCCTCGAGCTCCTCGCCGCCGACGGCCGGATGTCGTTCACCGACCTCGGCAAGGCGACCGGCCTGTCCACCTCGGCGGTCCACCAGCGCGTCAAGCGCCTCGAGCAGCGCGGCCTGATCCAGGGCTACACCGCCACCATCGACCACGCCCAGGTCGGGCTGCCCCTGACGGCGTTCATCTCGATCCGCCCCATCGACCCCTCGCAGCCCGACGACTGCCCCGAGCGGCTGCGCGGCATCCCCGAGATCGAGTCGTGCTGGTCGGTCGCGGGGCAGGAGTCCTACATCCTCAAGATCCGTGTCGCCACGCCCGCCGACCTCGAGGACCTGCTCGCCCGCGTCCGCTCCGCCGCCAACGTGTCGACGCGCACGACGATCGTGCTGTCGACGCCGTACGATAACCGGCCGGTGGTCGGGGCCTGAGCCCCGACCCCTGCGGGCGACACCAGGCTCAGTAGGCCTGCAGCGCCGCCATCCGGCGCGAGGCCTCGGCGACCTCGGCGGCCTTGAGGGCCGAGGTGTCCAGGTCTCCGTGGGCGGCCCACCAGGCCTGGCCCTCGGCGGGCAGCGTGTGGATCGGGTCGTAGTACTCGTAGGTGCGCTCGAGGGCGTCGGCCGACTCGGCCTCGATCGAGGTGCGGTAGTTCTTGGTCCAGTGCGAGATGCCGCGCACCTCGTCGTACGACGCGAGCTGGTGGACCCAGCGCTTGCCGACGAACGGGACGTCACAGACGATGCGCGGCGTGGCGAAGCCCGGCAGGTAGCCCATGATGTGGTGCTGCAGCCGCTGGGCGTCGCCGACCGAGACCCGCCAGTGCTCCGAGTACGGGATCATGTCGCACATGTAGAAGTAGTAGGGCATGATCTGCGCGCCGTCGAGCAGGCGGAAGCACAGGTCGAGCAGGGCGTGCGGGTCGGCGTTGACGCCGTTGAGGAGCACCCCCTGGTTGCGCACGTCGCGCACGCCGGCCTCGAGCATCGCGCGGGACGCGTCGGCCACCAGCGGCGTGATCGAGTTGGCGTGGTTGGCGTGGGTGTGGATGGCGATCGAGACGCCGCGCTCGCGGGCGGTGCCGGCGACGCGGGCCATGCCCTCGCGGACGTCGTCCTGCAGCCAGTGCTGGGGCAGGCCGACCAGGGCCTTGGTGGCCAGGCGGATGTCGCGGATGTTGTCGACCTCGAGGACGCGGGTCAAGAAGTCCTCGAGCCGCGCCCACGGCATGTTGGCGACGTCGCCGCCGGAGACCACGACGTCGCGCACGCTCGGGGTGCGGCGCAGGTAGTCGATCATCGAGTCGATGCGGGCGGTGGGCTTGGCGACGAACTTGAGCTTGTCGACGGTCGGCGTGGAGTTGCCGACGAGGTCCATGCGCGTGCAGTGGCCGCAGTACTGCGGGCAGGTGGGCAGCAGCTCGGCGAGCACCTTGGTCGGGTAGCGGTGGGTCAGGCCCTCGGCGACCCACATGTCGTGCTCGTGCAGCGAGTCACGGGTGGCGTGGGGGTGCGAGGACCAGTCGGTACGACGGTCGCTGAACACCGGGATCATGTAGTGGCGCACCGGGTCGGCGTAGAGCGCCTCGGTGAGCGAGCCCGGGCCGCCGACGGGGGCGTGGGGGACCATCGTGTTCATCATCTGCGGCGGCACGAGCATCGACATCGTGGCCCGCTCGGCCTGGTCGCGCTCGAGGTCGGCGTAGAAGCGGTCGTCGACGAGGTCACCCATGAGCTCGCGGAGCTGCTTGACGTTCTTGACGCAGTGGGCGCGCTGCCACTGGACCGAGGCCCACTCGTCGGCGGTGACGTCCTTCCAGCCGGGGAAGCGGGTCCAGTCGGGCTCGACGAGCTCGACCCGCTGGTAGGGGTAGGGCTGGCCGCTGTCGAGGCCCAGGGACAGGGCCACGCTCGTCTCGATGCTCACAGGTGTCTCCCGGTGGATGGGCGGCGGCGCGTCGGTTGTGGGCCACGCCACTGTCCGGCTTAGACTACGTGGAGATCGTCCGGTCCGCACATCACCACACCGGATCATTTCCTGTTTCTGATCTGATACGACGGAGGACCGGTTGTCATGACCCGCCGCGAGAGTGATCCCACTGGCCTGCACCGGGTGCTCGACACCCCGGCCGTGCTGCCCCAGGCCGCGCAGCGGCTCGACACCACTGCCGAGCTGTGGCCCGACGAGGTGCGGATCCGGGTCGAGCGGCTCAACCTCGACGCGGCGTCGTTCCGCCAGCTCGAGCGCACGCACTCAACCAACGGGGTCGTCGACGGCGACGCGGTGCGCGCCGCCGTGCTCGACATCGTCGCCACCCGCGGCAAGATGCAGAACCCCGAGACCGGCTCCGGCGGCATGCTCGTCGGCACCGTCGAGGAGGTCGGCCCCGAGTCCCCGCTCGGCCTGGCCGTCGGCGACCGCGTCGCCACCCTCGTCTCGTTGACCCTCACGCCGCTGGTCGTCGAGGACGGCCTGGCCGCCTGGGACGGGCGCGGCGAGCAGGTGCCGTGCGACGGCTACGCCGTGCTGTTCGGCCGCTCCATCGCCGCGGTCCTGCCCGACGACCTCGACCCCGCCCTGAGCCTGTCGGTGATGGACGTCTGTGGCGCCCCGGCACTGACCTCCCGCGTGGTCGGCGAGTACGTCGCCACCGGCCGCGCGCCGACCGTGGCCGTGGTGGGCGGCGGCGGCAAGTCCGGCTCGCTCAGCCTCGTCGCGGCCCGCGACGCCGGCGCCGCGCGCACCATCGGCGTCGTGCCGCACCAGGCCGAGGCCGACCTCCTCGTGCCGACCGGCCTGGCCGACGAGGTCACCATCGCCGACGCCCGCGACCCGATCGCCCTGCGCGACGCGGTCGAGAAGGCCGGCGGTCCGGCCGACGTCACCGTCGTGTGCGTCGACGTGCCGGGCTGCGAGGGCGGCGCCGTGCTGGCCACCGCCGAGGGCGGCACCGTCATCTTCTTCTCGATGGCCACCTCGTTCTCGGCCGCCGCGCTCGGTGCCGAGGGCCTGGCCGCCGACGTCCGGATGCTCGTCGGCAACGGCTACGTGCCGGGCCACGCGGCGTACGCGCTCGAGCTGGTGCGCGGCCACGACGGCGTGCGCCGCCTGTTCGAGGGCCGGCTCCATGGGTGAGCGCCTCGTCCTGTCCGGCGGCGCGGCCGGGGTGTCGGTCGCGATCGAGGACGGCGTCATCACCGCGATCGGCCCCGACCTCGACGGCACCTCCGTCGTCGAGCTCGACGGGGCGACGCTCCTCCCGGCGTTCGTCGACCACCACGTGCACACGGTGCGCACCGGCTTCGCGCTCACCGGCCTCGACCTCACCGGCAGCCCCACGCTGACGTCGGCGCTCGACGCGCTGGCCGCCCACGCCACCGCCAGCCCCGAGGCGGGCGTGCTCGTCGGCCAGGGCTGGGACGAGACCGGCTGGGCCGAGGGCCGTCCGCCCACCGGCGACGAGCTCGAGCGCGCCGCCCCCGGGCGACGCAGCTACCTCACCCGCGTCGACGGGCACTCCTCGGTGGTCTCCCCGGCCCTGGCCGCGCTGGTCCCCGGGGTCGCCGACCTCGACGGCTGGACGCCCGACGGGCGCGTCGAGCGCGACGCCCACCACGCCGTGCGCAACGTGCTCGAGACCCTCATCACCGATGCCGACCGGTTCGACGCCGCCCGCGCTGCCTGCCGCGCCATGGCCGCCCACGGCATCGTCTCCTTCCACGAGAACGCCGCACCCCACATCGGGCCCGAGACCGAGATCCCGCTCGTGCGCCAGGCCGCCGACGAGGCCGGGCTGCGCGCGGTCGTCTACTGGGGCGAGCTCATGGCCGTCGACACCGCCCGCCGCCTCGGCGTCGCGGGCCTGGCCGGCGACCTGATCGCCGACGGCGCCTTCGGCTCGCGCACCGCGGCGCTCACCTCGCCCTACGACGACGCGCCCCACACCTGCGGCCACGGCTACCTCACCGCCGAGCAGGTCCGCGACCACGTCCTGGCCTGCGACGAGGCAGGGATCCAGGCCGGCTTCCACGTCATCGGCGACGCCGCCCTCGACGAGGTCGCCGACGGCTTCGAGCTCGCGGACGCCGTGCGCCCCGTGCGCCCGGGCCACCGCCTCGAGCACGTCGAGCTGCCGTCGGACCACGTGGTCGACGTGATGGCCCGACTGCGCATCACCGCCAGCGTCCAGCCGGTCTTCGACGCCCTGTGGGGCGGACCCGCCGGCATGTACGCCGCCCGCCTGGGCGGTCGCTGGGCCGAGACCAACCCGTTCGCGCGACTGCACGGGGCCGGCGTACGGCTGGCGTTCGGGTCCGACTCCCCGGTCACCGCCCTCGGGCCCTGGGCCGCGATCCGCGCCGCGGTCGAGCACCACCACCCCGAGCACCGGGTGCCCCACGACGTGGCCCTGGCCGCCCACACCGGCGGAGCCACGCTCGCGGTCGGCGAGCCGGCCGACCTCGCCGTGTGGCGCGACCTCGACGCCGAGCAGCCCACCCTCGTCCGCCTGCTCGTCGGCGGACGCACCATCCACGAAGGCGACGCCTGATGCCCACCCCCGCCCGGACCACCAAGCTCGACCTCGACCCTGCCACCGTCAAGCACGCGCGCAGCCTGGCCCGCAAGGCCGGCAAACCGATCGTCACGATGGCCAAGAAGCACACGACCGTCGCGGTCGAGCGCGCGACGCTGCGCCTGGCCGGCCTCGGCGGCGCCGACGACGAGGGCACGCCCTGGGTCAACCGGCTCATGGACACGGTGCGCGCCGACGTCGGCCTCGAGCACGGCGTCTCCCTGCCGGTCTGGGACGCGCTCGTGCGCGGCGAGGCCGACGACCTCGCGGTGCTGGCGCAGAAGGCCGCCGCCGGGTCGGTCACCTTCCGCCTGCCCGAGGGCAGGGACGCCGCCCGGGCCCGCACGGCGAGCCGCCGGGCCGTCGTACGTGGGCTGAAGACGGTCGACCGTCGCCGCGTCGAGCGCGACCGGCTGATCAAGCGCCACGGCGACGCCCCGCGCCAGCCGTGGATCTACCTCATCGTTGCCACCGGCGACATCTACGAGGACATCCCGCAGGCCCAGCAGGCCGCCCGCGAGGGCGCCGACGTCATCGCCGTCATCCGCTCCACCGGGCAGAGCCTGCTCGACTTCGTGCCCGAGGGCGCGACGCGCGAGGGCTACGCCGGCACCTACGCCACCCAGGAGAACTTCCGCCTGATGCGAGCGGCGCTCGACCAGTCGAGCAAGGAGCTCGGCCGCTACGTGCGGCTGACCAACTACGCCAGCGGCCTGTGCATGCCCGAGATCGCTGCTCTCGCCGGCATGGAGCGGCTCGACCTGATGCTCAACGACTCGATGTACGGGATCCTCTTCCGCGACATCAACCCCGTGCGCACGTTCGTCGACCAGCGCTTCAGCCGCCAGGTCCACGCCCGCGCCGGCATCATCATCAACACCGGCGAGGACAACTACCTCACCACCGCCGACGCCATCGAGGCCGCGCACACCGTCACCACCAGCCAGCTCCTCAACGAGTACTTCGCCAAGGAGGCCGGTCTCGAGGACTGGCAGCTCGGCCTGGGCCACGCCTTCGAGATCGACCCCGGCGTGCCCGACTCGTTCCGACTCGAGCTGGCCCACGCGCTGCTGGCCCGCGAGGTGTTCCCGAAGGCGCCGCTGAAGTGGATGCCGCCCACGCGCCACATGACCGGAGACGTGTTCAAGGGCAACCTGCTCGACGGGTTCTTCAACCTCGCCGGCGCGCTCACCGGCCAGGGCATCCTCCTGGTCGGGATGATGACCGAGGCCGTGGTGACCCCCTGGATCTCCGACCGCGACATCGCGCTGCAGAACGTCCGCTACGTCATGGAGGCCGCCGGCCGCCTCCACGAGGACTTCCACCCGGCCCCCGGCGGCGTCATCCACCAGCGCGCCCGCCAGGTGCTGGGTGAGTCGATCGAGCTGCTCGACCGGATCGTCGATGACGGCCTGCTCGACGCGATCGCCGACGGCACCTTCGGGCTGATGAAGCGGCCCGCCGACGCCGGTCGCGGCCTCGACGGCGTCGCGGTCAAAGCGAGCGACTACTACAACCCGGCCACCGAGATCCTCGACGCGAAGGAAGTCCTCTGATGTGCGATCCGCTCCAGGTGGTCATGCCCTACGGCGACACCACCGGCGACGGCATGGTGCAGCTCAGCTTCACCCTGCCCATGCCGCACTCCAAGATCGCGGAAGGCTCCGCCGTACAGCTGGCCAACAAGATGGGCATGGACCCCGCCCTGGTCGTCCACGCCAAGCCGATGGGCCCCGACTTCACGTTCTTCGTCGTCTACGGGCGCGTCAACCACGTCGTCGACCCGAGCGTCGTGCAGGTCGTCGAGCGCGACTACCCGCTGCTGACGCCCAAGGAGGTCAACGCGGCCGTCAAGCGCTCCATGCGGCGCCGCCTGACCGTCGTGGGGGCCTGCATCGGCACCGACGCCCACACCGTCGGCATCGACGCCATCCTCAACATCAAGGGGTTCGCGGGGGAGAAGGGGCTCGAGTACTACCGCGAGCTCAAGGTCGTCAACCTCGGCGCCCAGGTCTCAGTGCCCCAGCTCGTCGAGCGCGCCCGGGCCGAGAAGGCCGACGCAGTGCTCGTCTCCCAGGTCGTCACCCAGCGCGACGCCCACCTGCTCAACACCCGCGAGATGTCGGCCGCCTTCCGCGAGTCCTACCCCTCGGACCGGCGTCCGCTGCTCATCGTCGGCGGACCCCGCTTCGACGAGACCATGGCCGGCGAGCTCGGCGTCGACCGCGTGTTCGGGCGCGGTACGACGCCCGGCGAGGTCGCCTCCTTCATCGCCCACCGCCTCGCCGGCGGCCCCTCCGGTGGCCCCGTCAGTGACAAGGTCGCCTCATGAGCAGCCCCGACCGGGTCGGCACGCGCGTCGTGCACCGCCGCTACGTCCCCTACGCCCACGCCCACTACGCCGGCCACCTCGTCGACGGCGCCTACAGCCTCGGCCTCTTCGGTGACGTCGCCACCGAGCTCTCCATCGTCCTCGACGGCGACGAGGGCCTGTTCGCGTCCTACTCCGACGTCCAGTTCAAGGCACCCGTGCGCGCCGGCGACGTCCTCGAGATCACCGCCGAGCTCGCCCGCGCCGGCACCCGCTCGCGCGTCATGGAGTTCACCGTCCACGTCGTCGCCCGCGGCGCCGGCACCGACGCCCAGCCCGGACGCGCCGAGGTGCTCGACCCGCCGCTGCTGGCCACCACCGCCACCGGCACCGTCGTCGTCCCCTGACACCCCGAGGGCATACCGACCGACCCCGGCGCGTTGTCGGCGACACGCCGGACCGAATGACTATTTCAAGGACTATTTTGTCCTGGGGTGCCCCACCGCTGACCTGCACGTATGGCCGTTCGTGCAGGTCAGGACCAGGTTGACACCCCGACGGCGTGACGGAAACCTGTCGCCGTCCGCTCGTGCAGGTCGTGGCCGGTGGACCGACGTCCGAGTGGCCGGGGATCACCAGGTGTAGCGCCAACATCGCGGTGACCGTGGTTCGCGGAGGTCGGTCCGCACCGCGAGAGCGACACGGGAGGGTCCACCCGGGCCGAGACAACGATCCCGTCACGACAACCAGTCGTGGCCGGGGGCGGCCGGAGCCGGGGTGGGCTCTCCCGAAACCTGCACATTGTCCTCGCTTCGCTCGGACGTGCTCGCCGCTCCCTTGTTGGTCCTCGCTCCGCTCGGACGGGCCCGGCGCCTCTCTGAGGCCGCCTTCCTCCTCGCTCGCTCGGGCGCTTGCTCCTTCGTCGCTGCGCTCCCGATTCGCTCGTCGTGCAGGCGGCCTCGGCGCCGAGCGTCTTCTGATCCAGTCGTGTTGTCGCGACTTCCCTCTGGAGCGGCGGCGGGCTGCTTCACGGGGCCCGGTAGCCTTCGCGCGTGCTCGCACGTGTCCTCGTCGCGGCGCTCGCCGGGGTCGTGCTGTCGCTCGCGTTCGAGCCGGTCGCCCTGCCCTACGTGATGCCGCTGTGCCTGGCGGCGTACGCGCTGTGCACGCGGGAGGTGCGCTCGCGCGCGGGGTTCGTGATCGGGCTGGCCTTCGGGGCCGGGTTCTACTTCCCGCACATCCATTGGATGAGCCCCTCGATCGGGATGCCCGCGTGGCTGGCGCTCGCCTTCGTCGAGGCGCTCTTCTACGGCGCCCTGGGGGCGCTCTCGCCCGTGCTGCAGCGGCTGCGGTCGTGGCCGGCGTGGCTGGCGGCCGCGTGGGTGGCGATGGAGACCATCCGGTCGACGTGGCCGTTCAGCGGCATGCCGTGGGGGCGTCTGGGGTTCGGCGTGGTCGACACCCCCGTCGCGAATGCCCTGGCCTACGTCGGCGTCAACGGCGTCAGCCTGTTGCTCGCGCTGCTCGGGTTCCTGCTCGCGCGGGCCGTGGTGTCGGCGCGCGGTGACGAGCGGCTCTACAGCCTGGCCGCCGCCGTCGTGGTCACCGCCGTGGCGGTGCTGCCGACGCTCGTGCCGTGGACCCTCGAGACCACGGGACAGACCACCGTGGCAGCGGTGCAGGGTGACGTACCGGGGCGAGGCAACGACGTGCTCTTCGACGTCGAGCAGCTCACCCAGAACCACGTCGCCGCGACCGTCGACCTCGCCGAGCGCGTCGCCGACGGGTCCGCGCCGCAACCCGACTTCGTCGTGTGGCCGGAGAACTCGACCGCCCGCGACCCCTTCGCCGACCAGTCCATCAACGACGGCATCACCCTGGCCGCGCAGACGATCGGCGTCCCGATCCTCGTCGGGGCCATCGTCGACGCCGGCGAGGACGAGGTGCTCAACCAGGGCATCGTCTGGGACCCCGAGACGGGGGCCGGCGACCGCTACGCGAAGCGCCACCCGGTGGCCTACGGCGAGTACATCCCGCTGCGCAGCATCCTGCCTGAGAGCCTCGTCAACAGCGGCCAGCTCGCGCGCATCCCGCGCGACATGCTCAGCGGCAGCCGCACCTCGCCGCTGCCGATCGCCGGGGTCGAGGTCGCCGACTCGATCTGCTTCGACATCGCCTACGACGACGGCATCAAGGTCCAGGTCGACAACGGCGCCGAGCTGCTCACCGTGCAGACCAGCAACGCCAGCTTCATCTTCACCGACCAGATCGAGCAGCAGTTCGCCATCACCCGTGCCCGCGCCATCGAGACCGGCCGCTACGTCGTCGTGGCCGCCACCAACGGTGTCTCCGGGGTCATCGCTCCCGACGGCGCGGTCGTCGACCGCACCCAGCGCCGCACCCAGGACGTCGTCGTCGAGTCCGTCGACCTCAAGACCGGCACCACCCCCGGCCTCGGGGTGGGGGAGGCCCTGCGGGTCGGTACGCCGGTCCTCACCGTCGTCGGGGTGCTCTGGGGCGTCCTGCTGAGGCGCCGGGACCGCGAGCAGTCGGCATGAGCAACCAGCGGACCGTCATGGTGCTGCCGACCTACGACGAGGCCCCCAACCTGGCCTGGATCGTCGGGCGGCTGCTGCGCGCGGAGCCCCACGTCGACGTCCTCGTCGTCGACGACCAGTCGCCCGACGGCACCGGCGCCATCGCCGAGGCGATGGCCGCTGAGCACCCGCGCGTCCACGTGCTGCACCGCAACGCCAAGGGCGGCCTCGGGGCGGCGTACCTGGCCGGCTTCGGGTGGGCCCTCGAGCGTGGCTACGACGTCATCGGCGAGATGGACGCCGACGGCTCCCACCAGCCCGAGCAGCTGCACCGACTGGTCGAGGCGCTGCCCGGCGCCGACCTGGTCATCGGCTCGCGCTGGGTGCCCGGCGGCAGCGTCGTCAACTGGCCGCTGCGCCGCGAGGCGCTCTCGCGCGGCGGCAACCTCTACGTCCGGCTGCTGCTCGGCGTCGGCGTGCGCGACGCCACCGCGGGCTTCCGGCTCTTCCGGCGCTCGACCCTGGAGAAGATCGACCTCGACCAGGTGCGCTCGACCGGCTACGTCTTCCAGACCGATCTGGTGACCCGCACGCTGCACGCCGGCCTGGTGGTGCGCGAGGTGCCGATCGAGTTCGTCGAGCGGGTGCGCGGGGAGTCGAAGATGAGTGGCGCGGTGGCCGCGGAGTCGCTGCGTCGGATCACGGTCTGGGGCCTGCGCGAGCGCACCGAGCAGCTGCGCCGCGCCCTGCACCACCCGACCTAGACTGGCGCCATGGCGAACGCCCGCACGGCCCCCGGACGCTCGCGTCGACGTCCGCTCGGCTGGGTGCTCCTGGTCGCGTTCGTCGTCGTGCCGATCATCGAGATCTACGTGCTGATCCAGGTCGGGCAGGTCATCGGCGCATGGTGGACGATCGCGCTGCTCATCGCGGACAGCATCATCGGCAGCTGGCTCATCAAGCGCGAGGGCGGCCGCGCGTGGCGCGCGCTCAAGTCGGCGCTGGAGATCGGCCGGATGCCGGCGACGGAGCTGGCCGACGGGGCGCTGATCCTCATCGGCGGCACCCTGATGCTGAGCCCCGGGTTCGTCACCGACCTGTTCGGCATCCTGCTCATCCTGCCGTTCACCCGGCCGGTGTTCCGGCGGCTGCTCGCCCGCGTGGTCACCCAGCGACTCACCGTCGTGGGCCCGATGGGTGCGATGGGCGGCATGCCCGGGATGCCCGGCGGGTCCGGGCCGGGCGCAAGGGGCCCGGACGCACGACGCCCCGGACCTGTGGTCCGGGGCGAGGTGGTCGACGAGGAGCACTGAGGGCTCCCGAGCCGGCGTTCAGGCGTTGGCGCGGGCCTTCTTCTTCGGGGTGGCGCGGTGCAGGTGAGCGGGACCGATCTCGCCGCCGCGCAGCAGCTCGAGGCGCTCCTTGAGGATGTCCTCGAGCTCCTTCTCCGAGCGGCGCTCCAGGAGCATGTCCCAGTGGGTGCGGACCGGCTTCTCGGCCTTCTCCTCACGCTGGATCCCCGACGTGCTGAGACCCTCCGCACCGCAGCGCGGGCACTCCCACACCGCCGGTACGTCGGCCTCGACCGACATGGTGATCTCGAAGTCGTGGCCTTGCTGGCACCGGTATCCGACCTGCTGACGGGCGGCGAACTCGATGCCGCGCTCGTCCTCGAAGCTCTGACCCCCGAGTCGTGCGCCACGCAGTGTGCGCTCTGCCATGAGGCACCTCCAAACTGTGAGCGTGGACGTTTCGACCAGGCGGGACGCCCGGTCGTAGGTCCAACGGTACCCACGCCCCCACAATTCCACGCCTGCCCGCGGCGGCGGCGCGCGCAGGTATGGACCGGGCTCGAAGCTCCACCGGAGCACCGTTCCGGGCACTGCGCGCCCGTCGTCCAGGATTCTCAGGACGGTCCGGTGGTGCGCCTCCCAGCCGGGGGCTGTAACGCACTGTTCGTGCGACTACCCCGGTGCTCTACCACCGCGGTAGTGCGTCGATCACTGCGTTACAAGCGGAAGGCCGCGGGTCAGGAGCGGGCCGAGGTCCGCAAGGACTGCGGTACGACGTTGCCGGCCTCGCGGATGCCGCGCTCAGGGTCGAGGCGCAGCAGGAAGAACGCGCCGACGACGAAGAACGCGATGAGGGCCAGCAGCGCGGGGCGGTAGGAGTCGGTGACCTGGAACATCACGGCGAAGACGAACGTGCCGAGCCACGACGTACCGCGCTCGGCGGCGTTGTAGAGAGCGAAGTACTCGCCCTCGCGGCCGCGGGGGATGAGCAGGCTGTAGAACGAGCGCGACAGCGCCTGGGTGCCGCCCAGCACGATGCCGATCGCCACCGCGACGAGCATGAACAGCGCCACGTTGCCCGCGGGCAGGAAGAACGCCAGGACGACGATCCCGATCCAGGCGAAGACGCCGTAGAGGATCGGCTTGTAGCTGCCGATGCGCGCCGCGATCCGGCCGAACAGCAGCGCCCCGCCGAAGGCGACGAACTGGATGAGCAGGATCGTGCCGATGAGCACGCTCTCGCCCAGGCCGAGGGTCTTGGAGCCGTAGGTGGACGCCGCGTAGATGACGGTCTGGATGCCGTCGTTGAAGAAGAGGTACGCCGCCAGGAACGTCAGCGTCATCGGGTAGCCGCGCAGCTCCTTCAGGGTGCGCCACAGCTGGCCGAACGAGCGGTCGAGGAGGGTGCCGCTGACGGCCACGGGGTCGACCGGGGGACGGTCGCGCAGCCGGAGGTAGGGGATGACGGTGAACGCCGCCCACCACACGGCCGCCGAGAGCAGCGAGAGCCGGACGGCGAACGAGCTGCTCAGGCCGATCGCGTCGTGGCCCAGGAACATCGCCAGGTTGATCGCCAGCAGCACGCCGCCGC
>JAOPXU010000152.1 GCA_025964985.1 Nocardioides sp.
CAATAAACGAAACTAGCTATCGCCAGAATCATTGCCGAAAAAACCATAACCCATCCAACAAACAGACGAGCATTCAAACTAATTCGTCGACTATGACACACTGTTGAGTTCTCAAACATCAGACGCAATCCAGATCCACCCTTTCGGGGCTTCTCTGCCGCTTCCAGAACCTTACCTGCAACTCTTGGTTTCCGATAATCGGGCTTCGCACTGCGAATCCCGATCCTCGGACGAGCTGAGGAAAGATTGTCCACCTCGGGGCCGGGAGCCCGGCCTGACCGGCCTTGCTCCCCGCCGCTCCCTGGCGACTCAGAGAACATTAGGGGACTTCGGGGCGAACGACAAATCAGATCGGCGTGACCCGGGCCACAGGAGGGCTTCCGCAGCGTTTGCCCAGGTCAGGGCGTTGTGGCGGGTACCGGACCGGTCAGGCCCCGCGCGTCGCGGACGTCGATCGCGCCGCACAGGCGCAGTGCGTCGACGGTCTGGGCCGCCATCTCGCGGAGCATCCGCGCCACTCCCCCGGTGCCCTCCACCAGCGCGTACAACGGGAGCCGGCCGAGGAACACGTGGTCGGCGCCCAGAGCGAGCGCCGTGACGACGTCGATCCCGGTGCGGACGCCACCGTCGACGTAGACCTGGGCCTGACTGCTGAGGGCCGTGGCCACGGACTCGAGGACTGCGGCCGTCGGGACGGCTCGGTCGAGCTGGCGTCCCCCGTGGTTGGAGACCCAGACGGCGGCCGCCCCGGCCTCGACCGCCCGGGTCGCGTCGTCGGCGCGCAGGACACCCTTAACCACCACGGGCAGTCCGGTGGTGGTCGCCAGCCACTCGATGTCGCGCGGTCCCAGGTCGAGGGCCTTGCCGGACCCGGGGGCGTCGTCGTACCCGGGTTCGAAGTTGACCCGCACGATCTCGGGGTCGACGGAGTCCCAGACGACCGCCCCGTCGGGGGTGCGGGGGTACTTGGTGCCGACGACGGGGGTGTCGACGGTGAGCACGACCGCGTCGGCGCCGGCCTCGACCGCGCGGCGCAGCAGCGGGACGGCCAAGGAACGGTCGCTCGGCAGGTAGCACTGGACCCACCAACGGACGCCGGTCGCGCCGATGTCGGCGAACCGGGTGCCGGCGTTGCTCGAGACGACCATCAGGCCGTCGGCGTCGGCGACCGCCCTGGCCATCGCCAGCTCGCCGTCGGGGTGGACGGCGCGCTGCAGGGTGGACGGCGCCACCCCGAACGGCACCGACGTACGACGGCCCAGCACGACGGTCGAGGCGTCGACCGAGGTCACGTCGCGCAGGACCCGGGGCAGGAGCCGGTGGCTGCTCCACGCACCGACCGCGGCTGCGGCCGTCTCCCCGTCGCGCGCGCCCTGCACCAGGTAGTCGAAGAGCGCCGCGGGCAGGCGCTGGGCAGCCTGCTCCTCGAGCCCGGCCAGCCAGCGCGCGTCGTCCACCTCAGCGGACCTCGACGCCCGCGAACTTCTTCTTGCCGCGGCGCAGGACCAGCCAGGAACCGCCGATGAGGTCGTCGGCGGTCAGGGACGCCTCGGCGTCCTCGATGCGCTGGTTGTTGAGGTAGGCGCCGCCCTCGGAGACGGTCCGCCGGGCCTCGCCCTTGCTCTTGACCAACCCGGCAGAGACGAACAGGTCGGCGAGCAGGGGCCAGCCCCCGGAGCGGTCGAGGGTGACGACGCCCGCCTCGCGCAGGGCGGAGCCGAGGGTGGCCGGGCTCAACGAGGACAGGTCGCCGCCGCCGAACAGAGCAGCCGCGGCCTCCTTGGCCTGCTCGGTCTCCCCCGCGCCGTGCACGAACGTCGTGACCGCGTCGGCCAGCACCCTCTGTGCCTCGCGCAGGAACGGCTTCTCGGCGTGACGAGCCTCGAGCGCCTCGATCTCCGCACGCGGCAGGAAGGTGAACACACGCAGCAGCTCGTCGACCTTCTCGTCCTCGACGTTGAGCCAGAACTGGTGGAAGGCGTACGGCGAGAGCATCTCGGGGTCGAGCCACAGGGCGCCGCCCTCGGTCTTGCCGTACTTGGTGCCGTCGGCCTTGGTGACCAGCGGCGTCGCGAACGCGTGCACCTGGTCGCCGGTGGAGCGGCGTACGAGCTCGGCACCGCCGGTGATGTTGCCCCACTGGTCGGAGCCGCCGAACTGGAGGTCGACGCCGTGGCGGCGGTGCAGCTCGAGGAAGTCCATCGACTGCAGCAGCACGTAGCTGAACTCGGTGAAGCTGATGCCCGACTCGAGGCGCCGCTTGACCGTGTCGCGCGCCAGCATCCGGTTGACCGGGAAGTGCTTGCCGACGTCGCGCAGGAAGTCGATGACGGACAGCTCGCCGGTCCAGTCGAGGTTGTTGACCATCGTGGCGGCGTTGTCGCCGTCAAAGGACAGGAACGGCTCGATCTGGCGGCGGATGCGACCCACCCACTCCTGCACGGTCTCGGCCGGGTTGAGGGTGCGCTCGCCGGAGTCGCGCGGGTCGCCGATCATGCCGGTGGCGCCGCCGACGAGGAGGTACGGCGTGTGGCCGGCGTCCTGCAGGCGGCGGGCGGTCGTGATCTGCACCAGGTTGCCCATGTGGAGGCTGGGTGCGGTCGGGTCGAAGCCGACGTAGAAGCCGAGGCTCTCCCCGCTCAGCGCCTCGCGCAGGGCGTCGAGGTCGGTGGCGTGGGCGATGAGCCCGCGCCACTGCAGGTCGTCGAGGAGTGCGGGGTCGACGGGCACGTCAGGCCTTCCGGGACAGGTCGATCGGGTGGACAGAGCGGGTCAAGCCTGCCCCACACGGGATCGTCGCAGGACCCGCGGTCGGGTCACAGTAGGTTTTGGGCGTGATCGGCGACAGGTACTCCCTCGACCGGGAGATCGGCCGTGGCGGCATGGGTGCGGTCTGGCTCGGCCGCGACGAGGTCCTGGGGCGCTCGGTCGCGCTCAAGCGCGTCGGTGTCGCGCCCGGCGGCTCCAGCCCCGACCTGATGCGGGCCGAGCGCGAGGCGCGGATCGCCGCGAGCCTCAACCACCCCAACATCGTGGGCGTCTTCGACCTCGTCGACGACGGCGACCAGCAGTACCTCGTCATGGAGTACGTCGAGGGCGCCACGCTCGCCGACGTCGTGCGCGAGCAGGGCGCGCTGCCGCAGCAGCAGGCGGCTCGGATCCTGGCGCAGGTCGCCTCGGCCCTCAGCGCCGCGCACGCCAGCGGCGTCGTGCACCGCGACGTCAAGCCGTCCAACATCCTCGTGCGCGAGGACGGGCAGGTGAAGCTCTCCGACTTCGGCATCGCCCGCAGCGAGGCCGACGCCTCGCTGACCCAGACCGGCCTCGTGACCGGCTCCCCGGCGTACCTCTCCCCCGAGGTGGCCTCGGGCAAGCTCGCCACGCCGGCCAGCGACGTGTGGTCGCTGGGCGCGACGCTCTACCACGCGCTGGCCGGGCGACCGCCGTACGACGTGGGCGACAACGTGCTCGGCGCGCTCTACCAGATCGTCAACGAGCCGCCGCCGCGCCTGCCCGACGCCGGCGAGATGAACCCCGTGCTGCTGGCGACGATGGCGCACGACCCGCGCCGCCGCTGGAGCATGCCCGACGTGGCCGGGGTGCTCGACCTGCTCGCGGCCGACTCGGGTCCGGGCACCCGCACCACCCCGCGTCCGGTGGCCCCGCCGCCGGACCCGGTGGGTGCCACCCAGCAGCTGCGCTCGGTGCCCGACCCGGGCCCCACTCCGGTGCCGGTCGCCGCGGTCGCGCCGACCCCCACCGAGGTGCAGCCGTCTCCGACGGCCGAGCCGCAGCGCCGACGACGGCTGCCGCTGGCGGTCGGCGGGCTGGTGCTCCTGCTGCTGGCCGTCATCGCCGTGCTCGCCCTGATGGACGACCCGCAGGACACCACCGTCGCCCCGGGCGCCGACACCCCGTCGTCGTCCTCGACGGCGACGAGTCCGCGACCCACGAGCAGCGCGCCGACCACCCCGGCACCGCCGACCGAGCAGGAGCTCGAGGACTTCGTCGCGACCTACCTGAGCACGGCGAGCGCCGACCCGGAGGCGGGCTACGAGCTGCTCACGCCCGACTTCCAGGCGGCGAGCGGCGGGCTCGACGGCTACTCCGGGTTCTGGGGCGACGTCACCGACGCCACCCTGCTGTCGGTCAGCGCCGACGCCGAGAACCTGACGGTCAACTACACCTACGTCTACGTCACCGGGGCCGGCGAGGAGACCGACGACGTCAGCCTGCAGCTCGTCCAGCGGGGCGAGCAGATCCTCATCGCCGGAGAGGCCGCCTGACGTGAGCGACACCGACAGCACCGAGGGTCTGCCGGCCACGCCGCCGATGGCGGGGCTCGACGTCGAGCGGCTCGACTCGCTGCGTGACCTCGACCCGGGCGACACGACGTACATCGACCGGGCGATCGGCAACTTCCAGGTCAACTCCGCGGCCGCCGTCGAGGCCATCCGCGAGGCGATCGCCGCCGACGACGTCGCCACGGTCAAGGCCCGCGCGCACAAGATCGCGGGCAGCGCGCTCAACCTGGGCGTCCCCCGTGCCGGCGAGGTGGCCCGCTCGGTCGAGATCGCCGCCGACACCGGGTCGGTGGCGGCCGCCGTACCGCTGGTCGACGAGCTCGACGCGGCGATGGCCGAGGGCCGGGCCCTGCTGCTCGCCTACCAGGCGACGTACGCCGGCTGAGGCGCGCGGACCGGTGAGGCCGGTCCGGTCTGGGTATCGGACGGGAACCGTCCACCTCGCTGAAGGGACCATCCGTGACCGAGACCCCGCAGGACCCGTTCGACGTGCCCGAGCTCCTCGACCGCGAGGACGCCGGACTGCCGAACCCCGACCGGTCGGGGCACGGGAAGATGCCCGAGCTCGACGACGACGCGCTCGCCCTGGTCGTCGCGCGCGAGCGGGTGGCCGCCGGGATCGAGGACTACGTGCCCGAGGACGTGCCCGACGCGACCGACCCGCTGCCCGAGGGCAGCTCGGAGGAGGCCGACCTCGCCCAGCGCGGGCTGGTCGAGGAGATCGTGGTCGACGACGGGTCCTGACCGGAGGGAGCACCCCGGACCAGGCGGCAGGGGCCCGATCGGGCCACGGCGACGGGCAGCCCGTGGGAGCAGGGTCGGGTCCCTCGGCGCGCGAGGACTTCGAGGGCTCCCGGGTCCCCGCCGGGCACGTCCACGTCGGTGACCACGGCGGTCGTGCTGCGCATGCGTTGATCCCTGGTAGGGCGGGTGGGGCTCGAACCCACGACCCAAGGAAGCGTTCCAGGAACTCCATCGGAGGTCACGAACGGGCATTTGAGCGTGAATCCCGCTCTGTTGAGCCTCTCTGAGATCACCCTGATTCACCCGTTCTCATTTCAAAGTCAGGAATAAGTCAGGAATTGAGCGCGAGGTCGAGGCCCCGATCGTTGATGCTGCGCAGCCGGCCCCGGGCGCGGCCGCTGGGCTGAGCGCAGCTCCCCCAACCGGCTGACAAGCGAAAGGTCGCAAGTTCGACTCTTGCCTGGGGCACAAAGAAGCAGGTCAG
>JAOPXU010000157.1 GCA_025964985.1 Nocardioides sp.
CGCACCCTCGTCGAGCGGGTCTCGCAGGCCTGCGAGGACGTCGGGCGCGACCCGGCCACGATGCGCTGGTCCAACGCGCTCGTGGTGTGCGTGGGCCGCGACGAGGCGGAGTTCCGTCGCCGCGCCGGGGCGATCGGTCGCGAGCCCGACGAGCTGCGCGCCAACGGCGTCGCCGGCACCCCTGCGGAGGCTCTCGAGACGCTGGCCCGCTACGCCGCCGTCGGCTCCGAGCGCGCCTACCTGCAGGTGCTCGACCTCAGCGACCTCGACCACCTCGACCTGCTGGCCGCCGAGCTGGCGGGACCAGCCGATAGCCTGGCCCCATGACGCGACCATCCGCGCCGTTCGGCACCGTCCTCACCGCGATGGCCACGGCCTTCACGCCCGACGGGGGCGTCGACATCGAGGCCACGCAGCGCATCGCCCGCCACCTCGTCGACCACGGCCACGACGGCCTGATCGTCTCCGGCACGACCGGCGAGTCGCCGACGACGACCAAGGAGGAGGACGGCGAGACGCTCGTCGCCGTCCGCGAGGTCGTCGGGCCCGACATCACCCTGGTCGCCGGCGTCGGCACCAACGACACCAGCACCTCGGTGTGGCTGGCCCAGCAGGCGCGCAAGAACGGCGCCGACGGCATCCTGCTCGTCACCCCCTACTACAACAAGCCCGGCCAGCGCGGCATGCTCCAGCACTTCCGCCAGGTCGTCGACGCCGCCGAGCTCCCCGTGATGCTCTACGACGTCCCCGGCCGCACCGGCAGCCAGCTCGCGCTCTCGTCGTACGAGGAGATGGCCTCGTGGGACGAGGTCGTCGCGGTCAAGGACGCGGTCGGCGACCTGCCCCGCGGCAGCCGCATCATCGACCTCGGCTTCGCCGTCTACTCCGGCGACGACGTCCTCAACCTGGCCTGGCTCGCCCACGGCGCGGCCGGCTTCGTCTCGGTGCTCGGCCACGTCTGCGGCGACCAGCTGCGCGCGATGCACGACGCGTTCACCACCGGCGACCCCGCGCGGGCCCGGGAGATCTACGTCGGCCTGCTCCCCGCGATCGACGCCGTCATGGGCGTCGCCAACTACGGCGCCACCACCGCCAAGGCGGCCCTCGAGCTGCTCGGCGTGCTCGACAACCGCCGCGTGCGCTCCCCGCTCGCGGCACTCGACGACGAGGAGGTCGCCGCCCTGCGCGCCGGCCTCGTCGCGTCGGGCCTTCTCCAGACCACGTGAGGAACACCCCTTGAGCCACCCGCACCCCGAGCTGTCCGCACCGCCCGAGCTGCCGAAGGGCGGGCTGCGCGTCATCCCGCTCGGCGGGCTCGGCGAGGTCGGGCGCAACATGACGGTCTTCGAGTACGACGGCCGCCTGCTCATCGTCGACTGCGGGGTGCTGTTCCCCGAGGACCACCAGCCTGGAGTCGACCTCATCCTCCCCGACTTCGGCCCCATCCGGGACCGGCTGGCCGACGTCGAGGCCCTGGTGCTGACCCACGGTCACGAGGACCACATCGGCGCCACGCCGTACCTCCTGCGCGAGCGCCAGGACATCCCGCTCGTCGGCTCCGAGCTGACCCTCGCGCTGCTCGACAGCAAGCTGCGCGAGCACCGCCTGCGCCAGACCGTGCACCACAAGGTCAAGGCCGGCGACCGCCTCATCTTCGGGCCCTACGAGCTCGAGTTCATCGCGGTCAACCACTCCATCCCCGACGCGCTGGCCGTCGCCATCCGCACCGGCACCGCCCTGGTGCTGCACACCGGCGACTTCAAGATGGACCAGCTGCCCCTCGACGGCCGGATCACCGACCTGCGGGCGTTCGCGCGGCTGGGGGAGGAGGGCGTCGACCTGTTCCTCACCGACTCCACCAACGCCGAGACGCCGGGCTTCACGCCGACCGAGAAGTCGATCACCCCGGTCATCGACCAGGTGTTCCGCGAGTCGCAGCAGCGCATCATCGTGGCCTGCTTCGCCTCCCACGTGCACCGCGTGCAGCAGGTCCTCGACGCGGCGGTCGCCAACAACCGCAAGGTCGCCTACGTCGGCCGCTCGATGGTGCGCAACATGGGCATCGCCCGCGACCTAGGCTACCTCACGGTCCCGGGCGGCACGCTCGTCGACGCCAAGGAGCTCGCCGACCTGCCGCCGGAGAAGCAGGTGCTGATCTCGACCGGCAGCCAGGGCGAGCCGATGAGCGCGCTGAGCCGGATCGCCCAGCGCAGCCACCACTTCGTCCACATCGAGGAGAACGACACCGTCCTCCTCGCGAGCAGCCTGATCCCCGGCAACGAGAACGCCGTCTACCGGGTGATCAACGGCCTGGCCCGCTGGGGCGCGCGGGTGGTCCACAAGGGCAACGCCCACGTGCACGTCAGTGGCCACGCCAGCGCCGGCGAGCTCCTCTACTGCTACAACATCGTCCAGCCGCGCAACGTGCTGCCGGTCCACGGCGAGATCCGCCACATGCTGGCCAACGCCGCGCTCGCGCGCTCGGTCGGCGTCCCCAACGTCGTGGTCGCCGAGGACGGCGTCGTGGTCGACCTGGTCGACGGCGTCGCCTCGATCTCCGGCAAGGTCGAGGTCGGGCTGGTCTTCGTCGACGGCACGTCGGTCGGCGACATCACCGAGGCCGACCTCAAGGACCGCCGGATCCTCGGCGAGGAGGGCTTCATCTCCGTGATCGTCGTCGTCGACTCGGTCAGCGGCAAGGTGTCGGCCGGACCCGAGATCCACGCACGCGGCTTCGCCGAGGACGACTCGACGTTCGACGCCGTCAAGCAGCCGATCATCGACGCCGTCAACGCCGCCCTGGCCGAGGGTGGCGTCGACTCCTACCAGCTGCAGCAGACCGTGCGCCGCGTCGTCGGCCGCTGGGTGAGCAACACCCACCGCCGTCGGCCGATGATCATCCCGGTCGTCGTCGAGGCCTGAGCGGCCGGCACCCCCTGCTCCACGCACGACGAGGCCCCGCCGGGAAGATCCCGGCGGGGCCTCGTGCTGTGGTGCTGTGCGACTAGCGGGTGATGCGGACCTGCAGGTAGTCACGGCTCGTGCTGGTGGTGGCGTTGCCGAGGTAGGCGGACTTCAGCGTGACCGTGCCGGGACCGACCTTGTCGGTCACCTTGATGGTGGCCCTGCCCTTGCTCAGCGTCGCGGTGCCGAGGAGCTCGCCCTCCGAGCGGAGGACGACGTCGCCGGTGGCCGGCTTCCCCTTCTTGCTGACCGAGACCTTGACCTGGAAGTCCTGGCCCACCTTGCGGGTGGCCGGGGCGGTCGCCACGGTCTTGCTCGACGTGGTCTTGGACTTGTCGCAGGTGGTGACCTTGAGGTTGTCGAGGTACCAGCCGTCGATGCCGCCACAGCCGTCGCGACCGATGTCGAAGCGGAAGCGGACCTTGTCGCCGGGCTTCACGCCGACCTTGGCCAGGTCGACGATCGAGGTGCCCCAGCTGCCACGGACCTCGCCACCGTCGGTGCCGGAGAACCCGGCCTCGCCGGCGAGCGGGCTGGTGTTGCCGCCGCCCAGGGTCGTCATCGTGGTGTTGGTCTTGTTGAAGACGTACTGCGCCGGGTCGACGACGTTGAAGCGACCCTGGTTGACGCTGATCTTCAGGTTGCCGCCGTCGAAGCCGGCCTCGGTCGCCACGTAGTGGTCGAAGGAGAACTTGGCGTTCGGCAGCTTGCCGGGCATGGTCACGACCGGGCTGATGATCGTGTCGCGGCTGCTGAAGTCGTTGACGCCGTCACCGCTGCAGTCGCCACGGTCGGGCGCCGGGCCGTAGGCCACGCCACCCTCGCGACCGAGGGGTGCGTTCTCGCTGCCGCGCCACGGCGCGCCGAAGCCGCCCTGGTAGCCGTCGAGGTCGGCGATCTCCTGGTCCTTCTCCCAGCCGGCGACACCGTCCTCGAACTTCTCGGTCCACACGGTCTTGGTCTTGAAACCGGTGCCGCAGACGCCAGGAGCGCCCTTGGCCAGGATCGGACGGAAGTCGCAGCGCTCGGGCGTGCCCGACCGCATCTCGGTCGCAGCGATGGCCGCGGTGACCGACGCGCAGTCACCGGCCGCGATCGGGGTGGCCAGGGTCGGCTCCGCGTCGGGCTCGGTGGTGACGACGTTGATGTCCTTGCCGACGAGGTCGGCGCAGGAGGTCTCCCACGCGTCGGCGGCGTCGTTGAAGTTCGACGCCGGCGTCAGGTAGGTGCTCTGGGCGCGCCACCAGATGGCAGCGGCCTTGTCGATGCCCAGGCCGGTGACGGTCTGGCCGTTGGAGACGCCGCCGTCGACGACGAGGGCGTAGGCCTTGTTGGGCACGCCGGAGTTGCTGTGGACGCCACCGGCGTCGGACAGCAGCGGGTCGCACTTGTACTCGGCGTCCGAGACCTTGCCCGGGTCGCCGTAGCAGGTCGGGTTCCACATGTCGCGGATCGCGCCGCCGAAGGCCTCGGACTTCTCGCCGATGGCCCAGCGGGTGGTCTCGACGCGGGTCGAGACGTCCTCGGCGGTGATGGTGGCGGTGACCTCACCGGCGGACTTGATGCGGGTGCCGTCGGCCTGGCCGACCATGGCGCCGTAGAGGTCCGGGTCGCCGGAGAAGCCGGCCGGGATGTCGGTGTTGTTGTTGCCGATGACGATGCCGGTGGCACCGGCGGTCTCGGCGTTGGCGACCTTCACGGAGAAGTTGCAGTTGCCGCGGTCGACGTAGGCCCACTTGCCGGCGACGGCGGCGGCGTTGGTGAACGCCGTGCAGCCGTCGGTGGTGCTGGGGCTGGTGGCGTCGGTGATGTCGGTGGCGACGACGACCTGGGCGGTCACGGGCACCGTGGTGAACTCCTTGGCACCGGAGGCGGCGACCGCGAAGCACGGACCGGCCACGGTGGCCGGCGCGGTGATCACGAAGTCGATGCCGGGCGGGGCGGCTGCGCCGCAGTCGCCGTCGGTGCGCTTGGCGGTGAACTGCTCGTCCTCGTCCTCGCGACCGTTGATGAGGTCGAGGGTCTCGCCCCAGACGTCGGAGTAGGACTCGTTGAGGGCGCCGGGCTGGTACTGGTAGATCAGGCCGGAGGTGTACTCGGTGTAGGCGTGGCCCCACTCGTGGGAGACGATGTCGTCGGACGTGACACCGTCGCAGTAGTTGGTGGTGGTGCCGTTCCAGTTGGCGTTGGGGCAGTCGATGCGCGGGTCGTTGTTGACCGTGATCTGCTTGGCGCCCTGGCCGTCGTAGGAGTCGCGGCCGAACGAGTTGGCGAACATCCAGTAGGACTCACCGGCGGAGTCGATCAGGTTGCGCTGGTCCTGGTTGAGGTCACCCGGGAACGGGTCGCCCTCGGTCCAGACCGTCGTCAGGACCGGGTCCTCCTTGGTGCCGGACGCCTCCTTCAGCTCACGGTCCAGGGCGTCGTTGATCGTCGACCACCGGTTGACCGGCTTGTTGGCGTTGGCGTCGATGACGAGGACGTCGCGGACGTTCTTGGCGTTGCTCACCTCGACGACGTAGGCCAGCACGGACTCGCCGGCCACGCCGCGGATCGCTCCGGTGCGGTAGACGACCAGCTCGGTGGACACGGGCTTGATGCCGGTGGTGTCGGCCTTGCCGCCACCCTCGGCCGTCGGCGGCTCGGCTCGCACGATGGAGACGGCGCGGGCACCCGCCTTCGCGGCGGAGACGGACGGAGTGGTCGAGAGCGCCAGGTCGGGGGCGGCGAAGCCGCTGATCGCGCTCAGGTCGCCGGCCTCGTCGAGGGCGGCCTTGATCGTGCCGGCGAAGACCGGGACCCCGCGGTACTGCTGCTGGAACGTGACGACCCAGCCGTAGCGGTCCTCGACGACGTCGGTCTGCTCGACCTGGCCGCGGGACAGGCCGAAGGCCGACCCGAAGCGGTCGAGGTAGGTCGTCGCCTTGGCCGCCGCGCTAGCGCGGTCGTCGGCCTGGACGCCGGGGAGGAGGTCGGCGTCGGCACCGCGGGCAGAGACGAAGCCGACCTTGCCGGTCGCCTTCTCGGTGCTGACGCGCACCTGGCCGTCGGCGGTCGCACGCATCTGCGACAACGCCGATGGGTCGTCGGCGGCACGGGGTGCGCCGACTGCGACCGAGGGCGTGCCGGGAACGAGCGAGAGGCCCGTCACCGCCAGCGCCACGCTCAGTCCGGTCTTGAGGAATTCCACAGAATCAACCCTCCGAGTGGATGAATTACGGCTGGCCTGTGATGTGGCCCACCAAACAGGCACCCTATGGACCGCGTACCGAATGGTCTAGGTCCGGCTAGTCACGAACGTGTGACATCTGGTCACGTCGAGGTCGACCTGATGTCGATTCCGGTCAACCCGGGACCTGTCCGCCGTTCATCCGCAGGCCGGATGCTGGGTGGGGCATGCGGGGCCAGCGGGAGCCGTGGGCCGCAAGACACGCACTGGAGTGATCCATGTGACGGAAGTGGCGATCACCTAGGTTGGTGGCATGGCGACCCGTACGTCTTCCCCGCCGGGGTCGCGCAGCTCGAGCACGTCCACCCGCAGCAGGTCTGGGTCCGGCAAGTCCGGCTCCACGGCACGCGGCGCGAAGACAGGATCGAGCAGCTCAGCCCGGACGACGCGGAAGACCCCCACCAAGAAGACCGCGACGTCCTCGCGCCGCCCGGCGGCGCGCACCACGAAGCCGGCCGCGCGGGGCGCCCGTCCGGCACCCCGCGCCGTACGCACCGGCACCGGTCCGGTCGCCCGGGTCTGCCTCACCGTCCTCCGCGGCGTCACCGCCGTCTGGCTGGCCGTCGCCCACGCGATCGGCGCCGGCATCCGCGGCGTCGGCCGCAGCGCCCGTGACCTCGAGCCCGAGCAGCGCCGCGACGGCGCCGGGCTCCTCCTCGTCGGGATCGCCGTCGTCGTCGGCGCGGCCGTGTGGTTCGCAGCCCCCGGCGGCGTGATGGACCTCGGCCGCACCGCGGTCGTCGGCTCGGTCGGCAAGGTCGGCTGGCTCGTCCCGCTGGCCCTGGTCTGGGCCGGCTGGCGCCTGATGCGCCACCCCGTCGAGCAGGGTCCCGCCGGCCGCCAGGCCGTCGGCTGGTCCGCGCTCTTCCTCGGCGTCCTCGGCGTCGTCCACATCGCCTCCGGCAACCCCCAGCCCGTCGAGGGCGACACCACGCCCCTGCGCGAGGGCGGCGGCGCCGTCGGCTACGTCGTGTCCTCGCTGCTGCTCGACCTGCTGCAGAGCACCGCGGTCGTCGTTCCCCTGCTGGTCCTCGTCGCGCTCTTCGGTGTCCTGGTCATCACCGCGACCCCGCTCTACCGCGTGCCCGAGCGGCTGCGCGACCTCTACGACTTCGCCGTCGGCCGCCCGCCGCTCGACGACGACGGCCACGACGCGGCCCACGCCGGTGACCGGCTCGACGACACCATCGACCCCGACCGCGGCGACCCGGCCTACGACACCCCGCTGCTCGAGGACCGCGAGGTCAAGAAGCGCCGCAAGAAGGCAGTCGTCGAGCCGGACCCCGCCGACGGTGGCCCCGAGACCGAGGCCTTCGACGCCCTCGACGTCGCCCTGTCGCACGACTCCGACGACGCCCCCGAGGTCCCGACGCCCTACGCCGCCGTCCCGGTCGTCGTGGAGCCGGCCGAGGCCGACGGCCCGCTCGAGCCGCCGCCGCACACCCCGCTCGAGCCCCGGATGGAGCAGCTCGCGCTCTCCGGCGACATCGTCTACTCCCTGCCGGGCAACGAGGTCCTCAAGGAGGGCTCGCCGCACAAGGCGCGCTCCAAGGCCAGCGACGCGGTCGTCGACCGGCTGACCCAGGTGCTGGTCGAGTTCGGCATCGACGCCCAGGTCACGGGCTACACGCGTGGTCCGACCGTGACCCGCTACGAGGTCGAGCTCGGCCCCGCGGTCAAGGTCGAGAAGATCACGGGCATCCAGAAGAACATCTCCTACGCCGTCGCCTCGGCCGAGGTGCGCATCCTCAGCCCGATCCCCGGCAAGTCCGCGGTCGGCATCGAGATCCCCAACGTCGACAAGGAGATCGTCAGCCTCGGTGACGTGCTCCGCTCCGGCGCGGCCCGCGGCGACCACCACCCGATGGTGGCCGGACTCGGCAAGGACGTCGAGGGCGGCTTCGTCGTCGCCAACCTGGCGAAGATGCCGCACCTGCTCGTCGCCGGCGCCACCGGCTCGGGCAAGTCGTCGTTCATCAACTCGATGATCACCTCGATCCTGATGCGCTCCACGCCCGACGAGGTGCGGATGATCATGGTCGACCCCAAGCGGGTCGAGCTCAACGCCTACGAGGGCGTGCCACACCTGATCACGCCGATCATCACCAACCCCAAGAAGGCTTCCGAGGCGCTGCAGTGGGTCGTGCGCGAGATGGACCTGCGCTACGACGACCTGGCCAACTTCGGCTTCCGTCACATCGACGACTTCAACAAGGCCGTGCGGGCCGGCAAGGTCGAGGTGCCCGCGGGCTCCGAGCGGGTCCTGACGCCGTACCCCTACCTGCTGGTGATCGTCGACGAGCTCGCCGACCTGATGATGGTCGCCCCGCGCGACGTCGAGGACGCCATCGTCCGCATCACCCAGCTGGCCCGTGCGGCCGGCATCCACCTGGTGCTCGCGACGCAGCGGCCCTCGGTCGACGTCGTCACCGGCCTCATCAAGGCCAACGTCCCGTCGCGGCTCGCGTTCGCGACGTCGTCGCTGGCCGACAGCCGCGTCATCCTCGACCAGCCCGGCGCCGAGAAGCTGGTCGGCCAGGGTGACGGGCTGTTCCTGCCGATGGGCACCTCGAAGGCGATCCGCGTGCAGGGCGCGTGGGTCACCGAGGCCGAGATCGCCCAGGTCGTCAACCACTGCAAGACCCAGCTGCAGCCGACGTACCGCGAGGACGTCACCGTCCCGGCCGCCAGCAACAAGGTGCTCGACGACGACATCGGCGACGACATGGACCTCGTCGTGCAGGCCATAGAGCTGGTCGTGTCGACGCAGTTCGGGTCGACCTCGATGCTGCAGCGCAAGCTGCGGGTCGGCTTCGCCAAGGCGGGCCGGCTGATGGACATCATGGAGAGCCGCGGCGTGGTCGGGCCCAGCGAGGGCTCCAAGGCGCGCGACGTGCTCATCAAGCCCGACGAGATCGACGCCGTGATCTACACCATCCAGGGGGAGCAGTGAGCACCGATCTCTCGCACACCGACGACGAGTCGGCCGACGCCACCCAGGACCACCCGGTCGATCCGCCCCACGAAGAGACCTACGACGACACCGTCGAGGTGCGCCGCGACGGGCCGCTGTCGACCCTCGTCGGCGTCACCGGTGCGGCCGTCTCGATCGCCTACCTGGTGCGGGCCATCGGGTCCGGATCGACCCTCGACTGGGCGGTCTGCGCCCTGACCGGCCTCATCGGCCTGATCCACCTCGCCGCCGTCGTCGACGCCCGGGCGCCGCTCGTGGTCATCGACCACCGCGGTGTGCGCGTACGCCGTGGGCGCGCCTGGCACGGCGTCGCCTGGCCCGAGGTCGACCGCGTCGAGCACCGGCCCCGCACCTCGCTGCTCGGTGACGGCTCGCTGAGCGTCATCGACGCCGACGGCCGGGTGCTGTCGGTGCGGCTGTCGCTGTCGACCCAGCTCATCGGCTCCGACTGGCACGAGCTCGGCGACGCGCTCCTCGACCTCAGCGCGGGCCGCACGACCGTCGTCGAGCCGGGTCGCGACGAGCCGGCCGCCGCCGCGCCCGAGCCGGACCGCGAGATCGCCGTCGCCCGCCGCGAGGAGGTGCTGCTCGACAAGGCGCCGCACGTCGCGCCCACCGACGTCCAGGTCGCAGCGCACGCTGACGACGAGACGTCGGTCGTCCTGCTACCCGTGGGCACGAGCAGCGACCCGTCGAGCACCTCGACCATCGTCATCGACGCCCACGACCTGCCGACGACGCCGGTCGACCCGGTGGTCGGGCCGGTGCTGGTCGCGGCCCGCACCCGCGTCGGCCTCAGCGTCGACCAGCTCGCTGATCGGACCCGGATCCGCCCCCACGTCATCGAGTCGATCGAGCTCGACGACTTCGAGCCCTGCGGCGGCGACTTCTACGCCCGCGGCCACCTGCGCACCCTGGCCCGGATCCTCGGCCTCGACGCCGAGCCCCTCGTGGCGGCCTACGACGAGCGCTACGCCGGCGCCCCGATCGACCCGCGCCGGGTCTTCGAGGCCGAGCTGGCCACCGCCTCCGGCGGCGCCATCCGCGGCACCCGCGGCCGGCTGAACTGGTCGGTGCTGGTCGCCGCGGTGATGGCGGTCGTGCTCGCCTGGTCCGTCGTACGGCTCGTGATCGACGGACCCGTCCCCGTCTCCGACCAGGTCGTCCTCAACGGCTCACCGGGTGGGCGCGCCCAGCTCAGCGGGGCGACGTCCGAGCGGGTGCCGGTGTCGTTCACCGCGGTCACCGGCGGCGCCCGCGTCATCGTCCGCGACGCCCGCAGCAAGGTCGTCTTCGACGAGGACCTGCCCTTCAACCAGACCGCCACCGTCGACGTCGTGCCCCCGGTGCGCGTCAACAGCAGCGACGGCGGGCTCGTCGTCACCGTCGACGGCGAGGAGCAGGGTCCGCTCGGTGCCACCGGCCAGGACGCCGCCCGCGTCTTCGTGCCCGACTGACCCACCACCTCCTGACCCACCCGGCCCCGTCCCTCGCGTTTCGCGGGAGGCGGGGCCGGGCCGTCATACTCGAGACAGTCATGACCACTGAAGCCGCCCCTGACCAGCTGACCGTCGCGATGCTCACCCTCGGGTGCGCGCGCAACGAGGTCGACTCCGAGGAGCTGGCCGGCCGGCTCGCTGCCGACGGGTTCCGCCTCGTGACCGACCCGGCGCAGGCCGACACGGTGGTGGTCAACACCTGCGGCTTCGTCGAGCAGGCCAAGAAGGACTCCGTCGACGCCCTCCTCGAGGCCTCCGACCTCAAGATCTCCGCCGACAAGGGTGGGCGCGCGCAGGCCGTCGTCGCCGTCGGGTGCCTGGCCGAGCGCTACGGCAAGGACCTCGCCGCGTCGCTGCCCGAGGCCGACGCCGTGCTCGGCTTCGACGACTACGACGACATCGCCGTCCGGCTGCGCTCGATCGTGGCGGGGGAGACCCACCACCCGCACACGCCGTCCGACCGCCGGCTGCTGCTCCCGATCAGCCCGGCCGAGCGCCAGGCCCCCCAGGTCTCCCCCCGCGCGCGCCTCGAGTCCGGCCCGATGGCGCCGCTCAAGCTCGCCAGCGGCTGCGACCGGCGCTGCACCTTCTGCGCGATCCCCAGCTTCCGCGGCTCGTTCGTCAGCCGCCGCCCCTCCGACGTGCTCGCCGAGGCGAAGTGGCTGGCCGGCGAGGGCGTCCGCGAGCTGTTCCTCGTCTCCGAGAACTCCACCTCCTACGGCAAGGACCTCGGCGACCTGCGGCTGCTCGAGACGATGCTGCCCGAGCTGGCGGCCATCGACGGCGTCGACCTGGTGCGCGTCTCCTACCTGCAGCCCGCCGAGACGCGTCCGGGGCTGATCGAGGCCATCGCGACGACGCCCGGCGTGGCGGCGTACTTCGACCTGTCGTTCCAGCACGCCAGCGCGACCGTCCTGCGCCGGATGCGCCGCTTCGGTGACCCCGACAGCTTCCTGGGGCTGCTCGAGCAGGTCCGCTCGCACGCGCCGCTCGCCGGCGTGCGCTCCAACGTCATCGTCGGCTTCCCCGGCGAGACCGAGGACGACCTGCAGACCCTGTGCGACTTCCTGGTCGCGGCGCGACTCGACGTGACCGGGGTGTTCGGCTACTCCGACGAGGACGGCACCGAGGCGGCGTCGTTCGACGACAAGCTCGACGAGGACGAGGTGTGGGCCCGCGCCCAGCACGTCACCGCGCTCGTCGAGGAGCTCACCGCGCAGCGCGCCGAGGAGCGCATCGGCGAGGAGGTGCTCGTGATCGTCGAGGACGTCGAGGACCAGGCCCACGGCGGGCACGCCGAGGGTCGCTCCGTGCACCAAGGCCCCGAGGTCGACGGCACGACGTCGCTCAGCGAGGGCACCTTCGCCGTCGGCGACCTGGTGCCGGCGGTCGTCGTCGGGACCGTCGGCGTCGACCTCGTCGCCCGTCCGACCGGGCCCGCGCGATGACCGACCAGCAGGAGAGGGTCGTCAGCAACTGGAACCTCCCCAACGCCCTCACCACCCTGCGGATCGTGCTTGTCCCGGTCTACGGCTGGTTCCTGCTCGGTCACGACCACGACTCGATCCTGTGGCGGTGCCTGGCCTACGGCGTGTTCGCGGTCGCGATGATCACCGACAAGATCGACGGCGACATCGCTCGCGCGCGCGGGCTCGTCACCGACTTCGGCAAGATCGCCGATCCCATCGCCGACAAGCTGATGACCGGGATGGCGTTCATCGCCCTGTCGGTCACCGGCGACATCTGGTGGTGGGTGACGATCGTGGTGCTCCTGCGCGAGTGGTCGGTGACGATCCTGCGGCTGTCGATCGCCAAGGACGTCGTCATCGCGGCCACCCAGAGCGGCAAGGTCAAGACGATGCTCCAGGTTTTCGCGCTCGGCGGGCTGACCCTGCCCGGCCGCCAGCTCACCGGGTGGGGCGACGTACCCGGTGACGTGCTGTTCTACCTCGCCCAGGTCCTGCTCGCCGGCGCCGTCGCGATGACCATGTGGTCGGGCTACGAGTTCTTCCGCGACTTCCTGCGGCAGCGTCGTGGCAACACGCCCGCAACATAAGGCTCACCCTTCAGGACGTTTTCCCGCTGTTTCCCCAGGAATGCGAAAGACGTCGCTGCGTCGTCCTACAGTTCGAAGGCTCCTCCGGGGATACCCCCGGCTCGACGTCCTTCGAAGGGTTCACATTCTGTGTCTACGCACACACCCCGGCGCCGCGCGCTCATCGGCACGCTGGTTGCCGGTCTCGTCGCGAGTCCGCTCGCACTCGGCCTGACCGCCCCCGCCCAGGCCGCACCCAGCACCGGTCTGGTCATCAGTGAGGTCTACGGCGGCGGCGGCAACGGCGGCGCGACGTTCAGCAACGACTTCATCGAGCTCTTCAACCCGACCAGCAGCCCGATCTCGGTCGCGGGCATGTCGGTCCAGTACCGCAGCTCGGCCGGCACCAGCGCCCAGGTCACCAGCCTGACCGGGTCCGTCCCGGCCGGTGGCTCCTACCTGGTCCAGGAGGCCGTCGGCACCACGGTGACCGACAAGCCCCTCCCGGCTCCCGACGCCACGGGCAGCATCGCCATGTCGGGCAGCTCGGGCTTGGTCATCCTGGCCTCCAA
>JAOPXU010000222.1 GCA_025964985.1 Nocardioides sp.
GGCTCGGACTCGCTCGTCAGGTCGCCGTAGCCGAGCGAGAAGCGCACCTGGTCGAAGTCGGTCACCTCGAGCACCGTCGCCGCGGCCGGTACGACGGCCATCACGGCCGCGGCCGGCTCGAGCTCGGGGTCGTAGGCGGGCTCGGTGACGACGGCCTCCGGGGGCCGGACGATCTCGGGCTCGGGGAGGTCGCTGCAGCCCGCGACCGTCACCAGGACGGCCGTCAGCGCCAGGAGGGGGCGGGACCTCATGCCCCCATTCCACCACCCGGGCCGAAGCGGGCCGCGATCACCTCAGGCCAGGTCGACGCTCTCGCCGCGCCCGACGGTCCGCAGCCGTCCCGGCAGGCCCCGGCGCTCCCACGTGCTCACGAAGTCCTCGAGCGGGGAGCGGAACACGGAGTAGTCGTCGAAGTGCACCGGCACGGTGAGGGCCGGGGACAGCAGCTCGACCAGGTCGGCGCCCTGGTCGGCGTCCATGGTGACCAGCAGGCCGAGCGCGCGGGTGCCGCCCAGGTGCACCACGGCGGCGTCCAGCGGGCCGGTGCGGTCGACCACCTCGCGCAGCCACGGCCGGAACAGGGTGTCGCCGGTGATGTAGGTGCGGTGCACGGTCCCCTCGCCGTCGTCGAGCTCGAGCACCGAGCCCATGACGGGCGGCAGCAGGTGCTTCGCGGGACCGGGGCCGTGGACGCCGGGGACCGCGGTGATCCGCAGCCGCGCGGCCCCGTCGATCAGCTCGGTGCTCTGCCAGGTCTCGAGCGCGTCGGCGCCGGAGAACCCCCAGCGGCGCAGCGTCCGGGCGGCGGCGTCGGTCGTGACGACGGGGACGCTGCGGTCGAGCTCGCGGCGCGCGATCCGGTCGAAGTGGTCACCGTGCAGGTGCGAGAGCAGGACGGCGTCGAGGGCGGGCAGGTCGCCCGGCTGCATCGACGGCTCCGTCAACCGCTTCGAGAACAGGCCCTTGCCCAGGTAGGCGCGTTGGCCCTGGTGCAGGAAGTTCGGGTCGGTCAGCAGGGTGAACGGTCCGAGCTGCAGCACGGTGGTGGCCGTGCCGACGAACTCCAGGGAAGGGGTGACCACACGTCCCGGTACCCCGGCGAGCGGTCAGGAGGCGGTGAGGCCCTCGTCGGCGACGGGTCCCTCGCTGAGCAGCGAGCCGACGCGGTGGACGACGTACGCGCAGTCGGGGTCGAGCAGGATCACGTCGAGCCGCAGGCGGGTGCCGTGCGGCACGAGAGACGTGACGCACGAGCACCGCACCAAGGCCATGCGCCGACGCTAGGTCGGCGCTGCGCCCCGCGTCGCGGAACGCTCCATCCGGCCCCTCGCGGGGCCGGGTGGACTAGACCCGCGCGCCGCGCTTGTTGAAGATGCTGTAGCCGCCGGGGCCGACCAGCAGGCCGACGACGATGCAGACGATGCCGAGCAGGATCTGGCCCTGGATCAGCTGGACGACGCCGAAGACGACGAGGATGACGGCGAGGATCCACAGAAGGAAGCCCATTGTTTACTCCGATGCTCTGATGCGGGTGGGGGTGTGGGGGGAACGACCGACACCTCTCGCCGCGGACGCCTGCCGTTACGCCGCAGGGCCGAAGCCACCCCCGGGGGTGGACGGGCGGTCCGGCGCCCCCGCGCCCGCCGGAGACCTCAGGTGGGCTCGCGCAGCCAGGCCGCCGCGAGGTCGGGCTGCCGGTCCTCGACGATCACCGCGGCGACGTCGCGCAGCTTCTGCTGACGCTCCGACGACATGCGCCGCAGGACGTCGAACGCGCGCTCGGAGGTGAGGCCGAAGCGCTGCATGAGCATGCCGGTCGCCTGCCCGATCACCGTGCGGTTGTCGAGGGCGGTGATGAGGTGGTGGTTGCGCTCCTCCTGGGCGGCGAGCCGCTGTGCCAGGTCCTCGGGGGTCTCGTGCTGGGTCTGCTGCTGGGTCTGCTGCTGGGTCTGCTGCTGGGTCTGCTGCTGGGTCTGCTGCTGGTGGTCTGCCACGTCAGAGGTCTTCCGGTCCGTGCTGCCCGTCCCGCCCGGCGTACCGGTGCGGGCGAGGAGCCTGCTGGGTGTTCGCCAGGCCGCGGCCACCCCACGGTGGCCGCCCCGGCCGGCGACGACACGATATGTCCTGAGAATCGAGGATCGCCCCACCCCTTCGGCGGCGCGCCACACCCCGTCACCGCGCGGGGCCTGGCCCGTTCGGGCCATGCGAGGACCGCCCGTCCAGGGCATTGCGGGAGCCGCCGACGCCGGCGATGCTGGGAGCGTCGTCATCGCCGCGGCGGGTGATTCTCACTCAGAGGGGCGAGTCGTGTCGTCTGCCACGGGACCCGAGACCCGAGGCACCGGCGTACGGCCCCGGGGACCTCGTCCCCGGGGCCGATCCCGTCGTACGCCGCCGCTCAGGTCGCCGCGAAGGCCACGACCGCGATGTCGTCGCTCGCGTCGCCGCCCTGGAAGTCCAGGACCGCACCGGCGACGGCGTCGGTGAGGAACACCGGGTCGGCCGGGACCGCCGCGAGCAGGGCCGTGAGCCGCTCGTCGCCGTAGAGCCCGTCGGGGGAACGCGCCTCGGTGACCCCGTCGGTGTAGAGCACGATCGTGTCGTCGCCCAGCTCGTGCGCCACGGTGGTGAACGTGGTCTCGTCGAGCAGGCCGAGCGGGGAGCCGAAGGTGCCCAGCTCGCTGACCTGCCCGTCGGCGGTGCGGACCAGGGCCGGCGGGTGGCCGGCGAGGGCGATGCGCAGGGTCCAGCCGTGGCCGGTGTCGGTGAGGTGGACCAGCGCGAGGGTGCAGTAGTGCTCGGTGCCGTTGCGGTGCAGGGCGCGGTCGAGCAGGTCGAGCAGCTCGGCCGGGTCGTCGTGCTCGACCGAGAGCGCCCGGATGCTGTAGCGCACGAACGCCGTCACGGCCGCGGCCTCGGCGCCCTTGCCGCTCACGTCGCCCAGCGCGACGATCCAGCGCGACGCGTCGAGCTGGAAGACGTCGTAGAAGTCGCCGCCGACCAGGGTGCCGTCACCGGCCGGGCGGTACGTCGCGGCGATGCTCAGGTGGTCGATCGTGGGCGGGGCGGGCGGGATGAGCGTCTGCTGCAGGGTCTGGGCCAGGGCCGTGGCCTCGGCGCGCGCCTGCTCGGCGGCCCGCGAGGCGACGAGCAGGTCGCGCTCGTAGCGGTGCCGGTCGCGGGTCTCGAGGAAGACCGCGTGCAGGGCCAGGGTGCGGCTGCCCTGGTCGTTGGCGTTCATCAGCACCGGCACCCGGACGCCGTCGTCACGCAGCAGGTCGAGCGAGATCTCTCGCAGCACCGACTCCTTCTCGAGCAGCGGCGCCAGCTGGGTCTCGAACAGGATCTGGCCCCCCGCCGACAGCAGCGACGTCAGGGTCCGGCGTCCGACGAGCGTGCCCGGCTCGTGGCCGACCAGCCGGTGGAACTCCGCGTTGGCCGCCAGCAGCACCCCGTCGTCGTCGGTGACGACGTAGCCGCACGGGGCCTGCGGGCCGAGCAGCAGCGCGATCTGGTCGGGGTCGGGATCGGTGCCGTCGGGGCCCACCCTCACGCCCCGACCGCGAGGAACCGGCGGATCGCGACGACGGTCTCGGCCGGGGCGCTCAGCTGGGGGCAGTGGCCCTGGGTCTCGATGACGTCGAGCACCGCGTCGGGGACCTCGGTGGCGACGTACTCACCGGCGCTGAGCGGCGCGACGGCGTCGTGGCGCGACTGCAGGACCAGGGTCGGCACCGTGACGTGGGCCAGGTCGTCGCGGTTGTCACCGCGGAAGGTCACCGCCGCGAACTGCTCGGCCACCTCGGGACGCGTGCGGCAGAACATGTCCTCGAGCTCGGCCTTCGACTCGTGCTGGTCGGGCCCGGCGACCATGGTCGCCAGCGGGTCCTGCCAGCCGAGGTGGTTGCGGCCCATCAGCTCCAGCAGGTCCTCGATGTCGGCCTCGCCGAACCCGCCGACGTAGGAGCCGTCGTCGACGTAGCGCGCCGAGGGGGCCACGAGCACGAGCCGGCCCACCAGGTCGGGCCGCGCGAGCTGCACGAGGACGCCGGTCATCGCCGAGACCGAGTGCCCGACGAGCACCACCGAGCGCAGGTCGAGCTCGTCGAGGACGGCGGCCACGTCGTCGCGGTAGCCGTCGAGGCTGTCGTGCCGCGTCGGGTCGTACGTCGCCGGGTCGGCCTTGCCGGAGCCCGGAAGGTCGAAGAGCACGACGCGGTGATCGGCCTCGAAGGCGGGGGCGACGTGGCGCCAGATGTCCTGGCCGCAGCCGAACCCGTGGACGAAGACGATCGGCGGGCCGTCCGGGGTGCCGGAGACCGTCGCGTTGAGCCGCGAGCCGAGGTCCATGGACCGGACGCTAGTCGACCGCTCCCCCGCTGTTCCAGCGGAGGCCGGGCGGCGGCGGAGCGCTCAGGCCTCGAGCAGGTCCGTCATCCGGTCGATCTCGGCCTGCTGGGCCTCGATGATCGAGCCGGCCAGGTCGATGGCGCCGGCGTGCTCGCCGTCGCTCTTCTCGGCCTCGGCCATCTCGATCGCGCCGGTGTGGTGCTCGATCATCATCTCGAGCCACAGGTCCTGGAACTCCGCGTCGGACGCGGTCGCGAGCGCGTCGGTGTCGCCCCCGTGCCCGCCGCCCTCGCCGTGCCCGGCGTTGGCGTGGTCGAGGTCGGTCTCGGGGATGTCCTGGTCCCAGGCGGTCAGCCAGTCGACCATCGTCTCCACCTCGGGCGCCTGCGCCTCGCGGATCGCGTCGGCCAGCTCCTGCACCTCGGGGTCGAGCGAGCGACCCTGGGTCAGCGTCACCATCTCGATCGCCTCGGCGTGGTGGGGCACCATGTCGGTCGCGAACCGCACGTCCGCGGTGTTGAAGACGTCTCCGTTGCTCGCCGTCTGCACGGCGACCGGCTCGTCGGTCGCGGCCTCGTCACCACAGGCGCCCAGGCCGAGCGACAGCAACGTGGCGCCGGCGGCGAGAGCGGCGGCGGACGTCGTACGGCGGGCAGAGCGGGAGCGGCGGTGCACGGGCGGGTCCTTCCGGCGGGGAGCGTGGGGTGGCCCGAGCCTAGGGGCGCCGTGGCCACCGCGGTCCACCCGCCGAGTGGTGGGAGCCCCGCCACCGGGAGGTGGCGGGGGCCGGACGACGCGCCCTGTGGGGCGGCGGGTCGCCCGGGACGGAGGAGTGTTCGTCGATCACCCTCGTCGCGACCAACGGTAGACAACGGTCCTGCCGCTCGTCACGGGCGATGGCGACGATCACCCTTCCGAAGGGGGCACCGGCGGGTCCACCGGGCCGGCGGTCGGCTGGCGCTCGTCGTCGGCGCGATCCGTGGCTGCCCGAGATCTGCGCGATCGACCGCGTGCTGTGCCTGCACCACACGCTCGACGAGGCGCTGGCCGACGGTGCTGACAGGGCCGACAGGGCTGACAGTGCCGGCGGTGGTGGAGCCTAGGGGACTCGAACCCCTAACCCCCTGCTTGCAAAGCAGGTGCGCTACCAATTGCGCCAAGGCCCCCGGGATGGTGCGGGGTGGTGCTGCGGACCGCGGTGGCGGGACCGCTCAGTGCGTCTTGGTGACGGCGTCGGTCGCCTCGGCCCACAGGGCCTGCTCGGTGCGGCCCTCGGAGATCTTCTTGCGGGCGACGACGGCGCCGGCCGCAGCGACGGCGAGCAGCAGGATCTTCTTCATGTGCGTCCTCCGTTGTCCCGGGTCTCGGGCTGCCCTCGGCGGTGCGGGGGCGGAGCCCCCTCGCGGGGGATCCACGGAGGCGGGGCCTCCGTGCGTGGGCCTAACAGGACTTGAACCTGTGACCTCTTCCTTATCAGGGAAGCGCTCTAACCGTCTGAGCTATAGGCCCGCACCACCCCGGTGACGGGGCGGCATGACTTTATCCCACCGTGCGAGCACGCTTCCAATCGGCACCCGGCACAGCGGTGCGGGGCGAGCCGCGGTGGAGGGACCCGGTCAGTTGTCCTCGGCCAGCGTGACCTCGATGCCGCCGAGGAGCGCGGCGGACATGTTGTAGAGGAACGCGCCGAGCGTGGCGATCGCGGTGATCAGGACGACGTCGACGGCCGCGACCAGCATGGTGAAGCCGAGGACCCGGGCGGTGCCGACGTAGTCCTCGATGTCGAAGTCGGAGGTGCCGGGCTCGTCGATGACCTCCTTGACGGTGTCGTTGATCGAGCTCCACACGCCGGCCGCGCCGATGACCTCCCAGATCATCGCGACCGCGACGACGGTGACGATGCCGAAGGCGATGGAGAGCAGGAACGCCGTCTTCATCACCGACCACGGATCGATCCGGGTCAGCCGGAGCCGGGCCCGGCGCGGACCACGCGGACGCGGCTTGCGACCGGGCGTCGCGCCCGTCGCCGGTGTGCCGTCGGTCGCGGTGCGGCCGGCCGGCTTGTCGGAGGACGACGTCGCGGCGGCCAGCTTGGCCTGGATGCGCTCGGCCAGTCCGACCCGCACCGCGGTGTCACCGGCTCCGGGTGCCGCGGCGGGAGCACCCGCGCCCGGCGCCGGGTCAGGGCTCGTGCCGCGACCCGGAGGAGGGGTGCGGGGCGGCGCCGGCGAGGCCGGCGGCTGGGCCGGCGGTGCAGGCCGATCGGTCATCAGGCTTCATCCTCACCCGGGTCGGGGGCATCCGCAGCGGACGTCTCGTCGTCGATTGTGGCATCCGCTACCACATCGGAGGAAACCTCGACGTCAACGACACTCCCGTCGACGGCCACCTCGGCGCCCTCGACCGCGGCCTCGGCGAGGCCGACGTCGACGCCACCCTCGGGCTCCTCGGCGATGCCCTCCTCCTCGGCCACCTTGGCCTCGACGGAGCGCGCGACGACGCCGACGGTGTCGCCCTTCTTGGGCGAGACGAACTTGACCCCCTGCGCGGAGCGGCCGAGCGGGCGGAAGTCGGCGTTGATCGGGCTGCGCACGACCTGGCCGCCGGCGGTGATCGACATGACCTCGTCGCCGTCCTCGACGATGAACGCGCCGACCAGGCCGCCGCGGTCGGCGTTGGTCAGGCCCATGGCCCGCACGCCCTTGGTGCCGCGGTTGGTGAGGCGGTACTCGTTGATGCGCGAGCGCTTGGCGAAGCCGCCGTCGGTCATCGTGAAGACGTACTGGACCTTCACGTCCTCGCTCTCCTCGGCGTCCTCGGCGGCGGCCTGCTCGGCACGGATCACCGACATCGAGAGCACGGAGTCGCCGTCGGAGGTCGCCATGCCGGTGACGCCGGACGTCGCCCGGCCCATCGGGCGCAGCTGGCCGTCGTCGGCGCGGAAGCGCACGGCCTGGCCGAGCCGGGAGACCAGCAGGATCTCGTCGTCGGGCCCGACCAGCTCGGCACCGATCAGCTCGTCGTCGTCCTGGCGGAAGTTGATGGCGATGACGCCGGCCTGGCGCGGGGAGTTGTAGTCGCCGAGCCGGGTCTTCTTGACCAGGCCGGCCCGGGTGGCCAGCACCAGGTAGGGCATCTGGTCGTAGTCGCGGATCGCGAGCACCTGGGCGATCGACTCGTCGGGCTGGAAGCTCAGCAGCCCGGCGACGTGGCTGCCCTTGGCGTCGCGAGAGGCCTCGGGCAGGTTGTAGGCCTTGGTGCGGTAGACCCGTCCGGCGGTGGTGAAGAACAGCAGCCAGTGGTGGTTGGTCGTGGCGATGAAGTGCTCGACGACGTCGTCGCCGCGCAGGGTCGCGCCGCGCACGCCCTTGCCGCCGCGCTTCTGGGTGCGGTACTGGTGGCGCAGCGTCCGCTTGGCGTAGCCGCCGCGCGTGATGGAGACGA
>JAOPXU010000227.1 GCA_025964985.1 Nocardioides sp.
GGCGGGATACGGTGAGCCCGTGCTGCTCACGGTCTCGACGGTCAAGGACTCCGTCGACAACGTCGCGTTCTTCGTGGCGGCCAACCTCGCGTCGGGCGTCGACCACATGTTCGTGTTCCTCGACGCCCCGGCCGAGCCGGAGCAGCGCGAGGTGGCGGCGAGCCTGGCCGACCACCCCCACGTCACCTGCATCCCCACGACCCGGCGCGACTGGTGGCTCGAGGAGCGACCTGCCGGCCTCAACGTGCGCCAGCGCGCCAACGCCGGCTGGGTCCGCGCGGTCCTCGAGCCGTTCGCCTGGGCCGAGTGGCTCTTCCACGTCGACGGCGACGAGGTCGCCTGCCTCGACCGCGACGCCCTGGCCGCCGTACCGGCGGGGACCGACGCCGTGTGGCTGCCGCCGTGGGAGGCCGTGAGCCAGTGGCAGCCCGACGAGGGACCCGGTGGACGGCCGCGGCTGTTCAAGCGGCTCCTCGACGACGCCGACCTCACGCTCCTGCACGTGCTCGGCCGCGTCCCCGAGCCGACCAACCAGGCCTATTTCCACGGCCACGTCATGGGCAAGTCCGGCGTGCGGCCTGCCTCCGGTCTCGGGCTCACGCTGCACGACGCCGTCGACGCCGACGGCGCCAAGGCCGAGCGCCACGAGGACCCGCGGCTCAAGGTCCTGCACTACGACGCCCCGTCGGGCGAGGAGTTCGTGCGCAAGTGGACCGCCCTGGCCCACGCCGGACCCGCGCGCTACCGGGCCTCGCGCGCGCCGGTCGCCAAGGCGCTGCGCAACCTGGTCGACCGCGACCTGCCCGACGCCGTGCGCACCAAGTACCTGCGCGAGGTCTACGAGGCCACGACCCGCGACGACGTCGAGACCCTGGGCGAGCTCGGCCTGCTCGAGCACGCCGACCCGACGACTCCCCCGGCGTCGCAGCCGCGGCGGCTCGACCCCGCCGACGCCGACCGACTGGCCGCTCGGGTGGCCGAGATGCGGACCCTGCCGAAGGGCCGGTTCCTCACCGACGACAAGCCCGACGCCCCGGCCGGGCGCCGCGAGCAGCTCAAGCGCCTCGCGCGCCGCGGCTGACCCGTCGTCGTACGCCGCGCCGCGCCCGACCGGCCAGTGCACGCGCCCGACCACCGAGGCCGGGAGTGGGCGCCGGCGGCGTGGCCCGGACCTCGCGCAGCCGTCGTACGTCGCCGAGCATCGTCGCGACCAGGTCGACCGTGACCTCGGCGACCTCGGCGTCGGTCACCGACGTCGTGCTGCGACGGGGCTCGAGCTGGTCGGGCACCAGCAGGTGCTCGAGGTGGCCGTTGACGTCGTAGGCACCGGTCCGCAGGTGCTCGACGGCCGCGACGCCGCGGGCGCGGCAGTCGTCGACCTGGTCGGGCTCGGGCCAGAACCGGTCGCCGGCCATCGGCACGAGCCGCTCGTCGGCGAGGAAGCTGCGGATGAAGACGCCGCGGTCGTAGGCCCGCTCGAAGCCGGTGAGCCGGGTGTTGACCCGACGCAGCGCCTCGGCCTGCACCACGCCCATCGAGCTGTTGGGGAAGCTCTCGGAGAGGTCGACGCCCTCCCCCGTCACGTCGAGGGTGGCGCACAGCTTGTGCCACACGTCGTCTCGGGGGGCGGTGGGGTCGAGCACCAGGACGTGCACGCGCTGGGCCGGCACGGCCCGGGTCCAGCGCTCGAGGACGAGGCGGAGGTCGAGCGTGCGCCAGTTCCAGATGTCGCTCGGCCGGGGCGAGACGGTGCGTCCGTAGTCGGGCATGGCGACGGTCGAGCCGTTCTTGAGGCTCTCCTGCCAGCTCGCGGCGAAGAGCCCGAGCGGCTCGCGGGCCGTCACGACCAGGTGCACCTCGGCCGGGGCCAGCGACTCGACCATCGCCTGGGCCTGCGCGGCGCTGGCGGCGGCGAAGAACTCGTGGCTGACGAACCCGGTGCCGGGCGCGGCCGCCAGCTCGGCGCGGATCCGCTCCCAGGCCGTGTGCTGCCGCTGCGGCGCCCGCCCGGAGCCGTGCTCGCCGCGCACCGTGCGCGAGGCCCACAGGTGGTCGCGCCGCTCGGACCCGGGCACGACGACACCCTGGGCGCGCAGCCGCTCGCGGTTGGCCCAGACGATGGTCTGCAGGTAGGTCGTCGCGGTCTTCGGGAGCCCGATGTGGACGAAGACCCGGTCCACCACTACAGGGACCCCTGGAACCGTTCGATCGCCTCGTGCACGGCCTTCTCGTCGCGGGAGGCGACGGGGATGAGGAGCTCCTGGACGACGTCGACCAGCTCGGCCAGGCGCAGCTGGTGGCGGCGCAGCTCGGTCAGGTCGGACTCGAGGTCGGAGACACGCTGCTCGAGCTCGGCGACCCGGGCGGCACCCGGACGCAGGGAACTCAGCTCCACTCTGCCACCACCCTCACGAAGGCCTTGCCGGACGATCGCCGGCGGTGCCTGACGATAACGCGTCGCGCCCCCGCCTCCCGCAGCAGATCGGCGATGGCGTCGGCGTCGGGACGGCCCACCATCCAGGAGTGGCCGCCCTGGCCGGGCAGGTAGAGCTCGGCCAGCAGCTGACCACCCTCGCGCAGGGCCATCGAGCAGAGCCGGGCCAGTGACTCGCGCCCCACGCCGGAGGTGGCGTCGAGCACGTGGCGGGCCAGGACGACGCGCGGTCGCGGCTGGTGGGCCAGACGGGTCCCCTCCCCCAGCACCGAGCGCAGCTCGGCCAGGTTGAGGTGGCGCACCTCGAGGTCGAGCGACTCGGCCTCGGCGGTGCGGCGGGCCTGCTCGGCGGCATAGGTCACGTAGTCGTAAGCGGTGACGCTGAGGCCCTGGCGGGCCAGCCACAGGCTGTCGGTGGCACGGCCGGCACCCACGTCGAGCACGTCGGCGCCGAGACGGGTCGCGACCACGTGGGCACGTCGGGCCAGCGCGGAGGGCCGGTCGAGCACCGGCTGGCGCTTGCCGCGGTGGGAGCGCCGGTCCCAGTAGCGGATGCCTGGCTGGGTGCCGCGGAACCAGTCGTCGAAGGAGCGCGTGGTGTGCTCGGGCGTCGTGAACTTGAAGGCCGGGTCGGGCACCTTCCACCCCGGTCCGTACGACGCCTCGAGCAGCTTCTCGGGGCGGGCGGGCACCGGCATGGGGCGGCCGTCGAGGGTCGCGGTGCCGAGCGGGCGGATCCACTCGGGCTCGAAGGGTGCGTCGACCTCGCCCATCAGGTGCAGGCGGCCGGCGTCGAGGAAGCCCGCGAAGACGTCGAGGCCACGGGTGACGTCGGCCTCGGTGACCGAGATCTTGAAGGCGCCGCCGCTGTAGCGGGTGATCCGCCAGCCCTTCAGCGCCAGGTGTCGCTGCACCTGGAAGGACTCGCGCATCACGTCGACCGGCGTGGTGTGGCGGCTGACGTAGCCGAGGTCGGCGTCGGAGTCGTGGCCCAGCACCCGCCCCTCGCGCACGGCGCCGAGCAGCGTGCCGTAGGCGACGAACGGCTCGAGGCCGGCGTCGCGCAGCGCCTCGATCACCGACTCGGTCGCGTCGAGCAGCGCCGCGATGTCACGGTCGGTGCGCCCGGCGAACGTCGGGACCAGGCGCCCGGACTTGTCGATGCCGAGGTCGACGCCGCGGTGGTTGCGCACCAGCACGGGGCCCGCGTCGGGGCTGCCCACGGCCGTGCCGAGGGCGACGTCCTCGTCGAGGTAGACCTGCCCGGTCACCGAGTCGACGACGGTCACCCGGCTGCGGCCGTCGAGGTGGCGGCGCAGCGGCCCCGGCCACGGCGTCGAGCGCTGGGGCCAGGACCGGCGGCCGTACCGCAGCCAGGACGGGGCGTCCGGGACGCTGTCGCGCCGGGTCCAGAACGTCCAGATCCGGCGGCCGTCGAAGCAGACGTCGACCGGCACGTCGACCCGCGTGGTCAGCGCGACGCCGACGTCGTCGACGCGGCGTACGCGGACCGGACGCCGGTCAGTCAACGTGCTTGGCGAAGGGGTCGATCCCCGTGAGGCTGTAGGGGGTGCCGTCCTCGTAGACCGCGTCCGCGCCGGTGCCGAAGACCAGGGCACCGGGCTCGGCGACCCCACCGGTGGAGCGCATCGACGCGTAGGGGCTGGTGCGCGCGGAGGAGGAGCCGAACCAGCTGTACCAGAAGTCGATGTGCTTCTCGTAGGCCAGCGCGTCACGCTCGTTGCGGTAGATCCCGACGTTCTCGTCGCTGCGAGCAGCGGCACCCGACCAGTTGGCCGAGCCGTTGAGCACGGCGTGGCCGGAGCGCTTGCCGCCGACGTTGCCGACGATCGACATGGCCTTGAGGTGGAAGTAGTTGTCGAACTCGCCGTCACCGTCGAGGTCCTGCACCAGGTGGCGCAGCGGCACGGGGCCGCGGCCGCCGGGGGCCCGGAGGAAGCGACCGATGTCGACACCGAGGATCGTGTAGCCGATCTTGACGTCGCAGCCACGGTTCCACAGGTCGCGGACCTGGCGGGCCAGGCGCATCCCACGGTCGTTGCGGATCACGTCGGGCGCGATGCGGATGCGGGTGATGCCGTTGGCCGTGTTGGTCGCGCCCTTGCAGCGGACCTCGCGCAGCAGCTGGTAGACCGGGTCGCGCCCGCCGACGAGCGGGAACTGGATGAGCCGGAACGTCGCCGACGTCGTCGACAGGAAGCGGCGGGCCACCCTCTTGTCGGTGGCCGACTGCTGGAACGCGGTGGAGTAGAAGTCCCACACGTCCTGGTTGCGGACGTGGGTGTAGACGTCGTTCCACTGGTTGAACGTCGCCGCCTCGGTGAGGTTGGCCGAGCCCTGGATGACGACGCGCGGGGTCTTGCCGACCTTGGAGAACATGAAGAACTTGGCGTGGGCCTGGCCACCGAGGCCGCGGCAGGACCCCTGGCAGGTGCGCGCCCAGCTGAAGCGCTCGTAGCGGCGGCCCTTGTTGCCGATGAACAGCCCGGCGCGCAGCCGGCGGAAGGCGCCGTTCTCGATCTCGACGTTGTTGACGTTGTCCATCAGCAGGCGCACGCGCACGCCGCGCTTCTGGGCGCGGAGCAGGGCGTCGGTGCCGTTGCGGCTGAGGAAGTTCCAGCTCAGGATCCGGATCTCCTGACCGGTCGGGGTCGCGTCGATGGTGCGCAGGATCTTGTCGATGATCGTGCGCTGCGCGGCCCGGCCGCCGACGGCGGAGTTGAAGGTGACGCCCCGCGCGGGTCGGTAGGGCTCGGCGCGCTTGGGGGCGACGACGGAGCCGGGCGTCGAGACCGCGGACGTGCGGTCGGCGACCGGAGCCGCGGTGACGGGCGTACCGGGTAGTGAGAGCGCGGTGACGAGCATCAGCAGCGCTAGGAGTCTGGACAAGGCCCGGGTCTTCCCCTCGGTCGGTGTCGATCGGTGGATCTGATTGTCGGTGGGCCCGCCGGGCTCACCAAATGGCGGCCGGGGGCCGTGGCTGTCAGGCCCGGCAGTTCTCGACGGTCTCGGTGTAGTCGGGGTCGTCGAGCAGCGGGCTCGTGCCCTCGCGGACGGTACCCCCCGCGACGCCGTAGAAGCGGTCGGCGAAGCGGATCAGGGCCTGGCCCGACGAGCAGCCGAGCCGGTCGGCCTTGACGAAGCCCCCGGCCTCGTCGAGACATCCCTGGTAGCCGCGGGGGATGCGGGCCTCGTCGACCCAGACCTCGGCGCAGGCGCGGGTGCCGGCCGGGACGGCGGGGGTGCTCGGGCTCGTCGGCTCGCTGGACGGCTCGGTGGACGGCTCGACGGGAGCGGTGGTGGCGCTGGCGCCGCTGTCGATCTCCGACGGCGTGCCCGAGGCGGGGCTGTCGGTGGCGGTGGCGTCGTCGTCGGAGCCGCAACCGCCGAGGACGCCCGCCAGGAGCGCGGCGACCGCGAGGCCGAGCAGCGGCCGCGAGGCTGTCCGAGGCGTCGTCATGGCGTGATCGTAGTCGCCGGCGGCGCTGCTCCGGCCCAGGCGGCGCAAACCCGTCGGGGTGTCGCCGGAGCGGCCCCGCCGGCCGCGGCGGTGGTGCCGGTAGCGTTCGGGACCATGAGCAGCACGCCGACCCGGGTGTACGCCGCCCGGATGGTCGGCCTGCCCATCTTCGACCCGCAGGGCGACCAGGTGGGCAAGGTCCGCGACATCGTCGTGACGATGCGCTCCGAGGCGAGCCAGCCGCGCGTCCTGGGCCTGGTGGCCGAGGTGTTCGGGCGCCGCCGGATCTTCGTGCCGATGACCCGCGTCACCAACGTCGACAGCGGCCAGGTCTACACGACCGGCCTGCTCAACATGCGCCGCTTCGAGCAGCGCTCGACCGAGACGCTGGTGATCGGCCAGATGCTCGACCGGCAGGTGACGATCCCCGGGTCGGGCGACACCCGCGTCTCCGGCACCGTCTACGACGTCGGCATGGAGCAGGGCCGCACCCGCGACTGGGTGCTGAGCCGGGTGGCGGTCCAGGAGCCGGCCAAGGCGCTGCGCCGCCGCGGGCAGACCCACGTGGTCGAGTGGCGCGACGTGCAGGGCCTGGCCAAGGCCGGTGGCGAGACCCAGGGCGCGACCGCTCTGCTCCACGCGCTCAACGAGATGCGGCCCGCCGACGCCGCGACGATGATCCACGACCTCCCGCTCGAGCGTCGTACGGCGGTCGTGGCGGCCCTCGACGACGAGCGGCTCGCCGACGTGCTCGAGGAGCTGCCCGAGGAGGACCAGGTCGCCATCCTCGAGCGCCTCGACTCCGAGCGGGCCGCCGACGTGCTCGAGGAGATGACGGCCGACGACGCCGCCGACCTGATCGCCGACCTCCCGCCGGAGACCCAGGAGGTCCTGCTCGACCTGATGGACCCCGAGGAGGCCGAGGACGTGCGGCGGCTGATGTCCTACGTCGAGAACACCGCGGGCGCCATGATGACGCCCGAGCCGGTGGTGCTCGGCACCGACGCGACCGTCGCCGACGCGCTGGCCCACGTGCGCAACCCCGACCTCACCCCGGCCCTGGCCGCGCTCGTCTACGTCTGCCGCCCGCCGCTGGAGACCCCGACCGGCCGCCTCATCGGCGTCGCCCACATCCAGCGACTGCTGCGCGAGCCGCCGTCGACGCTGGTGGCCGGCGCGCTCGACGACTCGATGGAGAACCTGCGCCCCGAGGCGACGATCGACCAGGTGGCGGCCCACCTGGCGACGTACAACCTGGTGTGCGCGCCCGTCGTCGACGAGAACGGCCACCTGCTGGGCGCCGTGACGGTCGACGACCTGCTCGACCACATGCTGCCGACCGGGTGGCGTGACCAGGCGCTGAGCAGCTCCGAGGGCCGCGGCCGTGGCTGAGCGCTCGGAGCGCTCCGACCGTTCCGACCGCTCGGACCGCTCGGACCGCTCGGAGCTGCGCGAGGCCAAGGAGCGGCGCGAGCGCCGGGAGCCGCGCGAGCGCCGCGAACGGCTCGACACCCCGCGCGACAACCGCCGCCAGCTCGTGCGGCGCCCGGCCTACGACTCCGACGCGTTCGGCGTCTTCGCCGAGCAGTTCGCCCGGTTCATGGGCACCGCGACGTTCCTCATCTACATGACGCTGTTCGTCGTCCTCTGGGTCGCCTACAACGCCCTGGCGCCGCAGGGCGCGCAGTGGGACGGCTACCCGTTCATCTTCCTGACCCTGATGCTGAGCCTCCAGGCGTCCTACGCCGCCCCCCTGATCCTGCTGGCCCAGAACCGTCAGGAGCGCCGCGACAAGGTCATCGCCGAGCAGGACCGCCAGGCCAACGCACGCGCCCACGCCGACATGGAGTTCCTGGCCCGCGAGGTCGCGTCCCTGCGGATGGCGGTCGGCGAGGTCGCCACCCGCGACTACGTGCGCTCCGAACTGCGCTCGCTGCTGGCCGAGCTCGACGACCGCGTCGCCGAGGCCGCCAACCGGATCGCGGACGGGCGTGACACGTCCCACGGCGCCGCCGAGGACCATCCGGCACCACCGACCTCCTAAACTGGACCACATCATGACTGCACCCACCCGCGAGCAGGTCGACGCGGCCCTGGCCACCGTCCAGGACCCCGAGATCAAGCGTCCGATCACCGAGCTCGGCATGGTCGACACCGTCGAGATCACCGAGCAGGGACTGGTCCGGCTGACCGTCCTGCTGACCGTCGCGGGGTGCCCTCTCAAGGACACCATCACCCGCGACGTCAACGGCGCCCTGATGGGCGTCGCCGGCGTCACCGACGTCGACCTGACGCTCGGCGTGATGACCCCCGAGCAGCGCACCGGCCTGCGCGAGACCCTGCAGGGCGGCCAGGCGCAGCGCGAGATCCCATTCGCCCAGCCCGGCAACCTGACCAAGGTCTTCGCGATCGCCAGCGGCAAGGGCGGGGTCGGCAAGTCCTCGGTCACCGTCAACCTCGCGGTCGCGATGGCCAAGCAGGGCCTGAAGGTCGGCCTGGTCGACGCCGACGTCTACGGCCACTCGGTGCCGGCGATGCTCGGTGTCGCCGACTCGCGCCCCACCCAGGTCGACGACCTGATCATGCCGGTGCCCACGGCGTCCGGCGTCTCGGTCATCTCGATCGGCATGCTCAAGCCGCGTCGCGACCAGGTCGTCGCCTGGCGCGGCCCGATGCTCGACCGCGCGCTCGTGCAGATGCTCTCCGACGTCTACTGGGGCGACCTCGACGTCCTGCTCCTCGACCTGCCGCCCGGCACCGGCGACGTGGCGATCTCCCTGGGCCAGCACCTGCCCGGCGCCGAGGTCCTCGTCGTGACCACGCCGCAGGAGGCCGCCGCCGAGGTGGCCGAGCGCGCTGGCACGATGGCCTCGATGATGCACCAGCGCGTCGTGGGCGTCGTCGAGAACATGAGCTTCCTGCCCTGCCCGCACTGCGAGGCCGAGGGCACGGAGCACCGGCTCGAGATCTTCGGCTCCGGCGGCGGCGACCGCGTCGCGGCCACGCTGGGCCAGCGCTTCGGCTACGACGTGCCCGTGCTCGGTCGCATCCCGATCGACATCTCGCTCCGCGAGGGCGGCGACGTCGGCAAGCCGATCGTCGAGGCCGACCCGACCGCCCCCGCAGCCATGGTCCTCAGCGCGGTGGCCGACACCCTGTCCGGTCGCGGCCGCGGCCTGGCCGGGATGCAGCTCGGTCTGACGCCCAGCAGTAGGTTCTGACCCATGACCGCCCTGTCGCCACTGCTGATCGGCGACATCGGCTTCATGGAGCTCGTCGTCATCGCACTGGTGGCGGTGCTCGTCTTCGGTCCCGACAAGCTGCCCGAGCTGGCCAAGCAGGCCGGGCAGATGATCCGCAAGGCCCGCGACTTCGCCAACTCGGCGCGCGACGACCTGCGCGAGGAGCTCGGACCGGAGTTCGCCGACCTCGAGCTTCGCGATCTCGACCCGCGCGCCATCGTCCGCAAGCACATCGTCGAGGCGATGGAGGACGCCGGTGAGGAGGCCGCGCAGCCCAAGAAGCGCGGCGCCCGCCCGCTCCTCGAGGGCGAGCTCCCGCCCTACGACGGCGACGCGACCTGACCCTGGTCGACCGTCTCAGGCCTCGCGGCTCTGCACCGCCGCGATCGCGGTGAAGGCGACCAGGCACGCGCGCGGCGGGTCGCCCTCCAGCACCTCGACGAAGTCGGCACCCACCCTGCGCACGACACCGTCGTGACGACCGCCGTCGAGGCGCAGCACCACGCACCGCTCCCCCGCGTCGGCGAGCCGGCGCAGCGCCGAGCCGAGGCCGAGGCGCGCCACCGGTGACCAGGCGACCTCCGGGACGGCCCGGTCGGCCGCCCCGTCGACGGCGGCCACCGCGGCCAGCCTCACGATCCAGTCCTGCCCCGGCGCCGCGAGCAGGCACCAGCCCTGCGCGACCCGCTCGAGGCGGCCGTGGAGCGCGCCGACGCCGCTGACGTGCAGCATCACGTCCTGCCCGACCGTGGCCATGAGCCGCGCCGCGAGCGGGACGGTCTGGTATTCGGAGCGCTCGCGGTCCGCCAGCTCGGGCGCCCGGTCGGCGTCGTAGAGGGCGCCGGCCTGCTGCTCGAGGTCGTCGAGGAAGGCGAAGAGCTCGTCCTCCCAGGCCATGCGCCCGACCCTACGGCCTGTGGAGGGCGGGTTGACGTCGTGCCCGAACAGGCGTTGAGTGACGCAAACAGAAGCAAACGGAAGGCAAGCGAGGTTCTCGGGATGATCGCTCGGTGTCGCTGCCTCCTCGTCTGGGCTGTCGTGACGGCCGTGGCGGTGGGCGTCGGCCGCTGGTCGCTCGCCGGAGTGACCGGCGCCGGCGGGTTCGACGACCTCGTGGTGTCAGTGGCCGGGCTCGCGCTCGCCGGGTGCACGGCCTGGGCCTGGACGGTCAGCACGGTCGTCGTCGCGCAGGCGGTGCGCGGCCCGCTGCGACCGACGACCGGGGTCCCGGCCTGGGCGTCCCGGGTGGTCCTCGCCGCCTGTGGTGTCGCCGCCCTCGGCGTGGCGCCGGCCCAGGCGTCCTACGACGCGCCGCCGCCCTCATCAGCCAGGGTGCGCAGATCGT
>JAOPXU010000241.1 GCA_025964985.1 Nocardioides sp.
GCGGCCGCTCGCCGGTGCGCACGACCGTGGTGACCGCGGTGGCCGCGGGGAGCATGGCGATGACCACCGCCCCGTGGCCGGCCGGGACCGAGGTGAGCGCGAAGGACGTCAGGAGCGGGAAGCCGACCACGACTCCGCCACCGACGAGGGTCAACCGCGCCCACTGCCGCCGGGACGGGAACCGCTGCCGGGTCGCGGCGAGGCACGCCGCGGCGAGCACGGCGGCGACGACAGCTCTTCCCGCGCCGATGAAGAGGGGTGAGAGGCCGTCGACGGCGATCCGGGTGAACGGCACGGTGAAGGAGAAGGCCAGGACGCCCAGGAGGCCCCACCCGAGGCCGGCGCGACTCGGGAGTAGCGGAAGACCGAACGAGTGAGTAGCGCTATCGTGTTGCGTCATGAACGACGATAGCAGTCATCGCATCGTGAGCGCGCTGCAGGAGTGGCTCCGCACGGCGCCCGCCGGCGCCCGGCTGCCGTCCACCCGCACCCTCGCCGCCGAGCACCAGGCCAGCCCGGTGACGGTGCAGCGGGCGCTGCGCGCCCTGGTCGCGCAGGGGCTCGTCGAGACCCGCCCCGGGGTCGGCACGTTCGCCCGCGCCGTCCCGGTCTCCCGGGCCGTCGACCACTCCTGGCAGACCTCGGCCCTCGGACCCTCGGAGGGTGGGGCGGGCAGCCTGCCTGCAGCGCTGCGCGCCGCGCCACCCGAGACGATCGCGCTGCACGCCGGGTACCCCGACCGCGAGCTGCTCCCCGAGCGCCTCGTCCGTTCGGCCCTCACCCGGGCCGCGCGATCCGACGCCGGGGTGGGGCGCTCCCCCACCGCCGGGCTGCCCGCGCTGCAGGCCTGGTTCGCCGGCGAGCTGGCGACGGACACGCCCGGTCACCTCGCGACACCGGCCGCGGCCGAGGTGATCGTGGTCCCCGGGAGCCAGAGCGGGCTCAGCTCGGTCTTCCGCTCCGTCGTACGACGAGGAGGGGTCCTGCTGACCGAGTCCCCCACCTACTGGGGAGCGATCCGGGCCGCAGCCCACGCCGGGGTGCGACTGGTCCCCGTGCCCGCCGGGCCCGACGGGCCCGATCCCGCCCAGCTGGACCGGGCGTTCGGCGAGACCGGCGCCCGCGCCTTCTACGCCCAGCCCCACTACGCCAACCCGACCGGCGCGCAGTGGTCGCCCGCGCTGGGTGCCCAGGTCCTCGAGGTGGTGCGGGCTCACGACGCGTTCCTCGTCGAGGACGACTGGGCCCACGAGTTCGGCATCTCGTCCAGCCCGGCGCCGTTGGCCGGCCAGGACGACGGTGGCCACGTCGTCTACCTGCGCTCGCTCACCAAGAGCGTGTCGCCCTCCCTGCGGGTCGCGGCCGTCGTCGCCCGCGGGCCCGCCCGGGCGCGGATCCTCGCCGACCAGGCGGCCGAGTCGATGTACGTCAGTGGGCTGCTCCAGGCCGCTGCGCTCGACGTCGTCACCCACCCGGGCTGGCGCACCCACCTGCGCGGACTGCGGGACCAGCTGCGCTCGCGCCGCGGCCTGCTGGCGACCGCCCTGCGCGAGCACGCGCCCAGCACCGTCCTCGAGCACCTGCCTCCGGGCGGGCTCAACCTCTGGGTGCGCCTGCCCGACGCGACCGACCTCGACGCGCTCGTGCTCGAGTGCGGACGCGCCGGCCTCGCCGTGGCGGCCGGCACCGAGTGGTTCCCCGCCGAGGCACCCGCGCCCTACGTCCGGCTGAGCTTCGCCGGCCCGCACCCGACGGCGTACCCCGTGGCCGCGCGGATCCTGGAGGAGTCGATCGCCGTCGTCCGGGAGCGCTGAGCCGCCAGGTCACCAGGTCGCCCGGTCGCCGTGGCTCACGGCTCCGGTACGTCGGTCTCCCACCGTGCCCGTCGCTCGGAGTCGCTCTGCTCCCACCAGGGTGTGCCCCGCTCGCCGAGGGCGACCTTGGCTGCCTGCACCCCGTCGCGGGAGTGCCGCTCCTCGTCGGTGCCCTTGGTCCGCTTGACCTCGCGTCGCCAGGCCATCAAGACGTGCTGCAGCTCGTCGCGCCGCTCGGCGGGGATGTCGGGGTCGGTGGCACGCCACTTGCGGCCGTCGATGACCACGAAGTGGCCGTCCTCGGTGTGCTCGACCGGGCGCCCGGTCATGCGACGGCGGTCCCGGCCTCGAGGGCGGCGCGGTCGATGACGCGCCGGGCGCGCCGGCGGTAGCGCCAGATCTGGACGAGCCCGAGCGACCAGAGGACGTACTGGGCGCTCATCGCCCAGCGGAACGCGTCCGGTGTGTAGTCGGTCGACGCCCCGGGCGTGCGCCAGTCGAGGATGAGGCCGACGGCGACGACGAGGGTGAGGCTGGCAGAGAAGCCGGCCTGGTTGATGATGCCGCTGGCGCTGGCGAGCCGCTCGGCGGGGTTGGACGTGCGGGCCAGGTCGAAGCCGATCATCGAGGCCGGGCCGCCGATGCCGACGACCTGGGTGAGCAGGACCAGCAGCCACAGCGGCGCCGCGCCCGGCCACATCAGGACGGCGGTCCACACCACGACGATCGAGGACACGATGCCGATCACCAGGGTCGAGCGGTGCCAGGGGTGGCGTCCGATCAGGTAGCCGAGGACCGGGCCGGAGTACATCGCCGCGAGCACCATCAGGCTCAGCAGCAGCCCGGCGGTGCGCTCGGAGAGCCCCTCGCCCTGGACCAGGAACGGGTAGCCCCACAGCAGGCCGAGCGTGGTGGCGCTGAACTGCGTCGTGAAGTGCATCCAGAAGCCGAGCCTCGTGCCGGGATGGGCCCACGACGCCCGCAGGCTGTGGCGCACGGCGGACAGCGACAGCGGGGCGCCGACGAGCCGCCGCTGGTCGGGCGCGTCGCGCACCACGAGGAGCAGCCCGGCCGCGAGCAGCACGCCGAGGGAGGCGGTCGTGAGGTAGGCGCCGGTCCAGCCGAGCTCGCTCAGCGCGATCGTCATCGGCACCGCCGCGAGCACCGCGCCGAGCTGGCCGAGCGTGCCGGTGAGCTGCGTGACGAACGGGACCTGCCGCGCCGGGAACCACCGGCTCACCAGGCGCAGCACGCAGATGAAGGTCATCGCGTCGCCCATGCCCACGAACAGCCGTGCGACGAGCGCCGCCGGGTAGGTCTCGGCCAGCGCGAACCCGGCCTGGGCCAGCGTCAGCAGCGTCGTGCCCGCGAGCATCACCGCGCGTGGCCCGAAGCGGTCGACGAGCAGCCCGACCGGGACCTGCATGAGCGCGTAGACGAGCAGCTGCATCATCGTGAACGTCGCCAGCTGCGCCGCCGAGATGTCGAACCGGTCGGTCGCGACCAGACCGGCGACGGCCAGCGAGCTGCGGTGGAACACCGCGACCAGGTACGTCGCCAGCCCGACGCCCCACACCGCATAGGCCATCCGCCCACCCGGCGCCGCGTCGACTGCTGTCACTCCCCCGAGATTACGGCGCACGGACCGGGTGGCCGAGACCGACCACCCGGCCCGGACCGGGCCCCCTCAGGGCAGAGCGCTCAGAAGCTGCAGCGCACCAGCGGCGAGACCATGACGGGCTGAGCGCCCGACTGGTCCTCCGGCGTACCGGTCACGTTGCTGGAGGTCCACTTGAAGGCGACCCGGAAGGCGCTGGTGACGTCAAAGGTCTTGGCGGCGGACTCGGTGAGGCCGAACGACTCGGTGTAGAGCGGGGTGCCGTCGACGACGAGCTGGACGTTGGCGGTCGCGGTGTCGGCGGAGTTGTCGCCGTTGCCGAAGCGGGCCTTGAGCGAGGTGCAGCGACGGGCGAAGTTCCAGTCGACGAAGCCCTCGTCCGAGTAGGAGTAGCCGCTGAGGCCGCGCGCGTAGGCGGTGCCGTTGATCTTGACCGTCGTCGAGACACCGGTGCCCTGGGCGGCGCGGGCGGCGACGGTGGTCAGGTCCTGCCACCGGTAGAGGGTGAGCCCGACCGCGGGGCTGGTGCCCTTGGTCCGCGTGCTCGTGGCCGGTACGACGACCCGGTAGCTGCGCTTGCCGGCCGTGCCGGGCGTGTCGTTGTAGGACCACGCACCGGTGCCGGTGGTGCGCAGGGTGGCCTCGGCGACCCAGCTCTTGCCGGCCAGGCGCTTCTGCAGCTTGACGACCGTGCCGCGCCTGGCCGGCGCGACGCGGCCCGAGAGCGTGATGCGCTCGTTGACGTCGCTGACGGAGCGGCTGATCTTGATGGTCGCCGACCAGGCGCCGGCCTGGGCGCGGGCGGCGGAACCGTCGGCCGAGGGCGCTGCGCTCGAGGTGGCGACGCCGCCGGCGCTGGTCGTCGCGAGGGCGACGAGGACGGTGGGGACGAGCAGGGCGCGGGACAGCGAGCGCATGGGGACCTCCGAGGGACGCGACCGGCAGGCTTGCCGGCTCACCGTGTCAACGCGGGACAGGCCCGTGGTGTTGACCCCTCCGCCTACTTGTTCGCTTCCAACATTTGGCGCAGCTCCTTCTTGAGGTCGTTGACCTCGTCGCGGAGCCGGGCGGCGAGCTCGAACTGCAGCTCGGCGGCGGCCTGCCGCATCTGGTCGGTGAGGTCCTGGATGAGCTGAGCGAGCTCGGAGCTCGGCAGCCCGGCGAGGTCCTTGGCGTGGTGGCCGCTGGCCTTCTCGCCGAGCACCGGCACGGTCTGGCGTCCCTTGGCTCCCCCGGCGCGGCCCTTGGCGGCCGTGCCGGCCCAGGTCTGCAGCAGCGCCTCGGTGTCCTCGTTGTCGCGCTGCAGCATCTCGGTGATGTCGGCGATCTTCTTGCGCAGCGGCTGGGGGTCGACGCCGTGGGCCTTGTTGTAGGCCACCTGCTTCTCGCGGCGCCGGTTGGTCTCGTCGATCGCCTTCTCCATGGAGGGCGTGATCTTGTCGGCGTACATGTGGACCTGGCCCGACACGTTGCGCGCAGCACGACCGATGGTCTGGATGAGCGACTTGTCCGAGCGCAGGAAGCCCTCCTTGTCGGCGTCGAGGATCGACACCAGCGACACCTCGGGCAGGTCGAGGCCCTCTCGGAGCAGGTTGATGCCGACCAGGACGTCGTACTCGCCCATCCGCAGCTCGCGCAGCAGCTCGATGCGGCGCAGGGTGTCGACCTCGGAGTGCAGGTAGCGGGTGCGGATGCCGGCGTCGAGGAGGTAGTCGGTGAGGTCCTCGGACATCTTCTTGGTCAGCGTCGTGACCAGGACGCGCTCGTTCTTGTCGGCGCGGGTGCGGATCTCGTGGATCAGGTCGTCGATCTGGCCCTTGGTCGGCTTGATGACGACCTCGGGGTC
>JAOPXU010000297.1 GCA_025964985.1 Nocardioides sp.
CGGTGTCGCGCACGGAGACGCCGAGACGCTCGGCGAGCAGCGCCGCGACCGTCGACTTGCCGGCGCCCATGGGGCCGACGAGCACGGCGACCGGGCTCACCGGTACCTCAGGTTCTCGAGGTACGACGTGCAGTTGCGTCGCGTCTCCTGCACGGAGTCGCCGCCGAACTTCTCCACCACGGCGTCGGCGAGCACCAGGGCCACCATGGCCTCCGCGACGATCCCCGCGGCGGGCACGGCGCACACGTCGGAGCGCTGATGGTGGGCGACGGCCTCCTCGCCGGTGGCGACGTCGATGGTGCGCAGCGCGCGCGGCACGGTGGCGATCGGCTTCATCGCCGCCCGCACCCGCAGCACCTCGCCGGTGGTCATGCCGCCCTCGGTGCCGCCGGAGCGGCCCGACGTACGACGGATGCCCTCGGGGGTCGCCACGATCTCGTCGTGGGCCAGCGACCCGGGGGTCGCGGCGAGCTCGAAGCCGTCGCCGACCTCGACGCCCTTGATGGCCTGGATGCCCATGAGCGCGCCGGCCAGGCGCGAGTCGAGGCGGCGGTCCCAGTGCACGTGGGAGCCGAGGCCCGGCGGCAGGCCGTGGACGACGACCTCGACGACGCCGCCGAGGGTGTCGCCGTCCTTGTGGGCCTGGTCGATGCGCTCGACCATCGCGGCGGCGGCCTCGGGGTCGAGGCAGCGCACCGGGTCCTCGTCGAGGCGGGCGACGTCGTCGGCCTCGGGCCACAGCCCGGCCGGGGCGCGGACGCCGCCGAGCTCGATGACGTGGGAGACGATGCGGGCGCCGACCGACTGCTCGAGGAAGTTGGAGGCGACGCGACCGAGCGCCACGCGGGCGGCGGTCTCGCGGGCCGAGGCCCGCTCGAGGACGGGGCGCGCCTCCTCGAAGTCGTACTTCTGCATGCCGGCGAGGTCGGCGTGGCCGGGCCGCGGCCGGGTCAACGGGGCGTTGCGGCCGGTGTCCTTGAGCAGCGCCGGGTCGACCGGGTCGGCCGACATCACGGTCTCCCACTTGGGCCACTCGGTGTTGCCGATGGTCAGGGCGACCGGGCCGCCCTGGGTGCGGCCGTGGCGCACGCCGCCGTTGATCGTGACCTGGTCCTGCTCGAACTTCATCCGCGCCCCCCGTCCGTAGCCGAGTCGGCGTCGGGCCAGGGAGTCGGCGATGTCGGACGTCGTGACCTCGACGTGGGCGGGGAGCCCTTCGAGGATCGCGACCAGGGAGGGTCCGTGGGACTCGCCCGCGGTCAACCAGCGCAGCATGGCGCCAGTGTCCCACCCGCCCCGTGACCGGCTCGACCGGTCACCCGCCGGCGAGACCGCTCAGCACGCTGGGACCCCACACGATGCCGACCAGCGCGCCCGCGCACATGAAGGGGCCGAACGGGAACTGCGTCTTGAGGTAGGACGCCTTGCGCTTGACCACGGCCAGGACGAGACCGGGTACGCCGAGCAGCAGGAACCCGGCGTACATGCCGAGCAGGAAGTAGGGCCAGCCCAGGTAGCCGAGCGTCAGGGCGAGCACGGCCGAGAGCCGGACGTCGCCGTAGCCCAGGCCGAGCGGGTAGATGAACCACAGCAGCCAGTAGAAGACGTAGCCGACGACCATCGCGGTCAGTCCGCGCTGCAGGTCCCCCCAGGTGGCCACCAGCCCGGCGTGCGCGACCACCAGCGCCAGCACCACCCACGTCGTCGGCAGCACCACCACCGCCGGCAGCAGCCGGGTGCGCAGGTCGACGATGCTGAGCGCGACGACCACGGGCACCAGCGGCACCAGCCCGACCAGCACCCAGTCCCAGCCGAACGTGAGCCCGATCAGCCCGCCGGCCAGCCCCGAGACCGCTGCCGCCGCGACCGCGAACCACCGCAGCGCGGCCACGTCGGCGTACAGCTCCTTGGGGCCCTCGGCCAGCTCGTGCTTCGACTTCTCCTCGTCGGGCTTCTCGGGCGGCTCGGGAAGGCGGCGTACGACGAGCGGCGAGAGGTAGCCGAGCAGCGCGGCCACCACGGCCGCGACGACGGCGGCCTCGACGTCGCTCACGAGGCGGACACCCGGGCCTCGAGCGCCGTGGCTCCGGCGGCGCGCATGGCCGCCAGCGGCGCCTCGAGCCCGGTGAACAGCTCGACCTGCAGCACGGCCTGGTGCACGAGGAGGTCGAGCCCGCCGACCAGCACGATCCCCGTCTCCCTCGCCGCGGCCGCCAGGGGGGTCGGCCACGGGTCGTAGAGCACCTCGAAGACCAGCGGCGCCGCGAGGCACCGGCGCACGAGTGCGGCGTCCTGAGCGGCGGCCGGGATCGTGGACACGACCACGTCGCCGACCACGGCCTGGGACAGGTCGCCGACCAGCACGACCGGGTGGGACGGGTGGCGCCGGACGGCGGCGGCCGTGGCGGCGGCGCGCTCGGGCGACCGGGCCAGGAGCGTGATCTCGCGCGCCCCCAGCTCGGCCATGGCGAGCCCGGTCGAGGCAGCGGTGGCTCCTGCGCCGAGGATCGTCGCGGTGTCGATGTCGCCGTCCCAGCGCTCACGCACGGCGGCGACCGCGCCCGGCAGGTCGGTGTTGTCGAGCCGCGCCCGGCCGTCGTCGAGCACCACGGTGTTGGCGGCACCGGCCAGGCGCACGGCCTCGGAACGGTCCTCGACGAGGTCGAGGACCTCACGCTTGAGCGGCATCGTCAGCGACAGCCCGCGCCACGAGCCGCGGTCGAGGCCGGCGAGGAGGTCGGCCAGCCCGCCCGACGGCACCCGCACGGCGTCGTAGGTCCAGTCGAGCCCGAGCACGTCGTACGCCGCCCGGTGCAGGACCGGGGACAGCGAGTGGGCGATCGGGTCGCCGAGCACCGCGCAGCGCGTCGCCACCGTCAGCAGCGGTCGGACTGGTTGAGGCAGTACTCGTCGAGCTCGTTCTTGAAGACCGTGAACTCCTCGAAGGTCTCGGCGAACTTGGTCTGGCCGGTGCGCAGGTTGACCGTGACGTAGTAGAACCAGCCGCCCTCGGCAGGGTTGGCCGCGGCCTCCAGGGCCGCCTTGCTCGGCGTGGCGATCGGGCCCGGCGGGAGCCCCGCCTGCGTGTAGGTGTTGTAGGGGTCGTCGGAGACCGCCTCGATGTCCTCGGTGGTGCGACGCGCGACCTTCTCGCCGTAGATGAAGTCGATCGTCGCGTCGATCTGCAGCAGCCCGACGGTGCCGGCGGTGGGGTTGTCGAGCCGGTTGTAGACGACCCGGGCGATCTTGGACTTGCCCTTCTCGTCGAGCAGGCTGCCCTCGGCCTCGACGAGGCTGGCGATCGTCAGGATCTCGTACTCGGTGTAGCCGAGCCGGTCGGCGGCGCCGGCGAAGTCGGCCGCCTCGAGCGACTCGAGGGTGCGCGCGACCATCGTCGAGAGGATCGTCGTGGCGTCGTCGTCGTCGAAGAACGTGTAGCTGCCGGGCGCGAGGTAGCCCTCGGCGTCCTGGGCGTCCGTGGGCAGGCCGAGGGCGCCCGGGTCGGCCAGCGCCGCGTCGTACTTCTTGCGGCCGATGCCGGTCTGGTCGGCGAGCAGCGTGAGGACCTCGTCGACGGTCTTGCCCGAGGTGAAGGTGAACGACGTCCCCTTCGTCTCGGCGCCGACGAGCACCGTGACGACGTCGGCGGCCTTCATCTCCTTCTTGAGCTCGTAGACGCCCTCGCGGATGCCGCGGGAGGCGTCGTCGGCCGCGGCCGCATCGACGTAGGCCTGCGCGGACGCCACGACCCCGAGGTCCTCGAGGTTGCGGGCCATCGTCGAGATGGTGTCGCCGCCGGCGACGGTGAAGACGACCGAGCCCTGGCCGGGCCCGGGGAAGTCCTCGGAGTCGGGCGACGAGGAGAAGGGGTTGCCGATGTCGATGCTGCGCACGAGGAAGTAGCCACCGACCGCGACCAGCGCCAGCACGATCAGGATCGGCAGGCAGCCCGAACGACGGCGCGCGCGACGGCGTCCGCCACCGGCGGGCACGATCGGCTCGTCGTCGTAGTGGGTCCCGTGGTCGACGCCGTGCGGCTCGTGGTCAGACATCAGGCTCCTCGGTCACAGCCATCCCTGGCGTGGTCACGAGCTCTCCTGGAGGGAGCCCGGTGGCGCGCTCGGTGTCGAGGGCGTGCTGCAGGATCAGCACCGCCGCGGCCTGGTCGACCACGGCACGGCGCTTCGCGCCCTTCGTGCCACGGTCGCGCAGCATAGCCTCCGCTGACACGGTGGTCAGACGTTCGTCGACCAGGCGCACCGGCAGCGGCGCGACGGACGCGGCCAGCAGGGCGGTCCACTCGCGGATCTTGGCCGCGGCCGGCCCCTCCCCGCCGGACAGCGAGCGGGGCAGGCCGACGACGACCTCGAGCAGGGTGGACTCCTCGGCGGTCGCCCGCAGCAGCTGGCGGATCCGCTTCAGGTCGCCCGGGCCCCGTCGTACGGTCTCGACCGGCGACGCCAGGAACCCCGAGGGGTCGCTGCGCGCGACGCCGATGCGTGCGTCGCCGGGGTCGATGCCGAGCCGGACGCCGGGCCTCACGCGTCGGTCACGAGGCCTGGACCGCGGCGACGACGGCGGCCAGCGCCTCGTCGATGCGGGAGGTGTCGGTGCCGCCGCCCTGCGCGACGTCGGCCTTGCCGCCGCCCTTGCCGCCGACGAAGGGTCCGACGGTGCGGACCAGGTCGTTGGCGCTGAGCCCGCGGGCCTGCGCGGCGTCGTTGAGCGCGGCGACCACGGCGACCTTGCCCTCGACCGCGCCGATGACCACGACCGCGGCCGGCTGGTCACCGGACAGGCGCCCGCGCACGTCGAGCGCGAGCGTGCGTACGTCGCCTCCCCCGGCCCCGTCGGCGCGGTGCGCCACGACCTTCACGCCGCCGACGTCGAGCGCCCCGGCGGCGAGCTCCGCGCCGCCCGAGAGCAGCTGCTGCAGGCGGACCCGCTCGATCTCCTTCTCGGCCGAGCGGAGCCGCTCGACGAGGTCGGTGACGCGCGGGACGAGGTCCTGCGGCTGGATCTTGAGGAGCCCGGTGAGCTGCCCGACGACGTCACGCTCGCGGGCGAGGTAGGCGAAGCCCTCGACGCCGGTGAAGGCCTCGATGCGGCGGTTGCCGGAGCCCACCGACGCCTCGCCGGTCACGACGACCGTGCCGATCTGGGAGGCGTGGTCGACGTGGGTGCCACCGCACAGCTCGCGCGACCAGGGGCCGCCGATCTCGACGACGCGCACCTTGGTGTTGTCGTAGGTCTCGCCGAAGAGCGCGACCGCGCCCCACTCCTTGGCCTGCTCCAGCGTCATGTACTGCCAGCCGACGGGCAGGTCGGCGCGCAGCGCCTCGTTGGAGACCCGCTCGATGTCGCGCACCTGCTCCGGCGTCAGGCCGGTGGTCCAGCCGAAGTCGAGCCGCAGGTAGCCGGGGCGGTTGTAGGAGCCGGACTGCAGGGCGCTGGGTCCGAGCACCTCGCGCAGCGCGGCGTGCACGACGTGGGTGCCGGAGTGGGCCTGGCGCGCCCCGGTGCGCCACTCGGGGTCGACCTGCGCGTGCAGCAGCGACGCGGACCCTGACGAGACGGCCAGCTCGCCGTCGACCACGCGCACCTGGTGGACCACGAGGCCCTTGATCGGGCGCTGGACGTCGACGACCTCGAGCCGGCCGCCGTCGAACTCGATGATGCCGGCGTCGGCTGCCTGACCGCCGGACTCGGCGTAGAAGGGGGTGCGGTCCAGGACGATCTCGCCGACCTCGCCGTTGGCGAGGACCTGGACGGGCGCGCCCTCGCGCAGCAGCGCCAGGGGACGCGACTCGGTCTCGAGGGTCTCGTAGGCCAGCCACTCGGTCGGCCCGTGCTCGTCGAGGACCGAGCGGTAGGCGCCGGTGTCGGCGTGCTGGCCGCGCTTGGCGCGCGCGTCGGCCTTGGCCCGCTCGCGCTGCTCGGCCATCAGGCCGCGGAAGCCCTCCTCGTCGACGCTCAGTCCCGCCTCGGAGGCCATCTCGAGCGTGAGGTCGATCGGGAAACCGAACGTGTCGTGCAGCTGGAAGGCCTGGTCACCGGCGATCGAGGCGCCGCCGGTCTCCTTCACCTTGGACGCCGCGAGGTCGAACATCGTCGTGCCGGCCTGGAGCGTCTTGCGGAACGTCTCCTCCTCGGCGTACGCCACGCGCGAGATGCGGTCCCAGTCGGAGTGGAGGTCGGTGTAGGTCTCCCCCATCTTGTCGCGGCTGATCGGCAGCAGCTCGGGCAGCGAGGGGTCCTCGTAGCCGAGCAGGCGCATCGAGCGCACCGCCCGGCGCAGCTGGCGGCGCAGGACGTAGCCGCGCGCCTCGTTGCCCGGCGTGACGCCGTCGCTGATGAGCATCATCGAGCTGCGCACGTGGTCGGCCACGACCCGGAACCGGACGTCGTCGCCCGGGTCGGCGCCGTACCTGCGGCCGGTGAGATCCATCGCCCGCTCGATCACGGGGAACATCACGTCGATCTCGTACATGTTCTCGACGCCCTGCGTCATGAACGCGACGCGCTCGAGGCCCATGCCGGTGTCGATGTTCTTCTTGGGCAGCTGCCCGGCGATGTCGAAGTCCTCCTTGGACCGCACCGCGCTGAGCTCGTCCTGCATGAAGACGAGGTTCCAGAACTCCAGGTAGCGGTCCTCGGCGGAGAAGTCGCCGTCAGGTCCGTACGCCGACCCGCGGTCGATGAGGATCTCGGAGCAGGGCCCGCCCGGTCCGGGCACGCCCATCGACCAGTAGTTCTCCTTCGGGCCGAGCCGGATGATCCGGTCGTCGGGCAGCCCGGTGATCCGGCGCCACAGGCCGACGGCCTCGTCGTCGCCGTCGAGCACGGACGGGTAGAGCTTGGACTCGGCGAACCCGAAGCCTCCGTCGTCCTGGGACTTGGTGATCAGGTCCCAGGCGAGCTCGATGGCCCGCTCCTTGAAGTAGTCACCAAAAGAGAAGTTGCCGCACATCTCGAAGAAGGTGCCGTGCCGCGTCGTCTTGCCGACGTCCTCGATGTCGGGGGTGCGCACGCACTTCTGGATGCTCGTCGCCCGGTCGTACGGCGGCGTCTCCTGGCCCAGGAAGTAGGGCTTGAACGGCACCATGCCGGCGTTGACGAACAGCAGGTTGGGGTCGTCCAGCAGCAGCGAGGCCGAGGGGACGGGGGTGTGTCCGGCGCGCTCGAAGTGCGCCACGAACCGCCGTCGGATCTCCGCGGTGTCCATCAGCTGCTTCCTGCTTCCTGCTCGTCGTTCGTGTAGGCGGGTGGGGACGGGTGGGGGGCGGCCAGCTCCCGTTGCTCGGCGCGTCCATCGAGCGCCAGGCCGACGCGCTCGCGCAACTGCGATTCGGCGTCGGCCTTGCCCTGGGCGACCTCGTCGCGGAACAGCCGCAGCCCGACGACGGCGGCGCCGACCCGGTCCTGAAGGCCCTCGACGGTGAAGACCTCGGCGACGCGGCGGGCGCGGACGGCGGCGTAGAGCCCGGCCCCGGCTCCCGCGGCGAACCAGAGGGACCGGCTCACGCGGGCACCTCGGCAGCCCGCTGGTTGGCGTCGAACTGACGCTTGGCCTCGCGCAGGTCGGCCCGGCGCTGCTTGCGCGCACGCTTGACCTCGCGGCGCATCTCGAACCGGATCCGGTGACGCGTCTCGGGGGCGAGCGCGCGGCGCAGCCCGGCGGCCAGCGACGCCGCCTGGACGACGCCCTCGCGCAGCACCAGGTCGGCGAACAGCGGACCCGGGACGGCGGACGCCGGCTCGAGCGGCGCCTCGTCCTCGTCGCGTCCCAGCATGGTGACGACGTACTCGGTGTCGTCGGCGCGCACCGCGGGCGCCGGGAGCGTGGCCTGCTCGACGGCCTCGAGCCGCGCGGCGAGCGCGGCCACCTCGGCCCGCGCAGCGTCGAGGACGGCCGCCTGCCGGCGGTGCGAGCGCAGCAGCGCGACGACCAGCAGCACCACCACGAGGAGGGCCGTACCGAGGGTCGCGAGCACGACCCACCCGGGCACGCTCCACGTCTGGCTCACGAGGAGGAACCCTACCGACCGCGGATGATGCGCCGGACCCGCTCCCAGCGCTCCTTGATCGCGGCCTCGGCCCCGATCTCCTTGGGCTGGTAGTACTCCGCGTCGGCCACGACGTCGGGGGCGTACTGCTGCTCGGCGATGCCGTAGGGCTCGTCGTGGCTGTAGGTGTAGGACGTGCCGTGCCCGAGCTGCTTCGAGCCGCCGTAGTGGGCGTCGCGCAGGTGGGCCGGGACGGGTCCGACCTTGCCGGCCTGCACGTCGGCGCGCGAGGCCGCGAGCGCGGTGGTGACCGCGTTGGACTTGGGCGCGACCGCGAGGGCGATCACGGCGTG
>JAOPXU010000298.1 GCA_025964985.1 Nocardioides sp.
CCGGAGTCGATGCGGTCGCGCTCGCGCAGCACCTCCTCGGTCGAGCGGAGGTCGGCCCCGCCCTGCTCGCGCGCCCGGCGGGCAGCGCGGGCCGCCGGGTCGGCGGTGAGGTAGGCCTTGACCTCGGCCTGGGGCCACACGACCGAGCCGATGTCGCGGCCCTCGACCACGATGCCGCCGGCGCCGATGATGTCGCGCTGCATCGCGAGCAACCGGGCCCGCACCGCGGGGACGGTGCTGACCGGCGACACCGCGCGGGTCACCTCGTCGGTGCGGATCGCGACGGCGGCGTCGACGCCGTCGACCGAGATGGTCGGGCCCGCGGGGTCGGTGCCCGAGACGATCGTGGGCTCGTCGGTGCGCTCGGCCACGGCGTCGGGGTCGTGGACGTCCACGCCGTGCTGCAGCATCCACCAGGTCACCGCGCGGAACATCGCGCCCGTGTCGAGGTAGCGCAGGCCCAGCCGCCCGGCCACGCCGCGGCAGGTGCTCGACTTGCCCGAGCCCGACGTGCCGTCGACCGCCACCACGATGCTGCCCAGGTCCGCCGTCACGGGGGCAGAGCCTACTGCTGGTCGGGGACCGACCGGACGCGCGTCAGGTCGCTGCGCAGCGCCGCGGCCCCGTGCAGGTAGCAGTGGGTGATGTCGGCGCGCGGCAGGTCGGTCTCCACGTGGGCCATCATCCGCACGACGCGCGGCATCGACCCCGCGATCTCGAGCTCGCGCGCACAGATCAGCGGGACGTCGCCGAACCCCAGCTGCCGCGCGGCGTACGCCGGGAACTCGCTGTGCAGGTCGGAGGTCGCGGTGAAGATCACCGAGATGAAGTCGTCGACCTCCAGGCCGTTGGACGCCATCACGTCGAGCACCATCTCCGAGACCCGCTCGAGCATGTGCTCGCGCTCGTCGTCCTCGAGCTGGGTCGCCCCTCTCACCGCACGCACCGCCATGGCTCCAGGCTAGGGCCCGCCGGCCGCGCCGCGGCGCCCGGTCGTCCGCCCCAGGGTGAGTCCGGGCTCCCGCTCGGGCGGACGACCCGAGCACGGGCCGTCAGAGCCTGACGCTGTCGAGCAGGGCGCCCAGCTCGTCGTTGGTCAGCTCGCGCAGCTCACCCGCCGGCAGGCCGCCGAGCCTGACCGGCCCGAAGCGGATCCGGCTGAGCTTGCGGACCGGGTGGCCGAGGTGGTCCAGGAGCCGGCGCACGATGCGGTTGCGGCCCACGTGGATGACCAGCTCGACGATCGACTTCGGGCGCGTCGAGGCCACGACGCGCACCTCGGTGGGCCGCACCGGGCCGTCCTCGAGCTCGACGCCGCCGAGCAGCGTCGCGACGGTGTCCTTGGTGACCTCGCCCTCGACCTCGGCGACGTAGGTCTTGTCCACCTCGTACGACGGGTGGGCCATCTTGTTGGCGAAGTCGCCGTCGTTGGTGAGCAGGATCAGCCCGGAGGTGTCGTAGTCGAGCCGTCCCACGTGGAAGAGGCGCTCGGGCCGGTCGGCGACGTACTCCTCGAGGGTGCGCCGGCCCTCGGGGTCGGACATCGTCGAGACCACCGAGCGCGGCTTGTGCAGCACGAGGTAGACGTGGTCGCTGATCGGGGGCAGCCGCTGGCCGGAGACCCGGATGACGGCCACCCGCGGGTCGACCTTGGTGCCGAGGCGGGTGACGACCTCGCCGTCGACCTCGACCTCGCCGTCGAGCATCAGCTCCTCGCACTTGCGGCGCGAGGCGACGCCCGACTGGGCCAGCAGCTTCTGCAGCCGGACCAGGCCCTCGTCGTCGGTGTCGATCTCCCTCATGACGGCTCGGTCCCCCCGTCGGGCTCGGTGCTGGGTCCCTCGTCGGGCGTGGGGATCGGCAGGGGCTCGGGCGTCGCGCCGCCGCCACCCATCATCTCGGCGAGCTCGTCCTCGAGGTCGTCCATGTCGGGCAGGTAGGGCGCGAGCTCGGGCAGCTCGTCGATCGACTGCACGCCGATGCGCTCGAGGAAGTAGCCGGAGGTGCGGTAGAGCGTGGCGCCGTGCTCGCCGTCGCGGCCGGCCTCCTCGACCAGGCCACGGGTGAGCAGGGTGCGCATGACGCCGTCGACGTTGACGCCGCGGATGGCGGAGACCCGCGCGCGGGAGACGGGCTGCTTGTAGGCGACGACGGCGAGCGTCTCGAGGGCCGCCTGGGTCAGCCGGGCCTGCTGGCCCTCGAGCACGAAGCCCTCGACGACGGCGGCGTAGGCCTCGCGCGTGTAGTAGCGCCACCCCCCGGCGACGTTGCGCAGCTCGAAGCCGCGGCCCTGCTCGGAGTAGTCGGCGGCCAGCGCCTCGAGGGCGTCGGTCACCTCCTCTGCCGGGTAGCCGACGGCGGTGGCCAGGACCGTCACGTCGAGCGGCTGGTCGGCCACCATCAGCACGGCCTCGAGGGCGGGACGCAGCTCGGCCACGGGCACGGCCAGCAGCTCGGTCTCAGTCATGGGTGGGCTCCTCCGGTACGACGGGCAGCGGGGTGCCGTCGAACTCGTCGATCTCGATGATGTCGGCGGTGTCGTCGTCGCCGGTCCAGCGCACGCTCAGCTCGCCGAGCGCCTGGACCTGCTCGAAGGCGACGGCGCCCTCGCGGAACAGCTCGAGCAGGGCGAGGAACCGGGCGACGGTGGTCAGGGTGTCGGGCGAGTCGCCGCACAGCGCCCGGAACGTCATGGTGCCGCCCCGCTTGAGCCGGTCGACGACCAGGCCGGCCTGCTCGCGCACGGAGACGGTGTTGGTGTGGATGTGCTGCAGGCCGACCTCGGGCTCGACCTTGGGCTCCAGGGCCTTGGCCGCGAGCTGGGCGAACTGCTCGAGGCCGATGCCGATGAGCACCTCGGGCAGCATCCCGGCGAAGCGCTCCTCGAGCCCGACCGCGCGCGGGTGGCGCAGCGCCTCGCCGTCGAGCCGGGTCGAGAAGACGGCCGCCACCTGCTTGAACGCCTTGTACTGCAGCAGCCGCGCGAACAGCAGGTCGCGCGCCTCGAGCAGCGCGAGGTCCTCCTCGTCCTCGACGTCGCCCTGCGGCAGCAGCCGGGCGCACTTGAGGTCGAGCAGCGTGGAGGCCACGAGCAGGAACGACGTCGTCTGCTCGAGGTCCCACACCGGTCCCCCGGCCTTGACGTGGGCGATGAACTCGACGGTCACCTGCGACAGCGCGACCTCGGTGATGTCGAGCTTGTGCTTGGAGATCAGGCTCAGCAGCAGGTCGAAGGGGCCCTCGAAGTTGTCGAGGTGCAGCGAGAACTCCGGCGTGACGGCACCGGGCTCGGGCCGCACGAGGTCGGTGGCCGTCACTGCTGGCATCCGGGCCGGTGGGTGAGCAGGTGCGTCATTCGGACAGCAGACCGCGCACGAGCATGCTGTCGTCGCCGCGCTCGTGGAAGTCGGCCAGCACCAGGTCGATCGCCTCGCGCACCAGGCGCCCGCGGTCGACGGCCAGGCCGTGGACGGCGCGCAGCTCCAGGCGCGTGCGCTCGAGGTCGAGGAGCTCGTCGGAGGTGACGTAGACGGTCATCTTCTCGTCGTGCTTGACCCGACCGCTGGCGCGCTTCTTGGCCGGCTCGGGCTCCGGCTCCTCCTCCGGCTGGTTGGGCACCGCCCGCACGGTCCCCTGCGGCTTCCCCACCGCAGGGTCCGGGCTGGCGCTGCCGGTGGCATCACCGGGCGCTGTCGGCCGGAAGAGGTCGTCGGCCGCCGGCAGGCTCACTCTCCGGGCCATCGGGCGAGCACCTCCCGGGCGAGCTGGCGGTAGGAGTCGGCACCGGCGGAGGTGGAGGCGTACTCGGTGATCGGCTCGCCGGCGACGGTCGCGTCGGAGAACTTGACCGTGCGGCGGATGACCGTGTGGAACACGGTGTCGCCCCAGGCCTGCACCAGGCGCTCCATGACCTCGCGGCTGTGGAGCGTGCGGCCGTCGAACATGGTGCCGAGGACGCCGTCGATCTCGAGCTTGGGGTTGAGCCGCTCGCGCACCTTGTCGATGGTGGTCTTGAGCAGCGCGACGCCGCGCAGCGCGAAGTACTCGCACTCCAGCGGCACGATGACGCCGTCGGATGCCGTCAGCGCGTTGACCGTCAGCAGGCCGAGCGAGGGCTGGCAGTCGATGAGGATGACGTCGTAGTGCTCGATGGCCGGGGCCAGCACGCGCTGCAGGGTCTGCTCGCGGGCGACCTCGTGGACCAGCTGCACCTCGGCGGCCGACAGGTCGATGTTGGAGGGCAGGAGGTCCATGCCGGCCACGCCGGAGGGGACCACGACCTCGTCGAGGGTGACGTCGCGCTGCATGAGCAGGTTGTAGATCGTCAGCTCCATCTCGTGGGGGTTGAGCCCCAGGCCGACCGACAGCGAGCCCTGCGGGTCGAAGTCGACCAGCAGCACGCGACGTCCCTGCTCGGCCAGCGAGGCGCCGAGGTTGATGGTGGTCGTGGTCTTGCCGACCCCGCCCTTCTGGTTGCACATCGACACCACGCGCGCCGGACGTCCGGCCACGACGGGTCGCGGGTCGGGGAACTCGGGCATCGCCCGGCCCGTGGGGCCGATCGCTGGCTGCGCCGGCGCCGCGGAGGCCGCCGGCGCGGTCGTCGCCGGCCGCTCGAACGGCAGCATCGCGGCGTCACGCGACTCGTCGGCGGCGGGGCGCGGGACGTGCGTCCGTGGCGGCATCGCGGGGGTGCCGACGAACGATCCGTCAGTCATGGCTGCTCCTCTGGTGGTGGTCGTCGAGGTCGGTGACCCGGCCCGAGCCCCAGTCTGGATTGTCGACAGAGCGACTTCGGGGACGACTCGCCGGGAGCCTAGGCCTGTCTCGTCCCGAGGGCCTCGCCGCCCCGTTCTCCACGGCTCGTCCACAGCGGACCCACCGCTCGTCGACGATCCCGGGGACGTCGGGTGCGGCTGTCACACTGACGACAGCCGTGACGGACCGGACGCAGAGGAGGTCGAGCCCATGATGCCCATGATGCCCAGGGCCCTGCTCGCCGCCGTCTTCGCCGTCGTCATGTGCCTGCTCACGATGCTGCCCGGCACGGGTGGCTCCTCGACCGCCTCCGGCACGGCGCCCGACCCCGCGACCTCCACGACCTCCGTCCCCGCCGCCAGTGAGGACCCCGCCGTGACCGACGCCCCGTCGTCGTACGAGACGGAGCCGAGTGCCCCGCAGCAACCCGTCGAGCCGGTCGAGCCGGTCGAGCCGCCGGTCGAGACGGTCCCGCCGAGGCCGGCCTGCACCCCCGCGATCCCGCTGGTCGACGCCGAGGCGACACCCGAGGCGACGTGCCTGGCCGCGACGCTCGACGAGTGGCGCGCCTCGGGCCGCTACGGCCTCGGCCAGCAGCTCAACGTCTCCAGCCGCACCTACCTCAAGCCGCTCAACCAGCTGCGGCCGATGCGCCCGGCCGTCGTCGGCTTCGACCTCGACGAGCTCGCGCTCGGCGAGACCTACGGCTTCCCCCAGCCGCCGCTGGAGACGCTGCTCGGGCTGGCAGAGCAGGGCGTCGTGCTCACCGCCTCGTGGCACACGCCCAACCCCAGCACCGGCGGCGACTCCTACGACCGCCGCTGGCAGGACCTCGGCGCCCTGCTCGACCCCTCCCGGCAGGAGTACGCCGTCTTCTGGGACGAGGTCGACGCCAAGCTCGAGCTGCTGCTGCGCCTCCAGACCGGCGACGGCGGCCGCTCCGCCCCGGCTGCGGTGCTGTTCCGGCCCCTGCACGAGGCCAACGGCGACTGGTTCTGGTGGGCCCAGGGCACCGACCCCGCGACCTACAAGGCGCTCTACGCCACCATCCAGCAGCGCGCCTCCGACGCCGGCGTCCACAACGTCGTGTGGGGCTGGTCGGCCAACGCCGTCAACGACGGGCGCATCACCGACCCGCTCGCCATCCTCCCCGACCGCGTCGACCTCGCCGGCGTCGACAGCTACGAGCCGATGGCCGCCACGTCCGCGCAGGGCGACCTCGAGCTCGCCGGCCTGGCCGAGCTCGCCGGCCGGGTGCCGCGCTCCGCGGTGACCGAGGCCGGCCCCCACGGCAGCAAGGACGGCGCCTGGGACCCGGCCCGCGTGGCCCCGCGCGCACGAGCCCTCGGCGTCGACCCGGCGTACGTGATGATGTGGTTCGACGACGGCAGCGGCGACGACGGCTACACCGGCCGCAAGCAGCTCGGCTCCCTGCGCGGCGGCGAGGCCCTGCTGTCGCAGTGCACCGACGGGGTCTGCCGGCTGCCCTGATCCTGGGCCGGTCTTGAGCGGATCTTGAGGTGACCTCGCGAGACTGGCGCCCGTGCGCCGTCTCCCGCTGCTCCTGACCCTGGCGTTGCTGGCGACGCTGCTGGCCGCCCTCGGGTCCCCGAGCACCGGGGCGGCCGCCTCGACCAAGCAGGCGACCACGGTCTCGCTGCGGCTCGCGCCCGACCAGGTGACCTACTACGCCAACGGCACCGTCGAGCCGACCGGACTGGTCGCCCAGGTCATCCCGGCCAAGGACGGACGCGTCGTCACGTTCCAGCAGCAGGACGGCACCGCCTGGCGCACCCTGGTCCGCACCCGCACCGACACCACCGGCCGGGCGTTCCTGCCGCTCGCGGTCACCGAGACCGGCAGCTCGGCGTACCGGGTCGCCGTGGCCGGCACGACCTACTTCAAGCCGGCGGTCTCGACGACCCGCTCGCTGCGGGTCAACGCCGACACCTCGTGCACGCCGTCCGTGCCGCCCGTCGACGGCGGCGCGACCGGTGAGGTCTTCTGCCTGCTGACCCGCCTCGACCGCTGGGGGTCCAACGCGCTGATGGGCATCGGCCAGCAGGTCAACATCTCCCGCGACCCCGGCTGGGACGTCCCGATCGCCGGCATCACCCCGGCCGTCGTCGGCTTCGACCTCGAGGAGCTCGGCCAGGCCGCGACCGCGGCGTTCCCCTACGTCGACCGCAACGTGCAGGGCCTGCTCGACCGGGCCAAGGCCGGCTCCGTCCTCGTCGCGTCGTGGCACGCCCCCAACCCGTTCACCGGCGGGCCCTACAACACCCCGCCCCAAGGTCTGGCGCCCCTGCTCAACAACCCCGAGTCGGCCGCCTACCAGGCGTTCTGGGCCGACTGGGACGCCAAGCTGCAGCTGCTCAAGCGGTTCCAGGACGGCGACAGCGACGCCGACGGCGACGACGGCGCGGTCGACGGCGAGCGCACGGCGGTCGTCGTACGCGCGCTGCACGAGGTCAACGGCGGGTTCTTCTGGTGGGGCAAGCCCACGCCGTCCATCTACCAGCGCCTGTACGCCGAGCTGCAGCGTCGCGCGACCGAGGCCGGCGTGCACAACGTGGTCTGGGGCTACTCCGGCAACCGCAAGACCTCCTCGACCACCGACCCCGCCGCCTACGTCCCCCTCAGGGTCGACGTCGGCGGACTCGACAGCTACGACCCCGAGATCGGCCAGGGCAACGCCGTCGACGTGCTCGGCCTCGAGGGCTACGCCGCCATCGACCGCGTCGCCCGCGTCACGCGGATGGCGCTGACCGAGGTCGGCCCGCACGGCAGCCGGGACGGGTCCTGGAACCCCGCCGCCATCACCACCACGGTGCGCAAGGCCGGCGTCCGGCCGCTGTGGGCGATGCTCTGGTTCGACGACGGCGTCCCCAGCGGCTCCGACACCGCCTCGGGCAAGAAGCAGATCGGCTCCCTGGTCGGCGGCCGGGCCTGGTTCCGCTCCTGCTTCAACAGCCTCTGCTACCTGCGCTGAGGTCCGCTCGCGGTCGCGACTTGTCCGGCGGAACCTCCACTGGTCGGGCAACGGTTCGCCGGACAGGTGGAGGAATCCCCGGTCGACCGGGGACTCCTACTCCCCCGGGCTCACCCGTCCGTCAAGCACCGGAAGGCGACGGTGGCCAGCACCAGCTCGCCGGCATCGTCGGAGGCGTCGAGGTCGGCGATCGCCTCGATGACCCAGTCGCGGTCGCCGGCGGGGTCGGCGAGGGTCTGGGTGACGCGCCACAGCCGGGTCTCCCCCGGGTCGTCATCGGCGTCGACGCCGGCCGGGGTGCCGGTCTCGGGCTCGATGCGCATCAGCTCGGGCCCGCGGGCGTCGCCGTCGGTGCGGACCGTGTCGTGCTGGGCGTAGTAGGCCTCGATCGCCTCGTCCCAGGCCGAGCGGCCCATCACGACGTCGCGCGGCGGGTCGAGCCGGTCGGCGGCGTCGCGCTCGAGACGCATCAGGCCGTCGAGGTCGTCACGGGCGACGAGCTCGACGCGGCGCCACACCGCGTTGCGCACCATGACGCGGAACGCCCGGTCCTGCTTGGAGATCGGGCGCGGTGAGCTGGGCGGCTCGTTCTCGGTGACCGTGCGGGCGGCGTGCTCGGGGTCGTTGAGCGCCTCCCACTCGTCGAGCAGGGAGGAGTCGGTCTGCCGGATGGTCTCGCCGAGCCACTCGAGCAGGTCGTCGAGCTCGGGCGTGCGGTGCGACTCCGGCACGGTCTGGCGCAGCGCGCGGTAGGCGTCGGTGAGGTATCGCAGCACCAGCCCCTCGGAGCGCGCCAGCTGGTAGCGCGAGCAGAAGTCGGTGAACGACATCCCCTGCTCGTAGATCTCGCGCACCACCGACTTGGGGTCGAGCGCGTCCTCGCGCAGCCACGGGTGCCGCGTGCGGTAGATCTCGTACGTCGCCTCCAGCAGCTCGGCGAGCGGCTGCGGCCAGGTGATCTTGTCGAGCAGCGTCATCCGCTCGTCGTACTCGAGGCCGTCGGCCTTCATCTCCGACAGCGCCTCGCCGCGGGCCGCGTGCTGCTGGGCGAACAGGATCTGGCGCGGTGCCTCGAGGGTCGCCTCGATGACCGAGACGATCTCGACGGTGTAGTCGTCGGACTCGGGGTCGAGCAGGTCGAGCGCCTCGATCGCGTAGTGCGACAGCGGCTGGTTGAGCGCGAAGTCGTCGGGCACGTCGTCGGCGAGCACGTAGCGGCGGCCGAGCTCGTCGAGCTCGTCGAGGCGTACGACGGTCCCCGAGTCGACCAGGCTGCGGGCCAGCCGCACGGCACGGCGCACGAGCTTGAGCTGGCTGCGTCGCTGCTCGTGGTTGTCGGTGAGCAGGCGGCGCAGCACCGCGACGGCGTCCTCGTCGCGCGAGAGGACGTTGACGAGCATCGCGTTGTCGACCTTCATCCGCGAGACCAGCTGCTCGGGCACGCCGGCGACGAGCTTGTCGAACGTCGCCTCGGTCCACACGACCGTGCCCTCGGGCGGCTTCTTGAGCTGGGCCTTGCTGCCCCGCTTGGCGCGCTTCTCCTCGCTCATCGCCTCGTTCTTGGCCGCGGCCTTGGCCTTGGCCTTCTCGTTGGCGATGGTGTGCTCGGGGGCCTGGACGACGACGTAGCCGGCGGTGTCGAAGCCCGCGCGGCCGGCCCGCCCGGCGATCTGCTGGAACTCGCGCACCCGCAGCACGCGCGACCGGTTGCCGTCGTACTTGGCCAGCGCGGTGAACAGCACCGTGCGGATCGGCACGTTGATGCCGACGCCGAGCGTGTCGGTGCCGCAGATGACGGTGAGCGCGCCGGCCTGCGCGAGCTGCTCGACGAGCCGTCGGTAGCGCGGCAGCATCCCGGCGTGGTGCACGCCGATCCCCCGGCGCAGCAGCTTGGACAGCGTCTTGCCGAACCCGGCACCGAAGCGGAACCCGACCGGCAGGTCGACCACCGTGGCCTTGGGCAGCCACGGCGCGGTGAGCAGCGAGGTCGCGTGCTCGACGGCGTCCTTCTGCGTGAAGTGCACGACGTACGCCGGCGCCTGGTGGGTCGAGACGATCTCCTCGAGCGTCTCGGCGAGCGGGGTCAGCGCCCAGGTGAAGGTCAGCGGGACCGGCCGCTCGGCCTCGTCGACGACGGCGGTCTCGCGACCGTTGCGCCGGGTCAGGTCGGCGGCCAGCTCGGAGACGTCGCCGAGGGTCGCCGACATCAGGACGAACTGGGTGTCGGTGAGCTCGAGCAGCGGCACCTGCCACGCCCACCCGCGGTCGGGCTCGGCGTAGAAGTGGAACTCGTCCATCACGACCAGGCCGACGTCGGCCGACGCGCCCTCGCGCAGCGCGATGTTGGCGAGCACCTCGGCGGTGCAGCAGATGATCGGGGCCTCGGAGTTGACCGAGGCGTCGCCGGTGAGCATCCCGACGTTGTCGGCACCGAAGACCTGGCACAGGTCGAAGAACTTCTCGCTCACCAGCGCCTTGATCGGGGCGGTGTAGAACGACACCCGGTCGTCGGCCAGCGCCGCGGCGTGCGCCCCCAGCGCGACCAGCGACTTGCCGGACCCGGTGGGCGTCGCCAGGACGACGTTGTTGCCGGCGACGACCTCCATCAGGGCTTCGTCCTGGTGGGGGTAGAGCGGCAGGCCGCGGCCCTCGGCGTACGCCGACACCGCCAGGTAGACGTCGTCGGGCGGCGTGCCGCGGGGCGGGACCCAGGAGGTGTCAGCACTCATGGGCGCACCGTTGGTCCTGGGCTGGTGGGGGCACCGCCTCATCCTCCCGCACGCCGCGCGGGCGGGCCGCCCGGGGCGGTCAGTCGCGGGCGCGCGGGTGGGCCGTGGCGAAGACCTCGCGCAGGTTGTCGACGGTGACGAGCGTGTAGACCTGCGTGGTCGTCACCGACGCGTGCCCGAGCAGCTCCTGCACCACGCGTACGTCGGCCCCGCCGTCGAGCAGATGGGTCGCGAAGGAGTGGCGCAGGGTGTGCGGCGAGACGTCGCGGGTGACCCCGGCGCGCTCGGCCGCCTTGACCAGCACCGCCCACGCCGACTGCCGCGAGAGCCGGCCGCCACGGGCGTTGAGGAACAGCGCCCCGCCGACGGCGCGGGTCGTGACGAGCTCGGTGCGCCCGCGCACGAGATAGGCCTCGACCGCCTCGCGGGCGTAGGAGCCCACGGGCACGAGCCGCTCCTTGCCGCCCTTGCCGCGCAGCAGCACCGTGCCGTCGACCAGGTCGAGGTCGTCGACGTCGAGCCCGGTCGCCTCCGAGATCCGCGCGCCGGTGCCGTAGAGCACCTCGAGCAGCGCCCGGTCGCGCAGCGCGAGCGTCGTGCCCGGGGCGCCGGACGCCTCGAGGATCGCCTCGACGTCGGCCAGCGGCAGCGCCTTGGGCAGCCGCTTGGCCGCCGCCGGCGGCTTGACCGCCGAGGCCGGGTCGAGCTCGGTGAGGCCGTCGGCGACCGCGAACCGGTGGAAGCCGCGCACGGCCACCACCGTCCGCGCCGCCGACGTCGAGCTCAGCGCCGGGTGGTCGGCGTCGCCCTCGCGCAGCCGCACGAGGAACGACGTCACCGTCGCCTCGCTGACCTGGCCGAGGTCGTCGATCCCCTGCTGGCCCAGGAACTCCAGGTAGCGGCGCAGGTCGCGCCGGTAGGAGCTGAGCGTGTTGGGCGCGAGGCCCTTCTCGACGGTGAGGTGGTCGAGGTAGGTGCGCACGGCGGCGCCGATGCCACCCGCCACCCCCGTCTGCACCGTCACCGCCCCGTCCGCCAGCGTCGAGGGGTCAGGACGTCAGGACGTCGTCGAGCGGGACGGCGGGGATGCCGACGGCCTCGCCGACGGGGCCGTTGGTGAGCTGGCCGGCGTGGGTGTTGAGGCCCAGGGCGAGCGAGCGGTCGGCGACGCAGGCGGCGGACCAGCCCTTGTCGGCCAGCGCGACGGCGTACGGCAGGGTCGCGTTGGTCAGCGCGTAGGTCGAGGTGTTGGGCACCGCGCCGGGCATGTTGGCCACGCAGTAGAACGTCGAGCCGTGCACCTGGTAGGTCGGGTCGGCGTGGGTGGTGGCGTGGGTGTCCTCGAAGCAGCCGCCCTGGTCGACTGCGATGTCGACGAGCACCGAGCCCGGCTTCATCCGCGAGACCAGCTCGTTGGAGACCAGCTTGGGCGCTGCGGCACCGGGGATCAGCACGGCGCCGATGACCATGTCGGCCTCGGTGACCTGCTGCTCGATGGCCAGCCGCGACGACGCCAGCCCGTGCACCCGGTTGTTGTAGCGCCAGAACGACATCCGCAGCTTGTCGAGGTCGGTGTCGAGCAGGGTGACGTCGGCACCCATGCCGAGTGCGATGTTGGCGGCGTTCTGGCCGGAGACACCGGCGCCGATGATGACGACCTTGGCGTTGGCCACGCCACCGACGCCGCCCATGAGCACGCCGCGGCCACCCTGGGCCTTGAGCAGCGAGTAGGCACCGACCTGGGGCGCGAGGCAGCCCGCGACCTCCGACATCGGGTAGAGCAGCGGCAGCCCGCCCGAGGGCAGCTGCACCGTCTCGTAGGCGATCGCCGTGACCTTGCGGTCCATCAGCTCCTCGGTCAGCGGCTTGTCGGCGGCGAGGTGGAGGTAGGTGAACAGCGTCAGGCCCTCGCGCATGCGGTGGTACTCCTCCGCCACGGGCTCCTTGACCTTGAGCACCATGTCCGGTGCACCAGGGCCGCCGTCGGTGCCCCACGCCTCCTCGGGCGTGGCCACGATGGTGGCGCCCGCGGCGACGTACTCCTCGTCGGCGATCGACGAGCCGACGCCCGCGCCCTGCTCGATCACGACGTCGTGGCCGTGCGCGGTCAGCTCGTGCACGCCGATCGGCGTGATGGCGACGCGGTACTCGTGGTTCTTGACTTCCTTCGGAACGCCGATGCGCACGCTGATCTCCCTGGGTGTGGGGTTAGGGGTGGAGGGCTCGTGACCCGAGCGAACGCTAACGCCTCAGGGGCGGTCAGACGAGACCGCGCGCCCGGGCCAGGAGCACGGCCTGGATGACCGGCCCGTCGGTGATCCGCCCGGCGAGGACGGCGTCGTGGAGCTCGGCGAACGGGACCCAGGCCGACGTCATGTCGGCCTCCTCGTGGTGCAGCTCGAAGTCGCCGCGGTCGGCCGCGCTCAGTCCCTGGGCGAGGAACAGGTGGTGCACCTCGGCGCTGATCCCCGGCGAGGGGTACGACGCCACCAGCGGCGTCCACGTGGTCGCCTGCAGCTGGGCCTCCTCGCGCAGCTCGCGCTTCGCGACCTCGACCGGGGCCTCGTCGGCGTAGCCGTCGAGCAGGCCGGCCGGGATCTCGACGAAGCGGCGACCCGCCGGGTGCCGGTACTGCCACAGCACGAAGACCCGCTGGTGGTCGTCGACGGCGAGCACCACCGCGGCTCCCGGGTGCTCCATCACCACCCGGCGGGCCGTGGCCCCGTCGGGCGTCTCGACGAAGTCCTCGCGCAGGGCCACGACCCAGCGGTCGCGGTGCAGGTCGTTGGTGCCGGTGACCGGCCACTGCTGAGGGGCGTCGACGAGCTCGGACATGCTCCGACGCTAGCGTGCACGACAGTGCCCCAGGTCCGCACCAGGACCGGCAGACGAACGGAGCGGCTCGTGGCCGAGCTCAGCCTGACCCAGCGGGAGGCCGAGCAGCGCGCCGACCTCATCACCGTCGCGCGCTACGACATCGAGGTCGACATGCGCGGTCTCCTCGAGGGCGAGCGGTGGGCGTCGACGTCGACCGCTGCCTTCTCCTGCGCCCAGCCGGGCGCCTCGACGTTCGTCGACTGCACCGCGACCATCACCGGCGCGACCCTCAACGGCACCCCGCTCGACGTCGCCACCGCCGTCGACGGCCGGCTCCCCCTCCCCGACCTGCAGGCCGACAACGTCCTGGAGGTCTCCTGCGTCCAGGACGACACGGCCTCCTCGGCCGGCATCCTGCGCACGGTCGACCCCGCCGACGGACTCGTCTACGTGTGGACCAGCTTCGAGGCCGACGACGCCCGGCGCGCCTGGGCCTGCTTCGACCAGCCCGACCTCAAGGCACCGCACGGCTTCACCGTCCTCGCCCCGGCGACGTGGACGGTCACCAGCAACAGCGCCCCCGACACCGTCACCGAGCAGCCCGACGGCTCGCGCGCCTGGCTCTTCCCCGACACCCCGCCGCTGTCGACGTACGTCGTCGTGGTCAACGCCGGTCCGTTCGTCGAGGTCCGCGAGGAGCGCGGCGGCCACAGCCTCGGGCTCTTCGCCCGCCAGTCCCTGCGCACCTTCCTCGAGCGCGACGCCGCCGAGCTCCTCGGACTCACCGAGGCCGGGCTCGCATTCTTCGGCGAGCGCTTCGGCCAGCCGTTCGCGCAGCACCGTTACGACCAGGTCTTCGTGCCCAACATGGGCGGCGCGATGGAGAACTGGGGCTGCGTCACCTGGAGCGACGCCGTCCTGTGGCGCAGCGAGCCGACCCGCCAGCAACGCTCGCTGGTCGCCAACGTGCTCCTGCACGAGATGGCCCACATGTGGTTCGGCGACCTCGTGACGATGCGCTGGTGGGACGACCTGTGGCTCAACGAGGCCTTCGCCTCCTGGGCGGCGCTGTGGGCGCAGGTCCGCGCCACCGACTACGTCGACGCCCTCGCCTCCGAGCTGCTCTCGGCGATGCCGAGCGCGTACGCCGCCGACATGGGTCCGGCCTCCCACCCCATCCGCGGCGAGGTGCCCGACGTGGCCCAGGCGATGGCCAACTTCGACGCCATCACCTACGAGAAGGGCTCGGCCGTCCTCGGCCAGCTCGTCGCCTACGTCGGCGAGGACGCCTTCGTCGAGGGCCTGCGCTCCTACTTCCGCGACCACGCCTGGGGCAACACGCGCCTGGCCGACCTGATGGACGCGATCGGCGCCGCCTCCGGCACCGACCTGTCCGGGTGGACGGCCGCCTGGTTCGACCGGGCCGGCACCGACATGCTGACCCTGGTGCCGGGTGCCGGAGGCACCGCGACGCTGCGGGCCGACGCACCCCACGGCGACCCGCGGCCCCACCGCGTCGAGGTCGGCTCCTACCGCGACACCGGCTCGGGTCCCCTCGAGCTCGTCGCGCTGACGCCGGTGACGACGTCCGGGACGTCGACCGAGGTGGCTGACCTGCCCGACGCCGACCTGCACCTGGTCGACGCCTCGGCGTGGACCTTCGGCTCGCTGCGCACCGAGGGGTCGGCGGACGCCGTCCTGCGCTCTGCCGGCCGGCTGCCCGACGCCACCGCACGCGCCGTCGCGCTCAGCAGCGCCTGGGACCGGCTGGTGCGGGGTGAAGCCTCCCCCGACGCCGTCCTCGACTGCCTGCTCGACGCCCTCGACCGCGAGACGGTCCCCGACCTCGTCGAGCCGCTGCTGCACCTGGCCGACGCGGTCGCCACGTCCTGGACGCCGTCCGAGCGGGTCGTGGAGCAGCAGTCGCGCGTCGCCGAGCTCGCGACCCGGCTCACCGCCGTCCCCGACCTGCGCCGCCCCGCCCTGCGGACCCTCGCCGCCACCGGCACCGGTGACCAGCTCGCGCCGGTCGTCGAGGCCGCGGCTGACGACGTCGACCTGCACTGGCGCCTGCTCATGCGCCACGCGGCGCTCGGCGCCTACGACGACGCTGCGGTCGCCGCCCTCCAGGCCGTCGACCCCGACCCCGATGCTGCCGTGCGCGGCGACGTCGTACGCGCCGCCCGGCCGACCGCGGAGGCCAAGGCCGAGGCCTGGACGATCGCGGCCGTGGACCGGGCGGTGCCCTCGGGCACCCTGCAGGGGCAGTTCCGCGAGGCGTTCTGGCGCCCGGAGCAGGCCGACGTGCTCGGGCCCTACCCCGACGCCTACCTCGACCTGGTGACCTCGCTGCCGCCCGGCGCGATGCTCAACGTGCTCGGCCTCATCGGCAGCCTGTTCCCCGATGTCGGCGACCAGGGGTTCCTCGACCGGGCGCGCGCCGCGGCCGAGGCGACGACGACGCAGCCGACCGTGCGCACCGCGCTGCTCACCGGCTCCGACCGGCTCGCGCGGCGGCTCCGCGCCCGCGGGGTGCTGCCGGACTGAGCTGGCTGCCCGAGCCGGGCTCAGTCGACGAGCGCCACGGCCTCGTCGTCGTGCGGGACCTCGATCGGGAACCGCAGCTCCTTCTGGCGCTCGATCGCCGCACCCACCAGCCCGGCGAACAGCGGGTGCGGACGGGTCGGGCGTGAGCGGAGCTCGGGGTGGGCCTGGGTCGAGACGTAGTAGGGGTGCACCTCGCGCGGCAGCTCGACGAACTCGACCAGGTCGAGGTCGTTGTTGACCCCGGAGAACACCAGGCCCGACTCGGCGATCTGGTCGCGGTAGGCGTTGTTGACCTCGTAGCGGTGCCGGTGGCGCTCCTCGATCCGCTCCGTGCCGTAGACCTCGCGCACGATGGTGCCGGCGACCAGGTCGGCAGGGTAGAGCCCGAGCCGCATGGTGCCGCCGAGGTCACCGGCGCCGTCGACGATGGACTTCTGCTCCTCCATCGTGGCGATCACCGGCTCGCTGCAGGCCGGGTCGAACTCGGTCGAGGCGGCCTCGGTCAGGCCGGTGACGTTGCGGGCGTACTCGATGACCATGCACTGCAGCCCCAGGCACAGCCCGAGGGTCGGGATGCCGTGGGTGCGGGTGAAGGTGAGCGCCCCGAGCTTGCCCTCGATGCCGCGGATGCCGAAGCCACCCGGGACGACGACCGCGTCGACGTCGGCGAGGTGCTTGGCGGCCCCGGCGGGGGTGTCGCACTCGTCGGAGGGCACCCAGCGCACGTGCACCTTGGCCTCGTGGGCGAAGCCACCGGCGCGCAGCGCCTCGACGACGGAGAGGTAGGCGTCGGGCAGGTCGATGTACTTGCCGACCAGCGCGACGGTCACGTCCTCCTTGGGGTGGTGGACCCGGCGCAGCAGGTCGTCCCACACGGTCCAGTCGACGTCGCGGAAGGGCAGGTCGAGGCGGCGCACGACGTAGGCGTCGAGGCCCTCGCGGTGCAGCACCTTGGGGATGTCGTAGATCGACGGGGCGTCGGCCGCGGTGACCACGGCCTCCTCGTCGACGTCGCACATCAGCGAGATCTTGCGCTTGATCGAGTCGGGCAGCTCGCGGTCGGCGCGGCACACGACGGCGTCGGGCTGGATGCCGACCTGCCGCAGCGCGGCCACCGAGTGCTGGGTGGGCTTGGTCTTGAGCTCGCCCGAGGGCCCGATGTAGGGCACCAGCGAGACGTGCAGGAAGAAGCAGTTGTCGCGGCCGATCTCGTGGCGCACCTGGCGCGCGGACTCCAGGAACGGCAGCGACTCGATGTCGCCGACCGTGCCGCCGATCTCGGTGATCACGACGTCGATGTCGGGCGCACCCATCGCGAGGATGCGGTCCTTGATCTCGTTGGTGATGTGCGGGATGACCTGCACGGTGTCGCCGAGGTAGTCGCCGCGGCGCTCCTTGGCGATGACGCTGGAGTAGACCTGGCCGGTCGTCACGTTGGCGATCTGGCCGAGGTCGGTGTCGAGGAACCGCTCGTAGTGCCCGATGTCGAGGTCGGTCTCGGCGCCGTCGTTGGTGACGAACACCTCGCCGTGCTGGAACGGGTTCATCGTCCCGGGGTCGACGTTGAGGTAGGGGTCGAGCTTCTGCATCGTCACCCGCAGGCCGCGCGAGCGCAGCAGGCGACCGAGGCTCGAGGCGGTCAGACCCTTGCCGAGAGAGGAGGCGACGCCTCCGGTGACGAACACGTGCTTGGACTGGTCAACCGGGGCAACCTTCACGGGATTCGATCCTATCCCAGGAACGCCCGGTCAGCGGCCAGCACCACGCGCTACCTCCAGCAGCTCCTTGGCGTGGGCCAGTGCGGTGTCGGAGTCGGCCATGCCGGCGAGCATCCGCGACAGCTCGCGCTCGCGCGCCGCGTCGTCGAGGACCTGCAGCCCGGAGGTCGTCACCGAGCCGTCACTGGCCTTCTGCACCAGCACGTGCCGGTCGGCGTACGCCGCCACCTGCGGCAGGTGGGTGACCACGAGGACGTGGGCGGTCTTGGCCAGCTGGGCCAGCCGTCGTCCGACCTCGACGGCCGCCGCGCCGCCGACCCCGGAGTCGACCTCGTCGAAGACGAACGTCGGCACCGGGCTGGTGCCGGCCAGCGCCACCTCGAGGGCCAGCATCACCCGCGACAGCTCACCGCCGGACGCACCCTTGTTGAGCGGGCGCGGCTCGGCACCGGTGTTGGCCGCGAGCAGCAGCTGGACGTCGTCGGCACCGTGCGCCGCTGGCTCGATCGGCTCGACGGTGATGGTCAGGCGGGCGTGCGGCATGGCGAGCAGCCCCAGCTCGGCAGTGACCTGCTTCTCGAGGCGGCGGGCCGCCTTGGTGCGGGCCTTGCTGAGCGCAGCGGCCGCGCTGGTCAGCTCGGCGCCCAGTCGGTCACGCTCGGCGGACAGGGCGGCGATGCGCTCGTCGGTGCCGTCGAGCTCGAACAGGCGCGTCGCGGATTGCTGCGCCCAGGCGAGGACCTCGTCGATGGTGTCGCCGTACTTGCGGGTCAGCGCCGTCAGCGCCGCCCGCCGCTCGGAGACGGCGGCCAGCCGAGCGGGGTCGGTGTCGAGCCGGGAGGCGTAGGAGGCCACGTCGGCGGCGACGTCGGAGACGAGGTAGGTCACCTCGGCGAGCCGGTCGGCCAGCTCAGCGGCCTCGGGGTCGTGGTCGCGCACGCCGGACAGGAACCCGCGGGCCGCGGAGGTGGTGGCCAGGGCGTCGGGGTTGCCGCTCTCGCTGCTCAGCGCCTCGCGGGCCTGCTCGGCCGCGGTGCGCAGGGTGTCTGCGTAGCCGAGCCGCGACTCCTCGGCGGCCAGCGTCTCGTCCTCGCCCGGCTCGGGCGAGACGGCCTCGACCTCGCCGAGGCCGAAGCGCAGCAGGTCGGCCTCGCGGGCCCGCTCGCGGGCCGAGGCGGTGACCTCGGCGAGCTCGCGACTGGTCGCCTCGAGCGCGCGATAGGTCGTGACGTAGGAGGGCAGCAGCTTGTCGACGGCGTCGCCGCCGAACCGGTCGAGCGCGTCGCGCTGGGCGCGAGGCAGCAGGAGCCGGTGCTGGTCGGACTGGCCGTGGACCGCCACCAGCGGCTCGGCGACCTCGGTCAGCCGCGCCACCGGCACCGTCGCGCCGCCGACGAAGGCGCGCGAGCGGCCCTCGGCCGAGACGTTGCGGGCGAGCACGACGACGCCGTCCTCGATCTCTCCCCCGGCCTCGTCGACCGCCGCGCGGAACGCGTCGAGCCCGGCGACCCGGACGACGCCCTCGACGCGGGCCTGCCTGGCGCCGGTGCGCACCGACGAGCTGTCGGCGCGCCCGCCCAGCAGCAGCCCGAGGGCGGTGACGACCATGGTCTTGCCGGCACCGGTCTCACCGGTGATGACGGTCAGGCCGGGCCCGAGCTCGAGCACCGAGGACTCGATGACCCCGAGCGAGCCGATGCGGATCTCCTCGATCACCGGGTGCCTCCTCGCAGCCGGCGTTCGCCCTCGCCGCGCCATCCCTCGACGTTGAGCCCGAACTTGGCCACCAGCCGGTCGGCGAACGACGCCTCGTGCAGCCGGGCCAGCCGGACCGGCTGGCGTCCGCGGCGTACCTCGACCCGAGCGCCGGGCGGCAGGTCGACCGTGCGCCGCCCGTCGCACCACAGCACGCCCGCTCCCTGGTTGCCCGCGAGCACCTCGATGGCGATCAGCGAGCTGGGCGCCACGACCATCGGCCGGGCGAAGAGCGCGTGGGCGCTGAGCGGCACCAGGCACAGGGCCTCGACCTGCGGCCACACGATCGGGCCGCCGGCGCTGAAGTTGTAGGCGGTCGAGCCGGTCGGCGTCGCACAGACCACGCCGTCGCAGCCCCACCGCGACAGGGGTCGACCGTCGACCTCGACCACCACCTCGAGCATCCGCTCGCGGGCGGCCTTCTCGACGCTGGCCTCGTTGACCGCGAACGTGCGCGTGAGCACCTCGCTCCCTAGCACCACCTCGACGTCGAGCGTGAGCCGGTCCTCGACGGTGTAGGTGCTGTCGACGATCGCGCGGATCGTCGACTCCATCTCGCCGACCTCGGCCTCGGCGAGGAAGCCGACGTGGCCCAGGTTGACGCCCAGGACCGGGGTGCCGCTGTCGTGGGTCAGCTCGACCGCACGCAGGATGCTGCCGTCGCCGCCGATGACCAGCGTCAGCTCGCAGTCGCGGCTCGCGTCGCTCTCGGACTCCGTGAGCTCGATGCTCGGGCCGGGCTCACCCAGGGAGATGCCCAGGTCCTTGGCCTCGGCGGCCAGCAGGCGGACGACCAGCCCCTCGGCAGTCAGCTCCTCGACGAACGCGAGGGCCACCGCGCGCGCCTCGGCGCGGCCCGTGTGGGCCAGCAGCAGGACGCGTCGGGTGGTCATGCGTCCAGCCTCTCACCCGGCACCCCCACATCGTCGGCGCCGTGCACAGCCGCGCGCACGTCGTCCCCGGTGATCTCCACCTCCCCGCGGCGCAGCCACAAGAAGAACTCGACGTTGCCCGACGGTCCCGGCAGCGGGCTGCGCGTCACCATGCGGGCGCCCCAGCCCCGGCGGGCCGCCTCGGCGGCCACGTGCTCGACCGCCTCGATGCGCAGCTCGGGGTCGCGGACCACCCCGCCCTTGCCGACACGGTCCTTGCCCACCTCGAACTGCGGCTTGACCATCAGCGCCAGGTCGCCGTCGGCCGCGGTGACCCCGAGCAGCGCGTCCAGCACCAGCGTGAGCGAGATGAACGACAGGTCGCCCACGACCAGGTCGACCGCACCGCCGATCAAGTCGGGCGTCAGCTCGCGGACGTTCTGCCGGTCAAGCACCAGTACCCGCTCGTCGCTCTGCAGCGACCACGCGAGCTGGCCGTAGCCGACGTCGACCGCCACCACCTCGCGGACCCCGCGGCGCAGCAGCACGTCGGTGAACCCACCGGTCGACGCGCCGGCGTCCAGGCACCGTCTCTTCGCCACCACCAGTCCGGCCGGCTCGAAGACGTCGAGCGCCCCGGCCAGCTTGTGCCCGCCGCGCGAGACGTAGTCGGGCCGGTCCGGGTCGTCCTTGACGACGATGGGCAGGTCGGTCGTGACCCCGGTCGCCGGCTTGGTCGCCACCGCACCGGACACCTTGACCCGGCCCGCGGTCACCAGCTCAGCCGCGTGCTCGCGCGAGCGGGCGAGGCCTCGTCGTACGAGCTCGGCGTCGAGCCGCAGCCGCCGTGGCGGCACGGTCAGGCCGGGCGGGGGTCGTCGAGGGTGCGCCGCAGCTCGGCGTGGGCCTGCTCGAACACCGCGACCTGCTCGGTGACGGGCTGGTCCGCAGCCGAGGCCACGGCGTCCAGCACCGCGTCCACCCGTTCGATGCCAGTCGGTTCGGGCCGCTCGACGGGTGGGTCGTCGACCTCGTCGTACAGGTCCGCGCCCTCCGTCATGCGCCCGAGGCTACCGCCCGCCCGCGGTTCAGGACGCCGCGGGCACCGCGAGTCCGCTGGTGTCGGCAGCCTCGCCGGTCTCGTCGAGCCAGGCCCACCCCGCCGCCGCGACCACGCGCCACCAGTCCGCCGGCTCGCCCTCGCCGGTGACCCGCATGGTGCCGTCGACGACCTCGGCCCGCTGGTCGCCCAGCACCCAGGCTCCGCCGTCCTGCTCCGGAGCGGGCTGGGGCTCGGTGAGCGCCCGCAGGTCGAGACCGACGTAGGTGGGCCGCTCGTCTCGCCTCGCCGCCACCAGCTCGGCCAGCCCGCTCACCCCGGTCAGCACGAGCAGCGAATCGATGCCGACCTGGTGGGCTCCGGCGATGTCGGTGTCGAGACGGTCGCCGACCATCAGCGGTCGCTCGCCGCCCATCCGGCGCACGGTCTCGTCGAGCAGCGGTCGCGCCGGCTTGCCGGCCACCACCGGCTCGACGCTGGAGAACCGGCGGACCGTGTCGACCAGCACCCCGTGCCCCGGCGCGACGCCGAACGGGGTCGGGATCGTGCCGTCGGTGTTGCTGGCCACCCACCAGAGCCCGTCGCGGATCCGTACCGCGGCGCGCATGATGTCGCCCCAGCGCACGTCGGGTCCGTAGCCGGAGACCACTGCCTCCGCCTCATCCTCGACGCCGACCGCCTGCAGTCCGCGCTCGGCGAGCGCCATCTCGAGCCCGAGCCCGCCCAGGAGCACCACACGAGCGCCCTCGCCCAGCCGCTCGGCCAGCACCGCAGCAGCGGCCTGGGCCGAGGTAACGACGTCGTCGACGGTCGCCGGCACGTCGAGCTCGCTCAGGTGGGTCGCGACTGCCTCGGGCGGCCTCGAGGCGTTGTTGGTGATGAAGGCGACACCCATGCCGCGGTCCCGCGCGGCAGCGAGGTGCCCCGCGGCGCCCGGCACTGCGTCGGGACCCACGTAGACGACCCCGTCGAGGTCCAGCATCGCGAGGTCGTAGGCGTCGCAGAGCGCTGACGAGGACGACGAGAGCATGGGCCCACTCTCGCAGGAGCCGACAGAGCCTCCGCCGCAACCCGCCTCGTAGGCTTCGCGGATGGACCAGGCGCCGGTGACCCCACCTCTCGTCGCCGGTCCGTTGCAGCTCGCGCCGTTCCGGGCCATGCGGCTCGCCGGGTCGCGGATCTCCGATCCGGCCTCGGCCCGCGCTCTGTCCCGGCCCTACCACGACGTCCAGCAGCGTCTCCGCTCCTGGGAGGACCGCGGCTTCCTGGTCCACGACGCCGTGCCGGCGCTCTACGTGCACGAGTACACCGTCAGCGGCATCACGGTCCGCGGCCTCGTAGGCTGCGTCGACGTCTCCCGCCGCGCTGCCCGCTTCGACCAGCGTGCGCTGCTCCCCCACGAGGGGATCTACCCGGCCCAGGCCGACGACCTCGCCGACCGGATGGGCGAGATGGGCATCAACCCGGCGCCGATCCTCCTGGTCCAGCGCTCGCCGGCACCGCTGCGCGACCTCCTGGCCGACGTGCGGACGGCAGCCCCCCAGCAGGTCACCGACCGCGCCGGTCAGCTGCACCGCCTCTGGTCGGTGACCGACCCCGACACGATCGCCTCTGTGAACGAGCTCCTCGCGCCCACGACCGCACTGATCGCCGACGGCCACCACCGCTACGCGGCGTACCTCAAGCTCCAGGCCCGCGACCCCGGGGCACCGACCGACCGGGGGCTGGCCATGCTCGTCGACCACGACGACACCCCGCTCTTCCTCGGGGCCATCCACCGGGTCCTCCTCGGATCTTCGGTGCGCGACGTCGCCGACGCCGCGGCCTCGCTCGACATCCGCACGCGCGAGACCACGCACGAGGAGGCGGTCGCCGCACTCGGTCCCGCCACCCTGGTCGCGACCGACAACGAGACGTGGCTGGTCGTCGATCTGGCTCTCGATGACGGACGCGTCGAGGTGGAGGTGCTCCACGAGCGCCTCGTGCCCTCGCTCGCCCACGGACCGAGCCGGGTGACCTACCACCACGCCGCCCAGGACGCCCTGGGACAGGCGGGCCCCGACCACGGCACGGCCGTGCTGATGCCCGCGCCCACGCTGGCGCAGGTGCAGCAGGTCGTGGACGCAGGTCGCCTGTTCCCCGAGAAGGCCACGTCGTTCCAACCCAAGCCGGCGTTCGGCGTCTTCATCCGCTCGTGGCACGACGAACGAGTCGAGCCCGCTCCACCTCCACCTCCACCCGGGACGCCGGACCCGCACCCGTCCTGAAGAACCGCCGACGCAGCGACCCGTGCACCTCGACGACGTCGTCGACGCGCCACGACCGCACTGAGCGCTTGGCCCGCGACGTCCAGACGACGCACTCGAGGGCGTCCACAGTCGTCCGGCGCTTGGCGTCAGGCGGCCGGCCGACCACCAGGCGGAACGCCACCAGCGTGTCCCCGCTCGGCATCTCCTTCTCCTCGGGCAGCGCGGAGAGCCGCCCGACGAGTCGTACCTCGTTGACCAGGGCCTCATCAGGACCCGTGGTCACCTCTTCTTGCTTCAGCTGTGCAGGCATTGCACATCACCTCCTGCACGCAGCCTCACCGCCCCTGCCGACAAGGCTCGGCAACCGGTGACTGCACTGGTGGAGAAAGAGCGCGATATCGCAGTTGTGGACAACTCCTGGTCATGTCCACAACGCCGCAGAAGGCAAAAACACAACAGGGCGACCCCGAGGGGTCGCCCTGTTGCAAATGTTTGTCCGGCGGCGTCCTACTCTCCCACAACCTCGCGATTGCAGTACCATCGGCGCTGGCAGGCTTAACTTCCGGGTTCGGTATGGGACCGGGTGTTTCCCTGTCGCTATGGCCGCCGTAACT
>JAOPXU010000299.1 GCA_025964985.1 Nocardioides sp.
GACCTCGAGCGCTCCTACGAGGAGACCGGCGCTGCGCCGTTCTTCCACCCGGGCGAGAACTCCCCCGAGATCGAGTACATGAAGCAGCGCCGCGAGTCGCTCGGCGGGTCCCTGCCGCGGCGGGTCCTGCGCGCGAAGCCGCTCAAGCTGCCTGGCGACGCGGTCTACGCCGAGCTGGCCAAGGGCGGCGGCAAGCACGCCGTCGCGACGACCATGGCCGTCGTCCGGCTGCTCAAGGACTGGATGAAGGACCCCGAGATCGGCAAGCGCGTCGTGCCGATCGCGCCCGACGAGTACCGCACGTTCGGCATGGACTCGATGTTCCCGAGCGCCAAGGTCTACAACCCGGGCGGGCAGCAGTACGAGTCGGTCGACCGCAAGCTGCTCCTGGCCTACAAGGAGTCGACGAGCGGGCAGATGCTCCACGAGGGCATCTCCGAGGCCGGCGCGATGGCCTCCGCGACCGCCGCCGGGTCGGCGTACTCGACCCACGGCGAGCACATGATCCCGTTCTACATCTTCTACTCGATGTTCGGCTTCCAGCGCACCGGCGACTCGATCTGGGCGATGGCCGACCAGCTGTCGCGCGGGTTCCTCATCGGCGCCACCGCCGGTCGCACCACGCTGACCGGCGAGGGCCTGCAGCACGCCGACGGCCACTCCCCGCTGCTCGCGGCGACCAACCCGGCGGTCGTCCACTACGACCCTGCGTTCGCCTTCGAGATCGGCCACATCATGCGCTCGGGCCTCGAGCGGATGTACGGCACCGGTGGCGCCGACGGCAACGGTGAGAACGTCATCTTCTACCTCACCGTCTACAACGAGCCGGTCGAGCAGCCCGCCCAGCCCGACGACGTCGACGTCGAGGGCATCCTGCGCGGCATCCACCGGGTCTCGACCGCCGAGGCCTCCGACCAGCCGCGCGTGCAGCTGATGGCCTCCGGCGTCGGCTTCCCGTGGATCAAGGAGGCCGCGCGCCTGCTGTCCGAGGAGTGGGGCGTGCAGTCCGACACCTGGTCGGTGACGTCGTGGAACGAGCTCGCCCGCGACGCCGTCGCGGCCGAGGACCACAACCTCCTGCACCCCGAGGACACCCCGCGGGTCCCCTACGTCACCGAGAAGCTCGACGGTGCCGGCGGTCCGTTCATCGCGGTGTCCGACTACATGGCCGCGGTGCCGCTGCAGATCGCGCGCTGGGTGCCTGGCGACTACTGCGTCCTGGGCGCCGACGGGTTCGGCTTCGCCGACACCCGCCCGGCCGCGCGGCGCTTCTTCCGCATCGACGCCCAGTCGGTCGTCGTCCGCGCCCTGCAGGCCCTGGCCGACGCGGGCGACCTCGACCCGGCCGTGGTCGCCAAGGCCGCCGCGCAGTACCGTATCGACGACCCGACCGCCGTGTCCGGCATCAAGCAAGAGGGTGGCGACGCCTAGCGCTCACCAGGCCGGTAGCCACCACGGTGCCTGCTGGGCCGACGAAACCTGCGCTTGGCCGATGAAGTTCCGTCGGCCAAGCAGGGGTTTCACCGGCCGGCCGGTGAAACCGGCACCGTGCGGACCTCAGGCCGTGGTCGCCCGGACCCGGGCGATGCTCGTGACCCCGACCGGGGACACCGGCCCGACCTGACCGTTGCGCAGCAGCGTGCGCCACTTGGCGCGCGAGTAGGTCGCGGGCTGCGTCGTACGGATCCAGTGGTGGACGATCTTGGCGAAGCGCTCGGGGTGGTCCTTGTGCGGGAAGTGCCCGGCGTTCGGGATCACCTCGATGCGGGCCTTGGGGGCCAGCGCCGCGGCGTTGCTGGCGTGGCGCACCGGGATCACGTGGTCGTCGCGGCCCCACACAACGGCCATGGGCATGGCGTCGGTGAGGTAGGCACGGTCGGCCATGGTGACGATCTGGCCCTTCCAGTCCACGACGGCGCGTACGACGTGGCGGATGGCGGCGCGCGCGTGCGGGTCCTTGAACGAGTCGTAGATGTCGGCGACCTCGCGCAGGTCGCGGGTCGACTTCAAGCCGGTGGCCGCGGCGGCCTTGAGCCCGGCGACGCCGACGTGGCGCACGCCGGGCAGGGTCAGCAGCCCCATCGCCTGGTGGAAGCCCGGGGTGGTGATCGCCCGGATGCCGACCGTCACCTCGGGGCCGAGGCCGCCGGAGGCGACGAGCATCATCCGCTCGGTGCGCTCGGGGAACTGGTAGGCGAACTGCATGGCGACCCCGCCGCCGAAGCTGTGGCCGACGACGGTGACCTTGTCGATGCCGAGCAGGGTGATCAGGTCGCGCATGCCGTTGGCGTAGCCGCCGACGCTGTAGTCGGCTCGGGGCTTGGCCGAGGCGCCGTGGCCGAGGAGGTCGGGCGCGATGACGGTGTAGTTCTTGGCGAGGGCGTCGATGACCGGCTCCCACGTGGTGTGGTCGCAGCCGAGCCCGTGCAGGAGCAGCAGCGCGGGCCCGCTGCCGGCCTTGACGTAGGCGCGGCGGTGGCCGTGGAGCGTGACGTGCTGCACCTCGTGGCGCTTCTCGGTCATGCGGTCTCCCCAGGACGACAGGTTGAAGAGTCAACCACGCCGACCGGCCGTGTGGACAGGTTCCCACGGGTGTGGGCAGACCTGATTCCCGCTCAACCACGGGGTTTCCGCCGTTCGTACGGGTCGACTGGTCATTCCGGGCCAGGTCGGACGCTCCGGTGCTTCCCGCGGGCCGTACGCCGGTCACTAGGGTCGGGGCGTGTCCCCCCGTCGGTCCAGCGCACCCCGTGGCCGGGCCGCGACCGCGCTGGTGCGGGCGAGCGGGTCGCTGAGCACCGCGGCGATGGCGCGGATGGACGGCGAGATGCCGTGGTTCCGCGAGCTGAGCGCCGAGGAGCGGTCCTGGGTGGGCCAGATCGTGCAGGCCGGCATCCGCGCCTTCGTCGACTGGTACGCCGACGCGTCCGGTCCCGACGGGCAGGCCGGCGCCACCGGCGGGCGCGGCGAGGCCTCGGCGTCCTTCGCCGTGGCCAGCTCGGTGTTCGGCGCCGCGCCCCGCGCGCTGGCCGGGACGATCAGCCTGCAGCAGACCGTCGAGCTGGTGCGCCTGTCGATCGAGGTCGTCGAGCACGACGTCGACCGCATCGTCGACGCGGCCGACGCCGACGACGTGCGTGCCGCGATCCTGCGCTACGCCCGGGAGATCGCGTTCGCGACCGCCGAGGTCTACGCGCGAGCCGCCGAGATGCGCGGCGCCTGGGACGCCCGCCTCGAGGCGCTCGTCGTCGACGCCGTGCTGCGCGCCGAGGGCGACGAGACGATGCTCTCGCGGGCCTCGGCGCTGGGCTGGTCGGCGCGCGGCGACGTCGCCGTCGTGCTCGGGACGCTGCCCGCGCGGCGTACCGACGACGACCTCTTCGAGGACGTGCGCCGGGCCGCGCACGCCGCCGGGATGGACGCCCTCTGCGCAGCGCAGGGCGACCGGCTGGTCGTGCTCCTCGGTGGCGTCGAGGATCCGCGGGCCGCGGGCTCGGCCCTCGTCGACCTCTTCGGGGCCGGGCCGGTGGTCGTGGGTCCGGTCACCGACGACCTCCAGCACGCCCACGTGTCGGCCCGGGCGGCCCTCGCGGCGCACCGGGCGGCCGCCGGTTGGCCGGACGCGCCGCGGCCCGTGCTCAGCGGCGAGTTGCTGCCCGAACGAGCGCTGGCCGGCGACGGGCACGCCCGGCGACACCTGGTCGAGGAGGTCTTCCTGCCCCTGGCGGGTGCGCGCGGAGGGCTGGCCGACTCGCTGGCGACGTACCTCGAGCAGGGCGGCTCGGTCGAGGGCACGGCGCGCGCGCTGTTCGTGCACCCCAACACCGTGCGCTACCGCCTGCGGCAGGTCGCCGACCTCACTGGCCTCACCCCCAACCGCCCGCGCGACGCCCTGACGCTCCAGGTCGCGCTGGTGCTCGGGCGCCAGTCCGGACGGATACCCGCCCCCGTACCGTCCGCGTCCTGACGAATTTGTAGGAACCCGACAAAGTCCGACGGTCGAGTTTCGTGCGTGCTCGATGCGCGCCCCCGCCACGGCGACCGGCAGAGTGGTCACCGTGCTCGTGATCGTCGCCCCCGGACAAGGTGCTCAGACGCCTGGTTTCCTCGCCCCCTGGCTGGAGGACCACGTCTTCGCGTCCCGGCTGCACTGGCTCTCGACGGTCGCCGGCATCGACCTGGCCCACCACGGCACGGTGTCGGATGCCGACACCATCCGCGACACCCGCATCGCCCAGCCGCTGCTGGTCGGCACGGCCCTGGTCGCCACCCTCGAGCTCTTCCCGCACCCCTCCGACGGCTTCGAGCAGGTCGGCGCCGTCGCCGGCCACAGCGTCGGCGAGCTCGCCGCCGCGGTCGGTGCTCGTGCCATCAGCGCCGAGCAGGCGATGGTGCTCGTCCGCGAGCGCGGCCTCGCGATGGCCGAGGCGTCCGCGGCCACCCCGACCGGCATGACCGCGCTGCTCGGCGGTGACCGCGACGAGGTGCTCGCCTCCCTCGAGCGCCACGGGCTCACCGCGGCCAACGACAACGGTCCCGGGCAGGTCGTCGCCGCCGGCACGCTCGAGCAGCTCGCGGCCCTCAAGGCCGACCCGCCCGCCAAGGCGCGGCTGATGCCGCTGCCGGTCGCCGGCGCGTTCCACACCCACCACATGTCCCCCGCGGTCGACCACGTCGCCCGGCTCGCGATGTCGGTCTCGACCCACGACCCGCGCATACCGCTGATCTCCAACCGCGACGGGCAGGTCGTCCACGACGGCCGCGAGGTGCTCAAGCGCATCGTCGGCCAGATCGCCAGCCCCGTGCGCTGGGACCTCTGCCTCGACACCATGGCCGACCTCGGCGTGACCGGCATCCTCGAGATGCCGCCGGCCGGCACGCTCACCGGCATCGCCAAGCGGGCGCTCAAGGGCGTCGAGACGTTCGCGCTCAAGACGCCCGACCAGCTCGACGACGCCCGCGCCTTCTGCGCCAAGCACGGCGAGGGCTCGCTCATCGACGTCACCCCGACCTGGCGCATGGTCGTCTCCCCCGCCAAGGGCACCTTTGACATCGACGACGCGGCCTTCGCCGCCGACTCGCTCGCCATCGGCGCCGAGATCGGCGTCGTCACCAGCCTGCGCGATCGGATCCCCGTGGCCGCCGCCCACGGCGGACAGGTGGTCGAGTGGCTCGTCGAGAACGGCGACCCGGTCGCCCCCGGCCAGCCGCTGGTCCGCCTGCACCCCCAGGGCGTCGAGTGACGACGCTCGCCTCCGTCACCGGGGCGCCCCACGCGGCCCTGCTCGGCGTCGGGGCCTACCGCCCCGAGCGCATCGTGCCCAACGCCGAGCTCGTCGAGGCGATCGAGAGCAGCGACGAGTGGATCCAGCAGCGCTCCGGCATCCGCACCCGCCGCTTCGCCGGTCCCGAGGAGTCGGTGCAGATGATGAGCGTCGCGGCCTCGCGCGAGGCCCTCGCCCACGCCGGCATCGACGCCAGCCAGGTGGATGCCGTCATCGTGGCGACCGTCAGCCACCTCATGCAGACCCCGGCCATCGCCCCCGCCATCGCCACCGAGCTCGGCTGCCCGTCCCCGGTCGCCTTCGACCTCTCCGCCGCGTGTGCCGGCTTCTGCCACGGCGTGGGCCTGGCATCCGACATGATCCGCGCCGGCAGCGCCCGCTACGCCCTCGTCATCGGCGTCGAGCGGCTCACCGACATCCTCGACCTCACCGACCGCGGGACGGCGTTCATCTTCGCCGACGGCGCCGGCGCGGTCGTGGTCGGACCCAGCGAGACGGCGGCCATCGGGCCGACCGTCTGGGGCTCCGACGGCGAGCAGTACGACCTCATCCGCCAGCGCGAGGACTGGCGCGACGTGATGGCGTCCGACTCGCCGGTCATGCCCCACCTGACGATGCAGGGCAGCGCGGTCTTCCGCTGGGCGTCGTTCGCCATGGCCAAGGTCGGCCTCGAGGCCGTCGAGCGCGCCGGCATCACCGTCGACGACCTCGGCTGCTTCGTCCCCCACCAGGCCAACATGCGCATCACCGACGCGATGGCCCGCTCGATGAAGCTGCCCGACACCGTGCGCATCGCCCGCGACGTCGCCGACCAGGGCAACACCTCGGCGGCCTCCGTGCCGCTCGCCTTGCACCGCATGGTCACCGACGGCGACGCCCGCTCCGGCGACCTCGCCCTGCTCATCGCCTTCGGCGCCGGCCTGGCTTACGCCGCCCAGGTCGTCGTCGTCCCCTGACCCACCCCCAGAAGTCCCACCCAACCCAACCCGCAGGAGACACAGCATGGCTACGACCGAAGAGATCCGCGCCGACCTCGCCGAGATCGTCAACGAGGTCGCGGGCATCGAGCCCGACGACGTCCAGCTCGACAAGTCCTTCGTCGACGACCTCGACGTCGACTCCCTCTCCATGGTCGAGGTCGTCGTCGCGGCCGAGGAGAAGTTCGGCGTCACCATCCCCGACGACGAGGTCAAGAACCTCAAGACCGTCGGCGACGCGGTGGCCTTCATCGAGCGCGCCACGGCCTGATGACGAGCAAGCGCGTCGTCGTCACCGGCCTCGGCACGACCAGTCCTCTCGGTGGTGACGTCCTCAGCACCTGGAAGGGGATGCTCGCCGGGCGCTCCGGCGTACGCCGCCTGGAGCACGACTGGGTCGAGGACCTGGCGGTGAAGATCGGCGCGCCGGTCGCGGTCGACCCGAGCGAGGTGCTCGACCGGGTCAAGGCCCGGCGCATGGACCGCAGCACGCAGCTGGCGATGGTCGCCGCGACCGAGGCCTGGCGCGACTCCGGCCTCGACGCGGCCCAGGAGGCCGGCGACCTCGACGGCGACCGCGTCGGCGTGGCGATGGCCACCGGCATCGGTGGCGTCACCACGCTGCTCGCCAACTACGACACCATGAAGGAGAAGGGGCCGCGCCGGGTCTCCCCGCTGGCGGTCCCGATGCTCATGGCCAACGGCCCGGCCGCCACGATCAGCCTCCACGTCGGCGCCCGCGCCGCGGTCAACACGCCCGTCTCGGCGTGCGCGTCCGGCAACGAGGCGATCGCCCTGGCGATCGACCAGATCAGGCTCGGCCGCGCCGACGTCGTCGTCGCCGGCGGCTGCGAGGCCGCGATCCACCCGCTGCCGATGGCCGCCTTCTCCAACATGATGGCGCTGTCCAAGAACGACGGCGACCCGACGACGGTCAGCCGTCCGTGGGACACCGGCCGCGACGGGTTCGTGCTCGGCGAGGGCGCCGGCGTCCTGGTGCTGGAGTCCGAGGAGCACGCCAAGGCCCGCGGCGCCCGGATCTACGCCGAGGTGCTCGGGGCCGGCATCACCGCCGACTCCCACGACATCGCGCAGCCCGACCCCGAGGGTCGCGGCGGCTCGCGGGCGATCAAGCGCGCGCTGCTCGAGTCCGACCTCGACCCGTCGGCCATCAAGCACGTCAACGCCCACGCGACCTCGACCCCGCAGGGCGACGTGGCCGAGGGCCTGATGCTGCACGCCACGCTGGGCAAGCACGTCGACGACGTCGTCGTCACCAGCACCAAGTCGATGACCGGGCACCTGCTCGGCGGCGCCGGTGCTCTCGAGGCCGTCGCGACGGTCCTGGCGCTGCACCACCGGGTGTCGCCGCCGACCATCAACCTCGACGAGCTCGACGCGCGCGTCGAGCTCGACATCGCGACCACGGTCCGCGAGCTGCCGCAGGGCGACATCGCCGCGCTCAACAACTCGTTCGGCTTCGGCGGCGCCAACGTCGCGGTCGTCTTCGCCTCGATCTAGGAGCCCCACCCATGTCGGTCGCCCAGGCACCGCAGAAGCCCGCCAAGCTCCCCCGCTCGGAGGACCCCCGCAACCCGGTCCTCCGGCTGGCGGCGCTGCTCGACGACGGCAGCCTCGAGCTGATCACCGCTGACGACGACAGTGGCATGCTCGCCGCCGTGGGCACCGTCGAGGGCACCCGGGTCGTGGCCTTCTGCTCCGACGCGACCGTCATGGGCGGCGCGATGGGCGACGTCGGCTGCCGCGTCGTCGTCGAGGCCTACCACCGGGCGATGACCGACCGGGTCCCGATCATCGGGCTGTGGCACTCCGGCGGGGCCCGGCTGGCCGAGGGCGTGCTCTCGCTGCACGCCGTGGGGCGGATCTTCCAGGTCATGACGCAGGCCTCCGGGGCCATCCCGCAGGTGTCGGTCGTGCTCGGCCCGGCGGCCGGCGGGGCGGCGTACGGCCCGGCGCTGACCGACGTCGTGATCCTCGGCCCCGAAGGGCGCATCTTCGTCACCGGCCCCGACGTCGTCCGCTCGGTGACCGGCGAGGCCGTCGACATGCTGCGCCTCGGCGGTCCCGAGCCGCACGGCCGCCGTTCAGGCGTCGTCCACATCCTCACCGAGTCCGAGCGCGAGGCGCTCGACCGGGCCCGCACCGTCGCGGCGCTGCTCGGCTCCCAGGGCAGCATGGTCGTCGGCGACGTCGAGGACCGCGACCTCGAGGAGGCGCTGCCGGCCTCGCGCAAGCGCGCCTACGACGTGCACCCGCTCGTCGAGCAGGTCCTCGACGAGGGCACCGCCCAGGAGCTGCACGCGCGCTGGGCGCCCAACATCGTCACCACCCTCGGACGCCTCGGCGGTCGCACCGTCGGCGTCGTGGCCAACAACCCGCTGCGCCTGGGCGGCTGCCTCGACTCGCTCTCGGCCGAGAAGGCCTCCCGCTTCGTGCGCATGTGCGACGCCTTCGGGGTGCCGCTCGTGGTCGTCGTCGACGTGCCCGGCTACCTGCCGGGCGTCGGCCAGGAGTGGGACGGCGTCGTGCGCCGCGGGGCCAAGCTGCTGCACGCCTTCGGCGAGTGCGTGGTCCCCCGCGTCACCCTGGTGACCCGCAAGACCTACGGCGGCGCCTACATCGCCATGAACTCCCGCTCCCTCGGCGCGACCAAGGTGTTCGCGTGGCCCGGCGCCGAGGTGGCCGTGATGGGCGCCGTCGCCGCCGTCCGGATCCTCCACCGGCGCCGCCTGGCCGAGGTCTCCCCCGACATCCGCGCCCAGGTCGAGGCCGAGCTGGCCGCCGAGCACGAGCGCATCGCCGGCGGCGTCGAGCGGGCCGTCGAGATCGGCGTCGTCGACGAGGTCGTCGAGCCCTCGCTCACCCGCTCCGCGATCGCCCGGGCGATCGACGAGGCCGTGCAGCGCGACGGCGTCCGTCGCGGCGCGCACGGCAACATCCCGCTCTGATCCTCGTAACCGCACGTCGGACGGCGCGTTGATAGATTGACGTACGTCACACCACCGACGTGAGGACCCACATGCTCCGCCGCACGCTGCTCGCCGCGATCGCCTCGCTGCTCCTGTTCGCCGGCCTGCTCACCGCGCCCCCGACCGCGACGGCCATCGAGTTCGACAACAGCATCGGCAAGATCACCGCCCCCGACCAGCAGTGGCGGGGCCGGTGCGCGAGATACCAGATCCGGTGGAACTTCAACCCGCCGACCGACGACTGGAGCGTCATCATGCGGATCCGCACCCCCAAGGGGTTCGCGGTCCGCAGCGAGCTCTTCGACTCCGGCTACATCAAGCCCGACGGCACCAAGAGCCTCATGGGCCGCGAGGAGGGCCGCAAGCGCATCGACCTGTGCGGCTCGAGCATCAAGCCGGGTCGCTACAAGATCAACATGCAGATGATCCACAGCGAGGGCCGCCAGAACATCACGCGCAACCGCGCGCCGGTCTACTTCCGCCTCTTCCGCGGCTGACCGGGTCGTCCGGGGCTCCGCCAGGTCACACGACCTGGTGGAGCCACCTGACGGGCGCGCCCTCGCCGGCGTGCCGGAACGTCTCGAGCTCGTCGTCCCACGGCTTGCCGAGCAGCTTGTCGATCTCGACGTTGATCGTCGTGTCGCCGAGGGCCGACTTCACGACCGCGGCCTTGAGCCGGTCCTCGGGGATCATGATGTCGCCGTGCATGCCGACCACGGCGTGGAACAGGCCGAGGTCGGGCGTGAAGGAGTAGCGGGCGCCCTCGGTCGAGGCGGTCGGCTCCTCGGTGACCTCGAAGCGCAGGTGGTTCCAGCCGCGCAGCGCCGAGGCGATGGCGGCGGCCGAGCCGACCAGGCCGGACCACGAGAGCTCGGCACGGTAGGTGCCCGACTGGGCCGGCTGCGGGGTCCAGGTCGGGTTGGTGGGGACGCCGAGCACGCCACCGACGGCCCATTCGATGTGCGGGCACAGCGCCGAGGGCGCCGAGTGCACGAAAAGGACGCCGCGGCTGGCGGTGCGGTCAGCAATGCGTACGGTCACGACATCTCCTTCATCTCCGGCGCGAGCTACGCCTTCCCCAGCGGGCTCGAATCAGATGACGGTGGTGCGGACAGCACGAGTGACAGGTGTGTAGTTAGACCTTCATTGTGACGCATGAGGCGTCTTCGCACCAGTGGAACGCGGCGACCGGACACGGCGGGCCGCCGGACGGCCGAGCGCCAGCACCGTCGAGATGACCTCCTCGGCGATCCCGAGCCCACCGAGGTGGCTCTCGCCGGCGATGACGCTCATCCGTGCGTCGGGCAGCCGCGCGACCACGTGCTTGCCGTGGGCGAACGGGATGATGTGGTCGGCGTCGCCGTGCCACCAGTGCACGGGCACCGTGACCTCGCTCGGGGCGAAGCCCCAGTCGCGGGTGAACAGCACCAGGTCGCTGAGCGGGGCGAGCGTCTGGAACCGCGCGCCGTTGAGCAGGTCGTCGAGGAACATCGCCTTGAACTCCGGGCGGCCCAGCAGGTTCTTGTCCCCGTCGGGCTGCACGGCGGCGTAGAGGTCGAGGCCCGTGCCCGCCAGCGGGCGCACCAGCCGGATGGCGTTGGTCAGCACGATGCCGAGCGGCACGCGCGTCGCGCTGAGCAGCGGCGCCAGCCGTACGGCGAGCTGGATGATGCCGCCGGCTGCGGCGTCGGGTCCGACCGTGGGCGCCACGCCACCCAGGACGCCGATGCCCGTGACGCGGTCGGGCAGGCGGGCCCCGGCGGCGAGCGCGTAGGGGCCGCCACCGGACAGCCCGACCATGCGCACGGTGTCGATGGCCAGGGCGTCCAGGAGCAGCTCGAGGTCGCCGGTCCAGTCGGCGATGTCGGGGTAGAGGTAGGGGGTCGAGGACCCGATGCCGGGCCGGTCGATGCCGACGATCCGCAGGCCGTGCTCGACGGCGTAGGCCCGCGCCTCGACGGGGATCTGCCGGCGGGCGCCCGGCGTGCCGTGCATCCACACGATCGCCTCACCGCGCGGCGAGCCGTACTCGGCGAAGCTGAGCCTGCGGTCACCCCGCACGGCCACGGTGCCCTCGAGGGCGGGCCGCTTGAGGTCGCTCATGCTCGGGATCCTCCCACGCGGCATCCCGAGGTGGTGGACGCTAGGTTGTCCTGGTGTCGGACAGGGGGGTCCTCGAGATGCAGCGGCGCCCGCGCCTGCTGCTGGCTGCTGGCGTCGTGCTGCTGGTCCTCGCCGGCGTGATGGCCTGGTGGCAGTCCTCCGACCCCGAGCCCCTGCCGGTCTCCGACGTCGTGATCAGCGCCTCGACCCCGGTCGACCAGCCGGTCTACGTCGGGGTCTTCACCGCGGGGCCCGACTTCGGCCGCACCCTGCACCTCTCAGGCGTCAAGGTGCACGCCACGAGCAACACCGACATCAGCCTGACCCCGCTGCTGTGCCGCGGCGGTCGCTTCGTGCAGACCACCGACCCGGGCGTCTTCTGCACGGTGCTCACCAACCCCGAGGGCCAGGAGCTCGGTCCGGGTGACGGGATCGTCCTGCAGGTGGTCAGCGACGAGCCCGCGGTGGCGGTCGTCGACCGCGTCGAGCTGGCCTTCCGCGAGAACCTGCGGTGGGCGACCCGTCCAGCCGGCTCCGAGACCGTCGTCCGGGTGCTCCCCCGCTAGTTGAGCTCGCGCTCGAGCTCCTCGGCGCGATCCGCGGCGTCGGTGAGCTCGTCGGCGTCGATCGCGTGGGTGCGGTGGAACCACTCCAGCGCGTCCTGCTTGCGCTCGGCGGCCAGCAACGTGTCGGCGTAGGCGTAACGCAGCCGCACGACCCAGGCCCCACGGCTCTTGTTGTTGAGCGGAGCGAGCTCCAGCACGCGCAGGGCCGCGTCGAGCTGCCCCATGTCACGCCGGGCGCCGGACTCCACCAGCGTCATCTCGGCCTTCGCCTCGGCGGTGAAGTTGGCGACCGAGGGGCTCCGGGCGAGCTTGATGGCCTGCTCCGGGTTGCCGACGGCACGGTGGCAGTCGGCCATGATCGGGATGTAGGCCGTGGCGCCGTTCATCCGCTTGGCGGCCCGCAGCTCGGCGAGCGCCTCCGCGTAGTGACCGGAGGCGTACGCCGCCTCGCCGACCGCCTCGCGCACGACCGCCAGACGCGACGCACGCGCCTTGGCGGCCAACGTGTGCTGGTAGGCGGTCTCGGGGTCGTCCTCGAGCAACCGACCGGCGGCTGCGAGGTGACGCGCGATGCGCGATGCGAGCTTGTCGGGGAGACCCTTCAGCTGCGCTGCGACCGCACGGTCGAGCTCGGCGCCGGTGATGTCCTCGGGCAGCGGCGGGCCGTCGTAGACGGACTGCTCCACCGTGCGCTGGACGTCCTGCCCGGCGGGGCGCTTCCAGTCGTCGCGACGACCGCGGCCGCCGGCCGGCGGCTTGCCGCCGCGGGAGTCACCGCGTGAGTCGCTGCGGCCACCGGACGACGAGGATCCTCGTGCCGGGGGCTTGGACCCGGACTTGGGTCCACCTCGGGTGTCGGCGCCACGGGCGCCGTCACGGCGCTGACCGCCGGCACCCTTGCCCTGCGGGCGTCCCCCGCCCGCACCTGCGCGCGAGCCACGCTCGTCGGCCACGATGGTCTCCCTCTTCACTTCGGTTGCCGTCCGCTGGTGGACGGTGCTGAAAACAGAGTAGAGGCCACCTTTCGGTGGCCTCTACCCAATGTTTGTCCGGCGGCGTCCTACTCTCCCACAACCTCGCGATTGCAGTACCATCGGCGCTGGCAGGCTTAACTTCCGGGTTCGGTATGGGACCGGGTGTTTCCCTGTCGCTATGGCCGCCGTAACT
>JAOPXU010000317.1 GCA_025964985.1 Nocardioides sp.
CAGTGGGGCGTGCACGCCGCCGGCGTGATCATGTCCAGCGAGCCGCTGCTCGACATCATCCCGATGCTCAAGCGCCCCTCGGACGGCGTGATGATCACGCAGTTCGACTACCCGACCTGCGAAAACCTCGGCCTCATCAAGATGGACTTCCTGGGGCTGCGCAACCTCACGGTCCTCGACGACGCCCTCAAGAACATCGAGGCCAACCGGGGCGAGACGGTCGTCCTCGAAGACCTCGAGCTCACCGACGAGGCGACCTACGCGCTGCTCCAGCGCGGCGACACCCTCGGGGTCTTCCAGCTCGACGGCGGGCCGATGCGGGCCCTGCTGCGCTCCATGCGGCCCGACACCTTCGAGGACATCTCCGCCGTGGGCGCGCTCTACCGCCCCGGTCCGATGGGCGCCGACTCGCACAACAAGTACGCCCGCCGCAAGACCGGTCGCGAGCCGGTCGACCCGCTCCATCCCGAGCTGGCGGAGGCGCTCCAGGACATCCTCGGCGAGACCTACGGCCTGATCGTCTACCAGGAGCAGGTCATGGCGATCGCCCAGCAGCTCGCGGGCTACACGCTGGGACAGGCCGACATCCTGCGCCGCGCGATGGGCAAGAAGAAGAAGGAGGAGCTCGACAGGCAGTTCGCCGGCTTCTCCGCCGGCATGCAGGAGCGGGGCTTCTCGGCCCATGCGATCAAGACCCTGTGGGACACCCTGCTGCCGTTCTCCGACTACGCGTTCAACAAGGCGCACTCCGCGGCGTACGGACTGGTGTCCTACTGGACGGCCTACCTCAAGGCCAACTACCCGGCCGAGTACATGGCGGCGCTGCTGACCTCGACGCGCGACGACAAGGACAAGTCGGCGATCTACCTCAACGAGTGTCGCCGGATGAAGATCCAGGTCCTGCCGCCCGACGTCAACGAGTCCGCCGCCGACTTCACCCCTGTCGGGCCCGACATCAGGTTCGGCCTCACCGCCGTGCGCAACGTGGGCGCCAACGTCGTCGACAAGATCGTCGAGAGCCGACGTTCGCGCGGTCGCTTCGAGGACTTCAACGACTTCATGGACAAGATCGACCCGGTGGTGTGCAACAAGCGGGTCATCGAGTCCCTCGTCAAGGCCGGGGCCTTCGACGAGATGAAGCACCGCCGTCGCGCGCTGATCGCGATCTTCGAGGAGGCCGTCGACCGCTACTCCTCGATCAAGAAGGACTCCGGCGGGGGCCAGGACTCGCTGTTCGACGACCTGATGGGCGGCAGCGAGCCGATCTTCGACATGAAGGTCGTGCTGCCCGACATCGACGAGTGGGACAAGATGACGCTGCTGGGCCACGAGCGCGACATGCTCGGCCTCTACGTCTCCGACCACCCCCTCCTCGGTCTCGAGCACGTCCTGTCCCAGGGCACCGACTGCTCGATCGGCCAGCTCATGCTCGACGAGGAGCGGGCCGACGGCTCCCCGATCACCATCAGCGGCCTGGTGACCTCGGTGCAACGCAAGATCACCAAGCGCGGCGATGCGTGGGCGATGATCACCCTCGAGGACCTCGACGGCGCCATCGACGTGCTGCTCTTCCCGAGCGCCTACCAGCTGGCCAGCCCCCTGCTCCAGGAGGACGCGATCCTGACCTTCAAGGGTCGGCTCTCCAAGAGCAAGGACCAGCCCGAGATCCACGGGCAGGAGGTCTCGATGCCCGACCTCAACGAGGGACCGAGCGGACCGGTGACGATCAGCCTGCCCTCGACCCGCTGCACGGCCCCGGTCATCGAGCAGCTCAAGGACGTCCTCGGCACCCACCCGGGCATGACCGAGGTGCGTCTCAAGCTCCTGTCGCGGCAGTCGACCAAGGTCATGCGGCTCGACGACCGGCTGCGCGTCACGCCGACCCCCGCACTCTTCGCCGACTTGAAGCAGCTCCTCGGACCGGGTTGTCTGACGGGGTGAGCACCGACCTGAGCGCCAGCGGCACCCCCGGGGCGACCGCCGGGTCCCGGGCGCGCCGGGCCTGGCGCGGCCTGGTCGTCGAGAACGTCGTGGTCGTGGTCGTGTTCGCCCTCGCCGGCGCCGGCGCCGGGTGGTTCTGGGAGCGCTGGGCGACCCCCGCCGCCGGCGTGGTCCTCGAGGGCGCGTGGCGCCTCGGCTTCCGCGTCGAGGGCGACTTCCTCACCGGTGACTCCACCAGCTTCCAGCGAGCGTTCGGCGTCATCGGCACCTACGCCGTCGTGTGCGCCGTCGTGGGCCTGGTGCTCGGCGTCCTCGCCGCGCTCCTGTGCCGTCGCTCCGAGCTGGTCACCCTCGTGGCCGTGCTGCTCGGCAGCGTCGTGGCGGCGTTCGTCTGCTACCGCGTCGGGCTGGCGCTGGGCCCGCCCGACCCCGCGGTGGCCGCCCGCACCGCCGAGAACGGCACCGTCCTGGTCGGCGACCTCTCCATCGACCGGCGCAGCCCGTTCGTCGTGCTGCCGCTGGTCGCCCTGCTGTCGCTGGCCTCCACCTACTTCCTCACCACCAGCGCCTCGGCCGGTGCCGCCGGGGCCCGCCGCATCGACCTGCCGACCCAGGCCTGACCGGCGGTTCCCGCTCGTCTCGACGGCCCCGATGGGCCACACTGCGGGCGACGGCGCGCGCGGCCGACCCGGAACCCCAGCGGGCAGGCCCGCGTCGAACGGTCCGTCCCACCCACGCGGACGCCGTTCCGCTCCTGCCACGTCCGCGAGTCCAGCCGTACCCCCAGAGAGGGGCCCCCACATGTCCAGCCTCCCGCCCTCCGGTCCTCCCTCCGGTCCTCCCAGCGGCTATCCCGGCGGTCCGCCGCAGGGGCCCCCGCCCCCGTACGGCCCCCCGTACGGACCCCCGTCCGGCCCGCCGTCCGGGCCCCCCGAGTTCCTCGACAGCGGAGCCGGCGGTGCGGTGCCGCCGCGACCGCCCTCGGGTGGTGGGCGCCGCAAGGGCCTGCTGGTCGGTGGCGGCGTGCTCGGCCTCGCGGCCGTGGCCGGTGGCGCCTTCGCGCTCTACCAGGTGGCCTTCGCGACCGGTGCGCAGCCGGCCGAGGCCCTGCCGGCGTCCACGATCGGCTACGTCAGCATCGACCTCGACCCGAGCGGCAAGCAGAAGCTCGAGGCGCTCGAGACGCTCGAGAAGTTCCCGGCGTTCAACGACAACGTCGACATCGACAGCGAGGACGACCTGCGCGCCGAGCTGTTCGACGTCGCCAAGGAGTCCGGCGCCTGCCCCGACATCGACTTCGGTGACGACATCGAGCCCTGGCTCGGCGACCGCTTCGGCTTCGCCGCGGTCGATGTCGGCGACGAGCTCGCGGGCGACAGCAACGGCGTCGCCCCGGTCGGCGTCGTGCAGATCGAGGACGCCGACGCGGCCGAGGCGGGCCTGCAGAAGATCCGCGACTGCGCCGCCGGCGAGTCCGGGTCGCCCGAGGACGAGCTCGGTGGCTGGTCGATCCAGGGCGACTGGGTCGTCATCGCCGAGAACGCCGAGATCGCCGAGGCGGTCACCGAGGCTGCCCAGGACGAGCCGCTGTCCGACGACGAGGACTTCCAGAAGTGGACCGAGGCCGCCGGTGACCCCGGCATCCTGACGGCCTACGCCGCACCCGAGGTCGGTGGCTTCGTCACCGAGGCCCTCTCCGGCTTCCCGTTCGGAGCGTTCTCGTGCTCCTTCGCCGTGCCGGAGCCCTCACTGGGCACCGACGGCTTCCCCGAGGAGTTCCCGGACGACTTCTCGGGTGACACCTACGGCTACGAGGACCCGTGCGAGGAGGAGGGCGAGGCCCTCGAGGAGATCGACGCGGTCCAGGACGCCTTCGCCGACTTCTCCGGCGCCGCGGTCACCGTCCGCTTCGACGACGGCGGCGTCGAGGTCGAGGCTGCCTCCAGCGTGGACTACCTCGGTCTGGACGCGATCTACGGCAGCGACGGGGGCGACGACGTCGTCGCCGGGCTGCCCGACGACACCGCGATCGCCTTCGGCCTCGGCTTCGAGGAGGGCTGGTTCACCGAGCTCACCGACTACCTCGACTCGGTGGGCGGAGACCTGTTCGACGTCCAGGAGGGCCTCGAGGTCTTTGAGGAGGAGACGGGCCTGAGCCTGCCCGAGGACGTCGAGACCCTGGCCGGGGAGTCGGCTGCGATCGCCATCGGCGGCGAGTTCGACGCCGAGGCGCTCGGCGACGGCCCCGAGGACCAGCCGTTCGGCCTCAAGGTCAAGGGTGACCCCGACGAGATCTCATCGGTCCTCGAGCGCCTGGTCGGCGACCCCGAGATCCGCGACGAGCTCACCGACGCCTTCGCCTACCAGCAGGACGACGAGCACGTCGTCGCCGGCTTCTCCGAGGAGTGGTCGGACCGGCTGCTCGAGGGCGGCGACCTCGGCGGCACCGAGGACTACGAGGACGTCGTGCGCGAGTCCGAGGATGCCGCAGCCGTGCTGTTCGTCAACTTCGACGAGGGCGGCTGGCTCGAGCGCGCTGTCCAGAGCGAGGGCGGCGACCCGGAGGTCCTCCGCAACGTCGAGCCGCTCGGGGCACTGGGCATCTCGGCGTGGACCGACGACGACGACGTGAGCCACAGCGTCTTCCGGCTCACCACCGACTGACACGACGCTGACCCGTCGCACGTGTGCGACGGGTCGGCCGTCAGGGGCGCCCGAGCGGGGCCGTGGTCGCCCCGGTCACCGCGACCAGGTCGGCCGGTGCCAGCTCGAGGTCGAGCCCGCGCCGTCCGCCCGACACCAGGACCGTCGCGTGGTCCAGGGCGGTGACGTCGACGACGGTCGGGTGTGGCCGTTTCTGCCCGATCGGGGAGATGCCGCCGACGACGTAGCCGGTGGCCCGCTCCGCTGCCGCCGGGTCGGCCATCTGCGCCTTGCGCCCGCCGACCGCCCGCGCCAGCGCCTTGAGGTCGAGCTGGCCGGTCACCGGCACCACTCCCACGACCAGGCGGCCGTCGACGTCGGCCAGCAGGGTCTTGAACACCCGCTCCGGCTCCACGCCGAGGGCCTGCGCCGCCTCGAGCCCGTACGACGTCGCGCGCGGGTCGTGCGCGTAGTCCCGCATCGCGAACTCCACCCCGGCCCGGGTCAGGGCCACGGTGGCGGGGGTGCCGCCGGGCTGCTTCTTGGCCATGGGTCCATCCTCGCGTGCCCGCTGCCGTGGAGCTGCCGCTGCGGTGGTCTCGACGCGCCGTTGCGACCTCGTTCCTCGCGCTGTGCCTGCGTGCTCTAGTTCGGCGACCAGCGGGTGCGGGCGACCTCGGTGGCCGGCAGCGAGGCGATGACGTTCATCGCGCGCAGCTCGGAGCGCAGCAGGTCGGTGACCAGCACCAGCCGGGCCTCGGCGTCGTCGGCCTCGAGCAGGGCCTGCCGCTCGGGCAGCGGCAGCGGCGCGCACGCGGCGAGGGTCCAGGACAGGTAGCCGGGGTCGCGGGGGAGGGCGCCCTCGTAGGGGTCGGACCGGATCTCCGACAGCGCCTGGCGGTAGGCGGTGAAGGTGGCGCGGGCGCGCTCGAGCACGGCCTCGTCGACCGGGGCGTCGCGGTCGCCGAGGTCCTGGACGTGGCCCACCGGGAAGAGACCCGAGGTGTCGAGCCCGTCGAGCTGGATCCGGCTCAGGCCGACCGCGACCACGTCGAACGTGCCGTCGGCGTTGGCCTCGACCTCGGTGAGCAGCGCCTTGCAGCCGACCCGGAACAGCGACTGTGCGCCGTGGTCGCCGACCTCGTAGCCCTCGCGGATGCCGACGGAGCCGAAGACCCGCTCGGTGGGGTCCTCTACGCGCAGCAGGTGGTGCACCAGGGCGCGGTAGCGGTCCTCGAAGACGCGCAGGGGGATGCTCAGGCCCGGGAAGAGCACCGAGTTCAGCGGGAACATCGGGAGCTCGGAGGTCACACCCGTCAACCTATACGCGCTGCACACCACCCCTGGGGGACTTCCCGCACGCGTGCCGGCGGGAACCGGCGCCGGGGCGGCGGGTGACCCGGGCCACCGGTCGCGTCCAGCCCACGCCGCCCGCGCGGAGGGGTGGGTGGTCCCCTCCTAGACTGGTGCCCATGATCCGCCGCATCGACCTGCGCGGCACGACGCTGGAGTCGGCCGACGACTACCGCGCCGTGGTGCCCCGAGCCGACTTCGACATCGAGGCGGCGGTCCCGGCGGTGCATGCGATCTGCGAGGCCGTCCGTACCCGCGGCATCGAGGCCGTGCTCGAGTTCAACGAGAAGTTCGACGGCGGCACCGCCGGCGGCGACATCCGCGTACCCCCGGCCACCATCACCGCCGCGCTCGACGACCTCGACCCGGCCATCCGCGCCGGCCTCGAGGAGTCGATCCGGCGGCTGCGGCTGACCTGCGCCCAGGAGCTCGAGCACGACGCCGTCACCGAGCTCGGCCCCGGCGCCGTGGTCACCCACCGCAAGGTCCCCGTCGACCGCGTCGGCCTCTACGTGCCCGGCGGCCTCGCGCCGCTGGTCTCGAGCGTGCTGATGAACACCGTCCCGGCGCAGGTGGCCGGCGTCGAGTCCATCGCCCTGGCCAGCCCGCCCCAGCGCGAGTTCGGCGGCCTGCCGCACCCGACGATCCTCGCGGCGTGTGCCCTGCTCGGCGTCGACGAGGTCTACGCCGTCGGCGGCGCTCAGGCGATCGCGATGTTCGCCTACGGCACCGGCCCCTGTCGCAAGGTCGACCTCGTCACCGGCCCCGGCAACATCTACGTCGTCACCGCCAAGCGCCTGCTCAAGGGCCTGGTCGGCATCGACTCCGAGGCCGGGCCCACCGAGATCGCCGTCCTGGCCGACGACACCGCGATCGCCGCCCACGTCGCGGCCGACCTGGTCAGCCAGGCCGAGCACGACCCGCTCGCCGCGGCCGTGCTCGTCACGCCGTCGACGGCGCTGGCCGACGCGGTCGACGTCGAGCTCGACAAGCAGGTCCACGAGACCAAGCACACCGAGCGCATCCTCACGGCGCTGACCGGGCCCCAGTCGGGCGTCGTCCTGGTCGACGACCTCGAGCAGGGCCTGGCCGTCATCAACGCCTACGCCGCCGAGCACCTCGAGATCCAGACCGAGGACGCCCCGGCCTGGGCGGCCCGTGTCCGCAACGCCGGTGCCATCTTCGTCGGCGCCCACGCCCCGGTCAGCCTCGGCGACTACTGCGCCGGGTCCAACCACGTGCTGCCCACCGGCGGCTGCGCCTGCCACTCCTCGGGGCTGTCGGTGCGCGCCTTCCTGCGCTCGATCCACGTCATCGACTACAGCCGCGAGGCGCTCGCCGAGGTCGCCGACCACGTGGTCACCCTGGCCGAGGCCGAGGACCTCCCCGGCCACGGCGCCGCCGTGCGCGTGCGCTTCCAGGACTAGCTCCCAGGACCAGCCATGACCTTCCCACCCCTGCGGGAGGAGCTGCGCGGCATCGAGCCGTACGGCGCCCCCCAGCTGCCGCTGGACCGCGTGCCGGTCCAGCTCAACGTCAACGAGAACCCCTACCCGCCCTCGCCCGCGGTCGTCGCCGACGTCGCGACCGCGGTCGCGCACGCCGCCTCGAGCCTCAACCGCTACCCCGACCGCGAGTTCGTCGAGCTGCGCGCCGCCCTGGCGGCTTACCTGTCCGGCGACAGCGGGGGAGTGCCGGTCGCACCCGAGCAGGTGTGGGCGGCCAACGGCTCCAACGAGGTCATGCTGCAGCTGCTGCAGGCCTTCGGCGGTCCGGGCCGTACGGCGGTCAGCTTCGCCCCGACGTACTCGATGTACCCCGAGTACGCCCGCGACTCCAACACCCGCTGGGTGGCCGGGCGCCGCGAGAGCGACTTCAGCCTCGACCTCGACGCCGCCCGGGCGCTGGTCGAGGCCGAGCGGCCCTCGGTCGTGCTGCTGCCCTCGCCCAACAACCCCACCGGCACCGCGCTGCCGCCCGAGGCCGTGACCACCCTGTGCGCGGCCGTCGGCGACGACGGGGTCGTGGTGGTCGACGAGGCCTACGGCGAGTTCCGGCGCGAGGGCGTGCCCTCGGCGCTCGAGCTGCTGCCCGCGCACCGCAACCTCGTGGTCACGCGCACCATGAGCAAGGCGTTCGCGGGCGCCGGGTTGCGGCTGGGCTACCTCGCCGCCGACCCCGCCATCTGCGACGCGATCCGCGTCGTCCGCCTGCCCTACCACCTCTCGGCGGTCACCCAGGCCGCTGCGCTGGCCGCCCTGCGCCACGCCCCCGGGCTGCTCGGCCGGGTCGCCGACCTGCGCGCCGAGCGCGACCTGACGGTGACCTGGCTGCGCGAGCAGGGCCTCGAGGTCGCCGACTCCGACGCCAACTTCGTGCTGTTCGGCCGCTTCGCCGACCGGCACGCGGTGTGGGAGGACCTGGTCGACCGGGGTGTGCTGATCCGCGAGACTGGCCCCGAGGGCTGGCTGCGGGTCTCGGTCGGCACCGCCGACGAGATGACGTCGTTCAAGGAAGCCCTCACCGGGGCGATGAAGGAGAACCCATGAGCCGCACCGCACGCGACGAGCGCGCCACCAGCGAGTCGAAGGTCGTCGTCGAGCTCGACCTCGACGGCTCGGGGCGCCACGACATCTCCACCGGCGTGGGCTTCTACGACCACATGCTCACCGCCTTCGCCCGCCACGCGCTGGTCGACCTCACCGTGCAGTCCGAGGGCGACGTCCACATCGACGCCCACCACACCGTCGAGGACACCGCCATCGCGCTGGGCCAGGCCATCCGCCAGGCGCTCGGCGACAAGCGCGGGATCCGCCGCTTCGGCGACGCCACCGTGCCGCTCGACGAGGCGCTCGTCCAGGCCGTCGTCGACGTCTCCGGGCGCCCCTACTGCGTGCACTCCGGCGAGCCCGAGGGCCAGCAGTACGTCCAGCTCGGTGGTTCCGGGGTCTCCTACCTCGGCTCGCTGACCCAGCACGTCTTCGAGACCCTCGCCTTCCACGGCCACCTCGCCCTGCACGTGCGCGTGCTGGCCGGCCGCGAGCCGCACCACCTGGTCGAGACGCAGTTCAAGGCGTTCGCCCGGGCGTTCCGCGACGCCGTGGCGATCGATCCCCGCGAGACGGGCATCCCCTCGACCAAGGGCGCTCTGTGACCGCACCTTCCGTCGTCGTCCTCGACTACGGCTCGGGCAACCTCCGCTCGGTCGTGCGCGCCGTCGAGCGCGCGGGCGCCGACGTCACGCTGACCGACGACTTCCAGGCGGGCCTGCAGGCCGACGGGCTCGTCGTACCCGGGGTCGGCGCCTACGCCGCCTGCATGGAGGGCCTGCGCGCGATCAAGGGCGACCGGCTGATCGGACGACGCCTCGCCGGCGGCCGGCCGGTCCTCGGCATCTGCGTCGGGATGCAGGTGCTCTTCGAGCGCGGGGTCGAGCACGGCGTCGAGACCGACGGATGCGACGAGTGGCCCGGCACCGTCTCGCGCCTCGAGGCCGACGTCGTGCCCCACATGGGCTGGAACACCGTCGAGGCGCCCCAGGGCACCCGGCTGTTCGACGGCCTCGAGGACGAGCGCTTCTACTTCGTCCACTCCTACGCCGCCCGCTCCTGGGACCTCGTCACCACCGGTCACACGCGCGAGCCGCTGGTGACGTGGGCCGAGCACGGTGGCGACCGCTTCGTGGCCGCCGTCGAGAACGGCCCGCTGTGCGCGACCCAGTTCCACCCCGAGAAGTCCGGAGACGCCGGCGCCGCGCTGCTGCGCAACTGGGTCGAGTCCCTCTGATGGCGCGCTGATGGCCGCCGGCGAGCGCGCCCGGCGTCGGGAGGAGCGCGACCGCCAGGTCGCCGAGGCCGCTGCGGTCCGCGAGGCCGAGGCCGCCAAGCGGGCCCGCAGCGACGCCCGGCGGGCCCGCCTGACCGGCTGGGTGCCCCAACCGCGCCCGGGCGAGAGCGGCGTCCTGGCCGCCCGCCGGCGCCAGCGCGTCGGCCTCGTCCTGGCGTTCGTCCTGGCCGTCAACGTGCTCGTGTGGCTCGGTACCGACGAGTGGGCCGCCCGCGTCCTGTTCCTGCTGCTGAGCCTGCTCGTGGCCCCCATCGTCGTGAACCTCCTCAACCGGAAGTGACTCCCGTGACCCGTCTCCAGCTGCTGCCCGCCGTCGACATCACCGAGGGTCGGGCCGTCCAGCTCGCCCAGGGCGTCGCCGGCTCCGAGCGCGTCTACGGCGACCCGGTCGCCGCCGCCCGCCGCTGGCAGGACGCCGGCGCCGAGTGGCTGCACCTGGTCGACCTCGACGCCGCCTTCGGCCGCGGGTCCAACCGCGAGCTGCAGGCCGAGATCGTCGGCGCCCTCGACATCGACGTCGAGATGAGCGGCGGCATCCGCGACGACGAGTCGCTGGCCTCCGCGCTGGCCACCGGCTGTCGCCGGGTCAACATCGGCACCGCCGCCATCGAGGACCCCGAGTGGTGCGCCCGGGTCATCGCCGAGCACGGCGACCGGATCGCGATCGGCCTCGACGTGCGCGGCCGCACGCTGGCCGCGCGCGGCTGGACCCAGGAGGGCGGCGACCTGTGGGAGACGCTGGCCCGCCTCGACGCCGAGGGCTGCGCGCGCTACGTCGTCACCGACGTCACCAAGGACGGCATGCTGCAGGGCCCCAACCTCGACCTGCTGCGCGACGTCTGCGCCGCCACCGACCGCCCCGTCATCGCCTCCGGCGGCGTCACCACCCTCGACGACATCGCCGCGCTCATGGGCCTGGTCGACGACGGCGTCGAGGGCGCCATCGCCGGCACCGCCCTCTACGAGGGGCGCTTCACGCTCGAGGACGCGCTCGCGCTGACCCGGGGCGAGACGTCGTGAGCCTCGCCGTGCGCGTCATCCCGTGCCTCGACGTCGACGCCGGGCGCGTGGTCAAGGGCATCAACTTCCTCGACCTGCGCGACGCCGGCGACCCGGTCGAGCTGGCCCGCACCTACGACGCCGAGGGCGCCGACGAGCTGACCTTCCTCGACATCTCGGCCTCCCACGAGGGCCGCGCGACGACGATGGAGATCGTCTCGCGCTGCGCCGAGGAGGTGTTCATCCCGCTGACCGTCGGGGGCGGGGTCAGCAGCGTCGACGACGTCGACCGGCTGCTGCGCGCCGGCGCCGACAAGGTCGCGGTCAACACCGCCGCCATCCACCGCCCCGACCTCGTGGCCGAGATCGCCGACCGCTTCGGCAACCAGGTCCTCGTGCTCTCCGTCGACGCCCGCCGGGTCGCGGCTGGACAGGGCACCGACTCCGGCTTCGAGGTCACCACCCACGGCGGCCGCAAGTCCGCGGGGCTCGACGCCGTCGGGTGGGCCGTGCGCGCCGCCGAGCTCGGCGCGGGCGAGATCCTGCTCAACGCCATGGACTCCGACGGCACCCAGGACGGCTTCGACCTCGACCTGATCGCCCGGGTCCGCGCCGAGGTGTCGATCCCGGTGATCGCCTCCGGCGGGGCCGGGCGCCTCGAGCACTTCGCGCCCGCCGTCGACGCCGGCGCCGACGCGGTGCTCGCCGCGACCGTCTTCCACTTCGGCACCCTGCGCGTCGGCGAGGTCAAGGGCGCCCTGGCGTCCGCCGGGCACCCCGTGCGCTGACACGCGACGTCCCTTGACCTCGACCACACTTGAGGTCGTTGACTGGCACGCGTGTGGGCCTGCGGCGTCCGCCTCACGGATGAGCAGGTCGTCGGTGCCGGGGAATAGCCTGCCGGGGACGGCGGGTTGCCCTGCGGGCCCGTCACCGTCGTCGGGAGCACCCAGTCAGGAGAGTCGTGAGCGAGACCACCGAGGTCGACCAGGAGACCGGGGTCGAGCAGCTCGGCCGGGGGTCGACCAGCGCCGGGTTCAAGGTGCTGTGGGTCGGCATCAAGCGCGAGCCGCGGATCTTCACGATCGCCACCCTCGGCAGCCTGCTGTTCGGAGCGCTCACCGTCGCCGACGCCTGGGTGCTCGGCTGGGCGACCGACAACGTCGTGCTGCCGGCGTTCGAGACCGGTGAGGTCGGCGCCGACATGCTGCTGGCCGTGCTCGCCCTGTTCGTCGGGGTGGCCATCCTGCGCGCCGTCGGGATCGTCGCGCGCCGCGTCGGCGGCGGCGTCATGTACTACCGGATGCAGGCCCACTACCGCCGTGCCGTGACCCGGCGCTACCTCGAGCTGCCGCTCGAGTGGCACCAGCGCCACCCGACCGGCCAGCTGCTGTCCAACGCCAACGCCGACGTCGAGGCGGCGTGGTCGCCGATCATGCCGCTGCCGATGGCCGTCGGCACGATCGCGATGCTCGTCATCGCCGTCGTCCAGATGTTCCTGGCCGACGTCATGATGGCGCTGGTGGGCCTGGCGGTCTTCCCGGCCGTCGTGGCGACCAACGTCGTCTACCAGCACTACTCCCAGGGCTGGGTCACCCGCGCCCAGCAGCTGCGGGCCGAGGTCAGCGAGATCGCCCACGAGTCCTTTGACGGCGCCATGGTCGTCAAGACCCTGGGCCG
>JAOPXU010000320.1 GCA_025964985.1 Nocardioides sp.
CACGCCGTCGCCCGCGACTCCCCCGCCTACGCCGACGCCGCCCGGCTCGGCCGCGCACTCGGGCAGACCCTGGTCGTCGCCACCGGCGGCGGGCCCGGCGCCATGGAGGCCGCCAACCTCGGCGCCCGGCTCGCCGGGGACGACGTCGCCGCGCTCGAGACCGCGCTGGCGGTCCTGGCCGAGGTGCCGTCGTTCCGGCCGTCGATCGACGCGTGGGCCGACAGCGCCCGCGCCGCCGTCGCTGGGCTGACCGCGCCGCGCACGACCCTCGGCGTCCCGACGTGGCACTACGGCCACGAGCCGCCCAACCTGTTCGCCACCGACATCGCCAAGTACGTCCGCAACGCCCAGCGCGAGGCCGTCCTGCTCGAGGTGTGCGACGCCGGCATCGTCTTCCTCACCGGCGCCGCCGGCACCGTGCAGGAGGTCTTCCAGGACGCCTGCGAGAACTACTACGCCGAGGAGCACTCGGTCGCCCCGATGGTGCTGGTCGGTCGCGAGTACTGGACCGAGACGCTCCCTGCCTGGCCGCTGCTGCTGTCGCTGGCCCGGGGTCGGGCGATGGAGGCGCACGTGCACCTCGTCGACACCGTCGACGAGGCGGCAGCCGTGGTGGCCGGCTAGGTCGTCACTCCCGCCTCGGGATTCACCGGCCGGCCGGTGAATCCCTCACTGGGCCGACGGAACTCCGTCGGCCAAGCACGGGCTTCATCGGCCCAGCAGGGCGAGCAGTGGCCTCAGCCCGAGAGCGCGTCCCACGCGGCGCGGTCGACGATGACCTCGCGGTAGTGGTCGACGAGCCGCTCGTTGACCGAGCGCCAGGACCGGCCGGCGACCGAGCGGCGAGCGGCGAGGCCCATCCGGCGGCGCAGGACGGGCTGGGAGGTCAGCAGGTCGACGTACGTCGCGAGGTCGGTGCGGTCGCCGGGGCGGTAGAGGAACCCGGCGACGCCGTCGTCCACCACGTCGACCGGTCCGCCCTGGCGCGGGGCGACCACCGGGACGCCGGACGCGAGGGCCTCCTGGGCCGACTGGCAGTAGGTCTCGTGCCGTCCGGTGTGGACGAAGACGTCGAGCGAGGCGTACGCCGCGCCGAGGTCGTCGCCGTGCAGGACGCCGAGGAAGTGCGCCCCGGGGAGCAGCGTGCGCAGGCGCTGCTCCTCGGGACCCCCGCCGACGACGACCAGTGCGTGACGGGGGTCGGCGGCCAGGACGGTGAGCAGGTCCAGCTCCTTCTCGGGAGCCAGGCGCCCGACGTACCCGACCAGGACCCGGTCGTCAGGACCGGGTCCGAGCAGCCGGGAGCGCAGCGCGTCGTCGCGCCGGTCGGGGTGGAACTGCTGCAGGTCGACGCCCCGCGGCCACAAGGCGGTGCCGGGGACGTCGAGGTCGGCGAGCTGACGCATGCTCGCCGCGGACGGGGCGAGCGTGCGGTCGACCCGGGTGTGGATGCGTCGGGTCAGGGCGGCCGCGGCGGCGGCACCGCCGGGCACGTCGTAGCGCTCGGCGAAACCGACCAGGTCGGTCTGGTAGATCGCCACCGTCGGGACGCCGAGCTCGGCCGCCACCTTGGCGGCCTGGTAGCCCAGGGTCGCCGGCGAGGCGACGTGGACGACGTCGGGCGCGAACCGGAGCATCGTGCGGCGCAGGCGCCGACGGGTCTCGAGCCCGATCTTGAAGTCGCGGTAGAACGGCAGCGTGGCGCCGCGGGCGTGGTGCACGCGGAAGCCGGCGTAGACATCGGGCCCGGTCGGCGCGACGACCTCGGCGTCGTGGCCCTCGGCCGCGAGGTGGTCGAGCACCCGGCGCACCGAACCGGTGACCCCGTTGACCTGCGGGAGGAAGGACTCGGCGACCACCAGGACGCGGAGCCGTGGGGACCGGTCCGAGGAGCGACCGGAGGAGGGAGGGAGAGGACGGGCGAGCGGGAGCACGTCGGCCATGGCAAGGACGCTAGGGACGCCCCGGCAACGACCGGCGGTCCTCGCGTGGACCCGACGTGAACAGCGGTTGTCCCCTTTCGCCGGTGACGACCGTCACCGGCACCTAGCATCGGCGGATGCCCCTCCACCGTCGCGCCTTCGGCCGTGCCGCCGCGCTCGCCGCGGTGGCGCTCGCCGCCGCCCGCACCTCCGCGCAGGCCGCGCCGGCGCGGGTCGCGACCCTCGCGCACGTCGTACGGCGGGGTCGGGTGGGTGCCGGCGGCTACACCCGTCTCGTCCGCCGCCCCGGTGAGGCCCACGTCGTCCGCACCGACCTCGGGGTCAAGGCCCAGCCCGGGCGGGCCCGCCGACGCCGCGGGGTGATCGCGTTCGCCCAGATCAGCGACGTCCACGTCATCGACGCCCAGTCGCCGCTGCGCGTGGAGTGGACCGACCGCTTCGACGAGCCGTCGCCGCTGCCGACCGCGACCGGGATCTTCGCCTCGGCGTACCGCCCGCAGGAGATGCTCAGCGCCCAGGTCGCCGACGCGATGGTGCGCGAGATCAACGCGATCGGCCGCGGTCCGGTCACCGGGCGGCCGCTGGCGCTGGCCGTGCAGACCGGCGACAACTCCGACAACTCCCAGCTCAACGAGGTCCGCTGGAACATCGACGTCCTCGACGGCGCCCGGGTGCGTCCCGACTCCGGCGACCTGACCCGCTACGAGGGCGTCTGCGACGACGACGCAGCGACGTACGACCGGGCCTACTGGCACCCGGGCCGCCCGCCGGCCGGCCAGGCCGACGACGCCGCCAAGTCCCGCTACGGGTTCCCGACGGTCCCGGGCCTGCTCGACGCGGCCCGGCGCCCGTTCCGCGCGGCGGGGCTCGCGATGCCCTGGTACACCTGCTTCGGCAACCACGACGGCCTCGTGCAGGGCAACTTCCCCACCACGCTGCAGCTCGACGCCATCGCCACCGGCGGGCTCAAGATCATCTCGCCGCCGGCGGGCGCCAACCCGGCGACGATCGGCGCGGCCCTGGTCGGCGGCGACGTCGGCGAGCTGCTGTCGACGCTGCTGCTGTCCCCCGGCGTCCGCGCGGTCACCCCCGACCCGCAGCGGCGCCTGGTCGACCGCGCCGACATCGTCGAGGAGCACTTCACGACCACGGGGCTGCCGCGCGGCCACGGGTTCACGGCCACCAACCGACGCGACGGGACGGCGTACTACACGTTCGTCGAGCAGGGCTGCCGCTTCATCGTGCTCGACACCGTCAACCCCAACGGCTACGCCGACGGCTCGATCGACCAGGGCCAGTTCGAGTGGCTGCGCCGCGTGCTGCGCGCGATGGAGGGCGGCATCGCGATGGTCTTCAGCCACCACACCTCCACGACGATGAACAACCCGCTGGTCGGCACCGGCGGCGACACCCAGCCCCGGGTCACCGGCGACGCCGTGCTCGCGCTGCTGCTCGCGCACTGGGAGGTCGTGGCGTGGGTCAACGGCCACTCGCACCGCAACCGGGTCACCGCGCACCGGCGTCCCCGGGGCGGCGGGCTGTGGGAGGTCAACACCGCGTCCCACATCGACTGGCCGCAGCAGTCGCGGATCATCGAGATCGCCGACAACCTCGACGGCACGCTCTCGCTCTTCACGACGATGGTCGACCACGCCGGACCGGTGGCCGCCGACCACGACCTGCGTACGCCGCAGGGCCTGGCCGGCCTGTCGCGCGAGCTGGCCGCCAACGACTGGCAGGACCGCACCGACACCGGTCTGGGCGAGCGCCGCGACCGCAACGTCGAGCTGCTGGTCAGGAAGCCCCGGCGCGCGCGTCGCGGGAGGGGCTGAGCCGCACCACCCAGGACCGCTCCTGGCCGAAGACGTCGAAGCCGGCGCGGCGCAGGATCGGCCCCGACGTCTCCACGCGTCCCTTGACCAGGGCCGTGGTGGCGCCGTGCGCCACGGCGTGCTCGAGGCGGGCGTCGAGCACCGCGCGGTAGGCGCCGCGGCCCCGGGCGTCGGGCACGACCCCGCCGCCCCACAGCCGGGCCACGCCGTCGACCAGGGTGAGCCCGCCGGTGGCGAGCGGCCGGGCGCCGTCGTAGGCGATCGCAGTGGCGCCCCGGCCGGCCAGGTGGTCGGCGGCCGCCTCGGCCGCGAGCTCGCGCAGCCGCTCCGGCGGTGGCAGCGAGCCCTCCTCGAACGCCTCGATGCCGACCTGCAGCGCGTCGCGGGTCGTGGCCTCGTCGACCTGCCAGCGGACCTCGAGGTCGCCTGGCACCGCGAGGTCGGGGCGCTGGGCGAGGTCGAGCGCGAAGACGTCGACCGTCTCGTCGAGGACGCCGCCCCGCGCGCGCAGCGCGTCCTCCAGCCCGGCAGGTGCGTCGAGCTTGACCCACACGAGCACGCGGTCCGCACCCCAGGCCCGGACCTGGTCGGTGACCACGTCGAGCGTCTCGTCGACGGGCGCGCCGGAGGCCACCCGGACCGCCGTGGGCGGCGCCTGGAACCAGTCGGGCCAGCGCACGAGCAGGAACTCGTCCGTCTCGACGGTGGTGGCGTCGGTCGGGTACCAGTTCCAGGCGCCGCTCGCCGCGGCGACCTGGTCGGGGCTCACGCCCCCCTCATGCTTCGGTGGCGGCCAGCTGCCCGCAGGCCCCGTCGATCTCGCGGCCGCGGGTGTCGCGGACGGTGGTCGGGATTCCCTTGGCCTCGAGCCGGCGCACGAACTCGCGCTCGTCGGCCGGGTCGGACGCCGTCCACTTGCTGCCCGGCGTCGGGTTGAGCGGGATCAGGTTGACGTGGACCCAGCCCCAGTCACCGCGCATCAGCACGTCGGCCAGCAGGTCGGCACGCCAGGCCTGGTCGTTGATGCCGCGCATCATGGCGTACTCGATGGAGACGCGGCGCTTGGTCGTCTCGGCGTAGTGGAACGCCGCGTCGACGGTCTCGGCGACCGAGTAGCGGGTGTTGATCGGGACCAGCTCGTTGCGCAGCTCGTCGTCGGGGGCGTGCAGGCTCAGCGCGAGCGTGACCGGGATGCCCTCGTCGGCGAGCTGGAGGATGCGCGGCACGAGGCCGACGGTCGAGACCGTCACGCCGCGCGCGCTCATGCCGAGCCCGTCGGGGCTCGGGTCGACCATCCGGCGCACGGCGCCGATGACGGCCTTGTAGTTGGCGAGCGGCTCGCCCATGCCCATGAACACGACGTTGGACACCCGGCCCGGACCGCCGGGCACCTCGCCGCGCGCCATCGAGCGGGCGCCGGCGACCACCTGCTCGACGATCTCGGCGGTCGACATGTTGCGCTGCAGGCCGCCCTGGCCGGTCGCGCAGAACGGGCAGGCCATGCCGCAGCCGGCCTGGCTCGAGACGCAGATCGTGGCGCGGTCGGGGTAGCGCATCAGCACCGACTCGACGAGGGCGCCGTCGAAGAGCTTCCACAGCGTCTTGCGCGTGGTGCCCTTGTCGGCCTCCATCGTGCGCAGCGGCGTCATCAGGTCGGGCAGCAGCGTGGCGACGAGCTCGTCACGCTGCCCGGCCGGGAGGTCGGTCATCTCGGCGGGGTCGTCGACGAGGCGGCCGAAGTAGTGGGTCGACAGCTGCTTGGCGCGGAAGCCGGGCAGCCCGTTCTCCTCGAGCAGGGCCTTGCGACCGGCGGGGTCGAGGTCGGCGAGGTGGCGCGGCGGCTTCTTGCGGCCGCGCGGCTCGTCGAAGACGAGGGACAGCGTGGTGGCGCCGGCGGGCGGCGTGGGGGTCTCGGACATGACCCGTCGATTCTCCCACCGCCCGCCAACCGGTCCTAACTGAGCGGGACGACGTCCGCGGCACCCAGCCGAGCAGCGTCGGCGGTGGCGTCGTCGGGCATCTGCTGGCTCTCGAGCTCGGCCTCGACGCGCTTGCGGTAGTGGTCGATCTCGAGCGCGGTCTGCTCCTCGCTCCAACCCAGCACCGGGCCGACCAGCGCGGCGACCTCCTCGGCCGCGCGGACGCCGCGGTCAAAGGTCTCGATCGACACGTGCGTACGCCGCGCGAGCACGTCGTCGAGGTGGCGCGCCCCCTCGTGGCTGGCGGCATACACCGCCTCGACCCGCAGGTAGTCCGGCGCGCTGGCCAGCGGCTCGCCCAGCGTCGGGTCGGCGGCGACCAGGTCGAGCAGCTCGTGGACCAAGGAGCCGTAGCGGCCGAGCAGGTGCTCGATCCACACCTCGTGCAGGCCCGACGACTCGGCCAGCACGTGGCGGGAGTTGACCAGCGCCTGGTAGCCCTCGGCGCCCAGCAGCGGCACCTTGTCGGTCACCGACGGGCCGACCCGGCGGTCGAAGAACGACGACAGCCCGAAGACCGCCTCGTCGACGGCGTCCTCGGCCATCACCCGGTACGTCGTGTACTTGCCGCCCGCGACCACGACCAGGCCGGGCGCGGGGTGGCCCACCGCGTGCTCGCGCGAGAGCTTGGCGGTCGCTTCCGACTCGCCCTCGAGCAGCGGCCGCAGCCCGGCGTAGACGCCCTGGACGTCGGCGCGGGTCAGCGGCGTCTCGAGCACCGTGTTGACGTGCTCGAGGATGTAGTCGATGTCGGCCTGGCTGGCGGCGGGGTGGGCCTTGTCGAGGCTCCAGTCGCTGTCGGTGGTGCCGATGATCCAGTGCTGGCGCCACGGGATGACGAAGAGCACCGACTTCTCGGTGCGCAGGATCAACCCGACCTCCGAGCGGATCCGGTCCTTGGGCACGACCAGGTGCACGCCCTTGCTCGCGCGCACGTGGAAGACGCCGCGCTGGCCGCCGAGGTCCTGGGTCTCGTCGGTCCACACGCCGGTGGCGTTGATGACCTGGCGGGCGCGGATCGTCACCGTGGTGTCGTTCTCGAGGTCGCGCACGACCGCACCGGTCACGCGCTCGCCCTCGCGGAGCAGCTCGACCACGCGGGCGCGGCTGGCCACGTGGGCGCCGTACGCCGCCGCCGTGCGGGACAGGAACATGGTGTGGCGGGCATCGTCGACCTGGGCGTCGTAGTACTTCAGCGCCCCGACGAGCGCGTCCTTGCGCAGCGACGGCACGAGTTTGCGCGCGCCGCGGCGGGTGAGGTGCTGGTGGAGCGGTACGCCGGCGCGGCCCGAGACGCGCGACATGGCGTCGTAGAGCGCGACGCCGGAGCCGGCGTAGAAGCGCTCCCAGCCGCGGTGCTGCAGCGGGTAGAGGAATGCGACCGGGTGCACGAGGTGCGGGGCGAGCTCCTGCAGCAGCAGGCCGCGCTCCTTCAGCGCCTCGGCGACCAGGCGGAAGTCGAGCATCTCGAGGTAGCGCAGGCCGCCGTGGACGAGCTTGCTGGAGCGGCTCGAGGTGCCGGAGGCGAAGTCGCGGGCCTCGACGAGCCCGACGCGCAGGCCGCGGGTGGCGGCGTCGAGGGCGCTGCCGGCCCCGACGACCCCGCCGCCGATGACCAGGATGTCGAGCTCCTCGGCGGCCATCGCCTGCAGGGACTGCTGACGGAACTCGGGGGACAGTGCGACGGACCTCATGGATGGCCTTCCTGGTGGGGCGGGCGGGTGACTCAGGGGCTCAGTCGACGTCGACCCAGTCCAGCGTCCGGGTCACCGCCTTCTTCCACTGGGTGTAACCGGTCTCGCGCTGCTTCTCGTCCCACTGTGGCGACCATCTCCTCGCCTCGTGCCAGTTCTCGCGCAGCTCGTCGGTGCCCTTCCAGAAGCCGACGGCGAGCCCGGCGGCGTACGCCGCTCCGAGCGCGGTCGTCTCGGCGACGACCGGTCGACTGACCTCGACGCCGAGCACGTCGGCCTGGATCTGCATGCACAGCTCGTTGGCGGTCACGCCGCCGTCGACCTTGAGCACCTCGAGGGTGACGCCGGAGTCCTTGGCCATCGCCTCGGCGACGTCGCGGCTCTGGTAGCAGATCGCCTCGAGGGTGGCGCGGGCCAGGTGGGCGTTGGTGTTGAAGCGGCTGAGCCCGACGATCGCGCCGCGGGCGTCGGAGCGCCAGTAGGGCGCGAACAGCCCCGAGAACGCCGGCACGAAGTAGACGCCGCCGTTGTCCTCGACCTGGCGCGCCAGCGACTCGCTCTGCGCGGCGCCGCTGATGATGCCGAGCTGGTCGCGCAGCCACTGGATCGCCGACCCGGTCACCGCGATCGAGCCCTCGAGGGCGTAGACCGGCGGGTCCTCACCGAAGCGGTAGCAGACCGTGGTGAGCAGGCCCGACTCCGAGCGCACGAGCTCGGTGCCGGTGTTGAGGAGCATGAAGTTGCCGGTGCCGTAGGTGTTCTTGGCCTCGCCGGGCTCGAAGCAGACCTGGCCGACGGTCGCGGCCTGCTGGTCGCCGAGGATCCCGGTGATCAGCACCTCGCCGCGCAGCGGGCCGTCGCGGCGGGTGGTGCCGTAGCCGCCGGTCTCGCTCGAGGAGCAGATCGTGGGCAGCATCGCCCGCGGGATGTCGAACAGCGCGAGCAGTTCGTCGTCCCACTGCAGGGTCTCGAGGTCCATCAGCATCGTGCGGCTGGCGTTGGTCGGCTCGGTGACGTGGACGCCGCCGTCGGTGCCGCCGGTCAGGTTCCACACGAGCCAGGAGTCGGTGTTGCCGAACAGCGCGTCACCGGCCTCGGCCGCCTCGCGCACGCCGTCGACGTTCTCGAGGATCCACTGGATCTTGCCGCCGGAGAAGTACGTCGCCGGCGGCAGGCCGGCCTTGCGGCGGATCAGCTCACCGTGGCCCTCGCGCTCGAGCCGGCTGGCGATCCGGTCGGTGCGGGTGTCCTGCCACACGATGGCGTTGTAGTAGGGGCGGCCCGTGTTCTTGTCCCACACCACCGTGGTCTCGCGCTGGTTGGTGATGCCGAGCGCGACGAGGTCGTCGGCCAGCAGGCCGGCCCTGCGCAGCCCGACCTGGATCACCGAGCTGGTGCGCTCCCAGATCTCGACCGGGTCGTGCTCGACCCACCCGGCCCGCGGCAGCACCTGCTCGTGCTCGAGCTGGTGGCGGGCGACCTCCTTGCCGCTGTGGTCGAAGACCATGAAGCGGGTGCTGGTGGTGCCCTGGTCGACCGCTGCGACGTGGTCCGCCATCGGTGGCTCGCTCTCGCTTGTCTCGTGGCGGGACCCACCTGGGCCAGCCGCCGGGGGTCAGCCGTCGGTCTTGATCAGCAGCCAGGAGGTGAGCGCGCCGGTGAGGGCGATGACGGCCGGGGTCGTCAGGATGCCGAACAGCATGTAGCGCGCGAACCGGCGGGTGCCGCCGACGAAGACCAGCAGCAAGTTGGCCAGCAGGAGGACGCCGAGGGCGACCAGGAACACCCACGGGTGCTGGCTGACGTCGTAGCCGACGACGAGGTCGAGAATGGCGCCGAGGAGCAGGAGCACGACGATCACCAGGACCGTGCCGGTGAAGAAGCCGGCGAGCGGGGTGGACACCGGGTGGTCGCGGCGCCACGAGCGGGTGCCGTCGGTGGTGCTCGCCCGGGGCTCCGGGGTCTTGCGCCGGGCGCCACCGCGCCGCGGTGCGGGCGGCGTGCCGTCCCCGTCGGCGAGGACGCTCTCGTCGGTGCTCATCACGCTGATCGTAGGACCGCGGTCCACACCCTCACCGGGGTTCGACGCAGATGACGTCGGGCATCTGCAGCGCGGCCCACCGGTCGAGGTCGGGCTCCTCGTCACGCAGGGCCGCTGCGAGCAGCGTCCAGGCGGTGCCGTGACCGACCAGCACGACGTCCTCCCCCGCGTGCGCCGCGAGCAGCGGCTCCACCGCGCGCACGACCCGCTCGCGGCAGGCGGCGAGCGGCTCCCAGCCGGGGTGGGCCGCGCGGTCGGGCTGGTCGAAGGCACGACGTACGACGTCGGTGAAGTCGTCGAGGTGGCCGGTGGCGTCGCGCACGTGCTCGCGCAGGCCGTCGACGATGCCGACGGCAGCGTCGGTGAGCAGCTGGGTGGTCTCGACGGCCTTGGGCTCGGGCGAGGAGTACCAGGCCGACGTGGACGGCAGCCGTTGGCGCAGGGCCCACACGTCGTCGTACGACGCGGGGTCGAGCGGCCACTCGTGCGCCGGTCGCGACCAGTCCGCCCGCGGGCGACCGTGGCGGACCAGGTGCAGGGTCACGCGAAGACCAGGTAGTGGAGCAGCAGCCAGATCGGGGCGATGGTCGCCAGCAGGGAGTCGAGCCGGTCCATCAGGCCGCCGTGGCCGGGGATGACCTGGCTCATGTCCTTGATGCCGAGGTCGCGCTTGATGACCGACTCGCACAGGTCGCCCAGGGTCGCCATGACGACCGTGATCAGGCCCAGGACGAGCCCGACCCACCAGTCGCCCTCGAGGAGCTGGGTGACGAGGAGCCAGCCGGCGCCGAGGCAGGCCAGCAGCGAGCCGACGAAGCCCTCCCACGACTTCTTGGGCGAGATGACCGGGGCCATCGGGTGCTTGCCGAACAGCACGCCGGCGATGTAGCCGCCGATGTCGGAGGAGATCGTCACCAGGATGAAGACGAGGATGCCCTGCACGCCGTCGTTGTCGAGCCCGCCGCCGTCGCGGCCGCCCTCGGCCAGCAGCAGGGCGACGAACGAGCCGAGGAACGGCACGTAGACGAGCGTGAACACCGAGGCGGTGGCGGTCTTGACGTAGCCGTCGATGCCGCGGCGCAGCAGCCACAGCATCACGACGAGCGCGGTGACCGCGGTGGCGGTGACCAGGGCGTCGGTGCCCCAGACGTAGGCGACGACGACCATCACGGCGCCGCCCAGCATCAGCGGCTGCTCGGGCAGGTCGATGTCGTGGGCGAGCATGCCCTGGCGCAGCTCCCACACCGCCACCACGACCGCGGCGACGACGATGAGCATGAACGCCGGCTTCCACACCGCCAGCGACGCGGCGATGGCGCCGAGCAGGACCAGCGCCGAGATGACGGCGGCCTTGAGGTCGCGTCCGGCCCGCCCGTGGTCCTTCTGGGGCGGTGCTGCGGGACCGGACGAGGAGCTCATCTCCGGTGGGTGTCGGGCCGTCGAGGTCTCAGACCTCGAGCAGCTCGGCCTCCTTGTTCTTCAGCATCTCGTCGATCGCGTCGGTGTGCTTCTTGGTCACGCCGTCGAGCCGCTTCTCAGCACCGGTGACGTCGTCCTTGCCGACCTCGCCGTCCTTCTCGAGCTTCTCGAGGTTCTGCTTCGCCGTACGACGCAGGTTGCGCACCGCGACGCGGCCGTCCTCGGCCTTGGCCCGGGCCAGCTTGATGTACTCCTTGCGGCGGTCCTCGGTCAGCTCCGGGAAGACGCAGCGCAGGACCTTGCCGTCGTTGGACGGGTTGACGCCGAGGTCGGAGTCGCGGACGGCCTTCTCGACGGCGTTCATGGCACCCATGTCGTAGGGCTGGATCATGATGATCCGCGCCTCGGGGGCGGTGAACGACGCGAGCTGCTGCAGCGGGGTGGGGCTGCCGTAGTAGTCGACGAGGATCTTGTTGAACATCGACGGCGTGGCCCGGCCGGCCCGGATCGCGGCGAACTCCTCACGGGTCGCCTCGACCGACTTGGCCATCTTGCCGTCGGCCTCGTTGAGGATGTCGTTGATCACGGTCTGTCTCCTGTGGGTGGCTCGTGCGGTGGTGTCGACCTGGTGGGCGCGGCTCAGGCCGGGGTGACCAGCGTCCCGATCTTCTCACCCTGCACGGCGCGCAGGATGCTTCCCCGCTCGCCGAGGCCGAGGACGATCAGCGACAGCTTGTTCTCGCGGGCCAGCGTGAACGCGGTCTGGTCGATGACCCGCAGCTCCTGCTCGATGGCCTCGTCAAAGGTGATGTGGTCGATGCGGGTGGCCGTCGGGTCCTTCTTCGGGTCGGCGGTGTAGATGCCGTCGACGCCGTTCTTGTCGAAGAGGACGACGTCGCAGCGGCTCTCGAGCGCACGCTGCACCGCGACGGTGTCGGTGGAGAAGAAGGGCATGCCCATGCCGGCGCCGAAGATGACGACGCGGCCCTTCTCCATGTGGCGGATGGCGCGGCGCGGGATGTAGGGCTCCGCGACCTGGCCCATCGTGATCGCCGTCTGCACGCGGGTGTCGATGCCGAGCTTCTCGAGGAAGTCCTGCAGCGCCAGGCAGTTCATGACGATGCCGAGCATGCCCATGTAGTCCGCGCGGACGCGGTCCATGCCGCGCTGCTGCAGCTCGGCGCCGCGGAAGAAGTTGCCGCCGCCGGTGACGATGGCGACCTGGACGCCGGTCTCGACGACGTCGGCGATCTCGCGGGCGATGGTCTGCACGACGTCGGGGTCGACGCCGACCTGGCCGCCGCCGAACGCCTCTCCCGAGAGCTTGAGCAGGACTCGCTTGTAGCCGGTCATCGGGTCCTTCCGTCCGAGAGGTGGGGTCGGGTGCGAGGTTACCGGCCCTCGCGCCCGGCGCGCTGGCCGGTCGGTGATGGGGCGGCGTACGGCGGTCGGGCGGGGCCGAAATGGCAGCAGCGCCGCCCCGGAGGACGGCGCTGCTGGATGGTGCTGGGGTGCCTCAGGCACCGACCTCGAAGCGGGCGAAGCGCTTGAGCGTCGTGCCGGACTCGGCGAGGACCGCCTGGACGGACTTCTTGTTCTCCGTCACCGACGCCTGCTCGAGCAGGACGACGTCCTTGAAGAAGCCGTTGAGCCGGCCCTCGGTGATCTTGGCGATCGCCTGCTCGGGCTTGCCCTCCTCGCGCGAGGTCGCCTCGGCGATCTCGCGTTCCTTGGCGACGACGTCGGCCGGCACCTCGTCACGCGTGAGGTACTGCGGACGCATGGCCGCGGCCTGCATCGCAGCCGCACGCGCGGCGTCGGCGTCGCCGTCGTACTCGACCAGGACGCCCACGGCGGGCGGCAGGTCGGCGGCACGCTTGTGCATGTAGACGACCGTCGGGCCCTCGAAGTAGGCGACGCGACCGAGCTCGATCTTCTCGCCGATCGAGACCGCGAGGTCGTTGACGACCT
>JAOPXU010000323.1 GCA_025964985.1 Nocardioides sp.
GCCGGCGCGGCGGCCACCGCGCTCGTGCTGGCCGCGGGCGGGCGGCGTCCGATCGCGGTCCTCGTCGGTGCGACGGCCGTCGCAGTCGCCCTGCTCGCCGCAGGCGTCGACGAGCCTCTGCGCGCGTCGGCCGCCTGGGTCGTGGTCGCCGTCTCCCAGACCTGCTACCTGCGCCAGGACGCCGCCTCGATGGGCCGGCTCCTCCGGCGCCGTGCGCCGTGACGGCCCCCGTGGACGTCGACGACCTGACGGCCGTCGCCACGCTCGCCGCCGAGGCCGGCGCCGAGCGGGCGCTGGCCTGGCAGCGACCGGACGCCGGCCGGGTGGTGGAGGAGAAGGCCGGTCCCTGGGACCTGGTGAGCCAGGCCGACGTCGAGACCGAGCAGGTCGTGCGCGACGTGCTGCACCGCCACCGTCCCGACGACACCCTGCTCGGCGAGGAGCTCGGCGTGGTCGAGGGAACCAGCGGCATCAGCTGGCTGGTCGACCCGATCGACGGCACCACCAGCTACCTCTACGGGCGCTCCGACTGGGCCGTGTCGGTGGCGGCCCTCGGGCCGGACGGCCGGGTGATCGCCGCGTCCGTGGTCGAGCCGGTGCTGGGTCGGACGACGAGCGCGGCCCGGCACCGGGGGACCCGGCGCGCCGAGCAGCCCGTGAGCCCGAGCCCGGTCAGCGACCTGGGGCAGGCCCTGGTGGAGATCAACTTCGGCCGGCGGACCCAGCACCACCGGGCCGGCGCGATGGTGGGGGCCCTGCTCGGTGAGGTCCGCGACCTGCGCCGCGGTGGCAGCGCGGCGGCGTCGCTGGCGCACGCCGCCGACGGTCGCGCCGACGCCGTGTGGAGCCCTGGGCTGCAGCCCTGGGACGGGGCGGCGGGCATCCTCCTGGTCCTCGAGTCCGGCGGGGTGGTCGGCGACCTCGACGGACCGAGCGACGGCCGGTGGCCGGCCAGCGGTGACGTCCTGGCCGCGCCCGAGGCGCTCTGGGAGCCGCTCCGGTCGCTGCTCGTCCCGATCTACGGCCGCGGTTGACGGAGCCGCCGGGCCGACCCCGAGCGCGGAACGGGGTACCGGTGCTGACGAGGTGGTCGAGACAGTGAACGCACGAGCGAGGTCCCTGCTGGGACGGGCCGCAGCCCTGGCCGCGGTGCTGCTGGCGGTGGTCCTGTCCCTGGCTGTGGCCGGTACGCCGGCCGCTGCCGACGAGACGCAGGACCGGCCCGTCGTCCGGGTCGGCACCGAGGGCACCTACCCGCCGTTCAGCTTCGAGCGGGACGGCGAGCTGACGGGCTACGACATCGAGGTGGTGCGGGCCGTGGCCGAGGAGGCCGGGTTCGAGGTCGAGTTCGTGGAGGCGCCGTTCGACGCGCTCTTCGCCTCGCTCGACTCCGGTCGCGTCGACGTGATCGCCAACCAGGTGACGATCAACCCCGAGCGCGAGGCGCGCTACCTGTTCACCCGTCCCTACACCTACTCGCGCGGCGTCATCGTCGCCGCGACCGACAACGACGACATCGCCACCCTCGAGGACATCCGCGGCAAGGTCGCGGCGCAGTCGGAGACGAGCAACTGGAGCCAGGTGGCCCGCGACGCCGGCGCCGAGGTGCAGGCGGTCGAGCAGTTCTCGCAGGCCGCGGCGCTGCTCACGCAGGGCAGGGTCGACGTCGTCGTCAACGACAGCATCGCCGTCCTCGACTACCTCGCCTCGACCGGCTCGACCGACGTCGAGATCAAGGGCGAGGTCGACGGCGAGGTCAGCCGCCAGGCGCTGGTCTTCGGCCAGGACGACCAGGAGCTGCGCGACCGCGCCGACGAGGCGCTGCAGCGGCTGCAGGACGACGGCACCCTGGCCGCGATCTCGGACGACTACTTCGGCGCCGACGTGTCGATCGAGGACGGCGGCGACGTCGAGGTCGAGGGCTCGAGCGGGGGCCGCACGACCTGGGAGGTCGTCCAGGACACCGCTGGCCCGATGGCGTGGGGCGTCGTCAAGGGCACCATCCCGCTGACGATCGTCAGCTTCGTCGCGGGCCTCGCCATCGCCCTGGTCGTGGCCCTGGCCCGGATGTCGTCCCTGCCCGCGCTGCGGCTGCCGGCGAAGTTCTACATCTCGCTGATCCGCGGCACCCCGCTGCTCGTCCAGCTGTTCGTGATCTTCTACGGCCTGCCCCAGCTGGGGATCAAGCTCCCCGGCTTCCCCGCCGCCTGCGTCGCGCTGAGCCTCAACGTCGGTGGCTACGCCGCCGAGATCATCCGCAGCTCGATCCTCTCCGTGCCGCGCGGGCAGTTCGAGGCCGCCACGACCATCGGCATGGGCTACCGCCAGACCATGCGACGCATCGTGCTGCCGCAGGCCTCGCGGATCGCCGTGCCGCCGCTGTCCAACACCCTGCTGTCGCTGATCAAGGACACCTCGCTCGCCTCGGTCGTCCTGGTCACCGAGCCGCTGCGCGAGGCCGTCAAGGCGGCCTCGGTGACCGGGGAGTTCCTGCCGCTCTACTGCCTGGCGGCGCTGTACTTCTGGGTCATCTGCTTCCTGCTGTCGATCGCCCAGGGCAGGCTCGAGAAGAAGCTGGGAAGGTACGCCACATGAGCGCCGCACGTGACCTGATCGAGGTGTCCGGGCTCCGCAAGTCGTTCGGCGACACCCCGGTGCTGAAGGACGTCGGCTTCAGTGCCGCGCCCGGCACCTGCACCGTGCTGCTGGGCCCGTCGGGCTCGGGCAAGACGACGGTGCTGCGCTCCCTCAACGTGCTGGAGACCCCGGACGCCGGCCTCGTGCGCATCGGCGACGCGTCGGTCGACTTCGGCGAGCTCCCGCGCGACAAGGGCGCACGGCGCCGCGCCGTCACGGACCTGCGCTCGCGCAGCGGCATGGTCTTCCAGTCCCACCACCTGTTCCCGCACAAGACCGTCCTCGGCAACGTCATCGAGGGGCCCGTGCAGGTGCAGGGTCGGCCCCCGGCTGAGGCCGAGGTGGAGGCCCGGCGCCTGCTCGACCAGGTCGGGCTGGGCGGCCGCGAGGCGGCGTACCCCTCGGAGCTGTCGGGCGGCCAGCAGCAGCGGGTGGGCATCGCGCGAGCACTCGCGCTCGAGCCCGACGTGGTGCTGCTCGACGAGCCGACCTCGGCGCTGGACCCCGAGCTGGTGGGGGAGGTGCTCGCCGTCATCCGCGACCTGTCCGAGCAGGGCTGGACGATGGTCATCGTGACCCACGAGGTCCGCTTCGCCCGCGACGTGGCCGACCAGGTGCTGTTCCTGCACGACGGCGTCGTCGCCGAGCGCGGTGGCGCCGAGGTGCTGACCGACCCGCGCGAGGAGCGCACGCAGCAGTTCCTGCGCCGGGTGCTCGAGGCCCGCTGAGGCGGGGAATGCCCACGGCGCCCGGATGTTGAGGTGGCATGGACACCTACGAGCGCTACCACGGGGCCAGCCGCCAGTTCGACCTCGGTGACTTCCTCGGCGCCGCGCGAGGTCTCGAGGCGCTCCTGATGGACCTCGCCGCCGAGACCGAGGGGCCCGGTCACGGACTGACCCACGTGCGGCTGCTCCTGGCGCGCGCCTATTACCACTCCGCCCAGCTCGGGCGGGCCGAGGCGACCGCGCGAGCAGTGCTCTCGGAGTCGCCGACCGACGCCTACGCCGCCCTGCTGCTGGCCCGCACGCTCGAGCGCACCTCGCGCGCCGACGCGGCCGGCGAGGCGATGCGCCTGGCCACGGCCCTCGGCGCCCCCGGCACCACGCACGCCGTACCTAACGTCCGTGATCAGTACAGCTAGCGCCCGGCGTCCGGCGAGAAGACCGCCAGCGCAGGCAGGTAGCCGCCCACCGACGCGGCGCCGGCCACCGCACCCTCGGCGATCGAGGCGTCGTCGAGGTGCCCCGGGTGCCGGAACGTCTCCACGTAGACCGCGTTGCCGAGCCGGGCCACCGTGACGAAGGGGTCGTGGCCCAGCAGGTCCCTCCCGGCCACGTCCGTGCTGAGCTCGTAGGCGTGCCAGGCCTCGTCGGCGCCCTCGACCCGCGCCTCCCGCACGAACCACTCGACGGGCTCGCCGCTGTGCGACTGCGGCCCGGCCGCGCCGCAGACCGCGACCTCCTCGCGCCAGTCGGCGACGGCCTCGGCGGCCGCCGGGGGACCGGCGTACACACCGAGGGCCTCGCTCGGCTGTGCGGGTGACCGGTCGTCGTAGCGGGCGCGGGCGTCGGTGGGCCGGGCGTCGGTCAGCCGCGGCGGCGGGTCGACGCACAGCCAGGGCATCGGCGAGCCGTGGCCGTCGCGGCCGGTGACGGCCCAGGTGTCCTCGTGCCGCAGCCGTACGCCGGCCGGGATGGTCGTCGGGGGACCGGCGGCCGGCCCGGCGGCTGCAGGGGTCGCGGTGCCACCGGTGCCGGGGCCGGAGGATGAGGTGCCGCAGCCGACGAGCAGCAGCAGCGCGAGCAGGGTGGTCGTCGCGGTGGCGCGGGCGGTGGTCATGGCGGTGGGACGCACCGGGGGCGGCCGCGGTTGTGTAAGAGCATTCTCATGGCCGACGGCGTGATTTCCGCCGGGCGGCCGGGTAGCGTGATCTCCGAGGGGAGTACCTCGCAAGCTGCGTCCCGGTCAGTACGGAACCGTCATCGGTTCCCCGGGCGTGGGCCGTCGTTCCAGACGGTGAGGGAGACCTCAAGCGTCCAGCTTGAGGAGTTCGTCGTGTCTTCACTGTCCCTGCCCTCGGTCAGCCCGATGGCCATCGAGACGATCGGCACCCCCACCCTGTGGGCCGTCACCATCGGCGGTGTCCTGCTGCTGCTGGTCGTCGACTTCATCGCGACCCGCAAGCCCCACGAGGTCTCGATGAAGGAAGCGACCCTGTGGTCGGTCTTCTACATCGCGCTGCCGCTCGCGTTCGGCGTCTACGTGCTCACCACCCACGGCACCGAGAACGGCGTCAACTACTACACCGGCTACATCGTCGAGACGAGCCTGAGCGTCGACAACCTCTTCGTCTTCATGCTGCTGCTGACGGCGTTCGCGGTGCCGAAGGCCCTGCAGCAGCGGGTCCTGCTGTTCGGCATCATCGGCGCACTCGTGCTGCGCGGCATCTTCATCGCGCTCGGCGCTGCGGCCCTGTCGGCGTTCAACTTCGTCTTCCTCATCTTCGGCGCGATCCTGCTGCTCACCGGCGCCAAGCTGCTCAAGGACGCCATGAGCGGCGAGGCCGAGGAGGAGCCCGACCCCAACGACATGCGGGTCGTGAAGCTCCTGCGCCGCTTCTACCCCGTCACCGACGACTACCAGGGCACGAAGATGACGGTCCGCCAGGCCGGCAAGCGTGCGCTCACCCCGCTCGCGCTGGTCACCGTCGCGGTCTTCATGACCGACATCGTCTTCGCGGTCGACTCGGTGCCCGCCGTCTACGGCATCACCTCCGACCCCTACCTGGTCTTCGCCACCAACGCCTTCGCCCTGCTCGGCCTGCGCGCCCTCTACTTCGTCATCCAGGGCCTGCTCGCCAAGCTCGTCCACCTGTCCTACGGCCTGTCGATCATCCTCGGCTTCATCGGCGTCAAGCTGGTCCTGCACTGGGCCCACCTGCAGTGGACGAGCGTCCCCGAGATCGGCAACCTGACCTCTCTGACCGTCGTGGTCGGCGTCCTCGTGGTCACCACGATCACCAGCCTGGTCGCCGTACGCCGTCAGGAGGCCCGCGACGCCGAGGCCGGTGCCGCGGAGGTCGAGACCTAGAGCGAGAAGCCCACGGTCACGCTCTGACCCTCGGCCGCCGCCGGCTAGAACAGCAGGTGGTGGCTGAGGTCGCCGGCCTGGTCGACGTGCATCGTCCGGGTGTCGAACCGCCAGGCGCCGTCGACGCGGTGGAACGTGTCGTCGTAGTGGCCGGTGACCACCACCTGCAGGGACAGCTCGTCGGTCGCCTGCGTCACCAGGAAGTTGCTGCGCGCGCTCGCCGTGCCCGCATCGTCGTCGACGACGATGCGGGCATTGGTGTTGTGGTGCTTGGTGCGGGGCGTGCCGGTGTCGGGGTAGAGGCGGGTGCTGGCGCCGTACAAGCGGCGCACGGCGTCACGACCCTCGAACACGGCGGCCGGCGGCGGGTCGTCCTGGCCGTGGATGCGGCCGTGGGCGAAGAGGTCGGCGACGCCGTCGAAGTCGCCGGCGTCGATGCGCTCGGCGTAGGTGTAGAGGAGGTTCTCGATCTCCCGGGCGCTGTCCATCCCCGCAACCTAGGGCCTGGCGGCCGGCACCTGGGGTGGAGCGGGCTCGACCGTGCGGGGCGCGATCGTGGTCGGGACCGGTGGAGCGGTGGTCAGGGCAGCGGCGATGGCGGTGCCCAGGTCGTCGGGGACCAGCGGCCGCTCGGCCACGACGACCGGTGCCGTCCCGACGTACGACGCGAGGTGGCGGTGGTCGGCGAGCACCACGTCGTGGGGCTCGTCGGGCCTGGTGACGACCTGGTGGCCCAGGTGGCCCACGAGGCCCTCGGCGACGAGCTGGTTGACGTCGCCGTCCTCGAGGACCAGGACCCGGACGAGCGGCACGACGACGGCAGGCAGGGCGAACCAGAACCGGCTGCCACGGTCCGGCTCGCTCTCGGCCTGCAGGTCGCCGCCGAGCGCCGCGACGAGCCGGCGGCTGATCGAGAGGCCGAGGCCGGTGCCGCCGAACTGGCGGGTGGTCGACGCGTCGGCCTGGGTGAAGGCCTCGAACACGCGGGGCAGCCGCTCGGGGGCGATGCCGATGCCGTCGTCGACGACCTCGAAGCGCACCCCGTCCGGGTCCGCGACAGCGGCGATCCGCACCTCGCCGTCGGCGGTGAACTTCACCGCGTTGCCGGCCAGGTTGAGCAGGACCCGGCGCAGGTGGGCGATGTCGGTGTCGACGCGGGCGACCTCGCACACGACCCGAACCCGCACCTCGGGCCGTCCGTGGTCGACGACGAGGGTGGCGACCTCCTCGAGCAGCCGCCGAACGTCGACGTCGACCGGGACGACGTCGAGCCGGTCGGCCTCGATCTTGGCGAAGTCGAGGAGGTCCTCGATGATCGCCATCAGCGCCTGGCCGGTGCTCAGGACGCCCGCGGCGTGGCTGCGCTGGCGGGCGTCGAGGTCGCTGGCGAGCAGCAGCGAGGTGAGACCGAGGACGCCGTTCATCGGCGTCCGGATCTCGTGGCTCATCGTGGCAAGGAAGTCGGACTTGGCCTGCGACGCGGCCTCGGCGGTCTCGCGCGCCCGGGCCTCGGAGCGCAGGAGGCGGACGCTGCGCACCACCGCGAGCGCGACCAGGGCCAGGGTCGTCACCAGGACGACCGGACGCGCCTGCTCGGTCTGCGGGTGGTCGAGGAGCAGCAGGGCGGTCGGCACGGTCAGCGGCAGGATCGCGACGAGCACGCGGGTGACCACGACCCGGGTGGCGGCGTGGTCGACCACGGTCGTCGGCACCGGGTCGCCGTCGGCGGCGGCCAGGCTGCGGGCCCCACCGGCCGGCCAGGTGGCCTGGGCCAGGACGACCGCGCCGAGCATCCAGCCGAGGTTGAAGATCGCGGCCTCGGCGTCGGCGGACGGGACGAGCAGGTAGGCGAGGTCGGTGACCAGCCAGGCCCCGAGCCCCCAGAACAGCCAGGCGCCGCCCGACCGGGCGCGGTCGTCGGCGACGGCCAGGCGCAGCAGCAGACCCAGGGCCACGGCGTCGAGCACGGGGTAGGCGGTCACCACCAGCGCTCCGAGCCCGCCCTCGTCGGCGACGCCGATCCAGCGCAGCTGCAGGTCCCAGAGCACCATGACGCCCACGACGACCACGGTGAGGGCGTCGACCAGCGCGTCCAGCTCGATGCGTCGGTCGGCGCGCGCCAGCGCTGCGACGAACAGCGCGACGCCCAGCAGGACGACCGACGCGAGGTAGCAGATGTCGGCCGGTGAGGCCGTCGGCACGGCGCGCTGCGAGGCGTCGATCTCGTAGACGACGTCACCCAGCGCGTTGAGCACCAGCCCGCCTGCCACGAGGAACGCGACCAGCCGTTCGCGGCCCTGGCGGCGGGTGGCCCCGACCGTGGCGAGCACCGCGGCGCCCACCGTCACGACGATGTAGAGCCCGCCGAGGCCGACGTCGTAGAGCTGGTCCCAGAGCAGCACGACGACCCCGGTGGTCACCGCCAGCGCGAGCCCGATCAGCCGCGGCCAGCGCAGCACCGACGCGAGCCCGGGCAGGCGCTCGCGGGCGGGGACGCGCACGACGTCGGGCACGACGACTCCCGGTCGGGTGGGGGCTGGTGCTCGCCAGTGTGCGGTCCCGCGCCCGCCCGCGCAGGGGGTTGCCAACACGTGCCTCGCGGACGGCCACGCGGGGCCACTAGCGTGACGCGGTGACCTCTGTCTTCGACGCCGCCACCGCTGTCACCCGCGCCGACGGCACCGACCACGGCCGGTGGGACGCCGAGCTCACCGACGGCTGGCTGATCGGCGGCGGACTCAACGGCGGCTACCTGCTGGCCACCGTGGCCCGTGCGGTGCGCGAGGCGCTGCCGGGCAAACCCGACCCGCTGGCCATCAGCGCCCACTACCTGTCCGCCTCGCGACCCGGCCCGGCCACGGTCGACGTGCGGGTGCTGCGCCAGGGCGGGACGGTCGCCACGGCGGCCGCCGACCTCGTGCAGGACGGCGTCGCCCGGATCAGCGCGCTGGCGACGTACGGCGACCTGGCGCGACTCGCGTCCGGCGCCGACGACCTCCACGGCTCGGCGACGCCGCCCGAGCTGCCGCCGCAGGAGGAGTGCGTGCCGAGCGTGGTCTCCGATGCGCTCGGGCTCGCCGCGGCCTCGCTGCTGCACCGCTTCGAGATGCGCTTCCACCCTGACGACGTCGGCTGGGCGGTCGGCTCGCCCAACCGCAGCGGCCTGCTGCGCGCGTGGTTCCGGCTCGAGGACGACCGCGCGCCCGACCCGCTCTCGCTGCTGCTCGTGCTCGACGCGCTGCCGCCGGTCACCTTCACCTTCGGGGCCATGGGCTGGGCCCCGACCATCGAGCTGACCGCCCACGTCCGGGCGCTGCCCGCCCCGGGCTGGCTGCGCGTCACCCACGCCAGCCGGACGATGGCCGGCGGGTTGTTCGAGGAGGACTGCGAGGTCTGGGACTCCGCCGGCCGCCTCGTCGCCCAGTCCCGGCAGCTGGCGCGGATGCCGCGCCCGACCGCCTGACCTCCCCACGTCGGTCGAGGAGCTCGCGCTGGCGAGCGTCACGGAACCATCCGGCCGCAGGGACAGCGCATCCGGTTCCCACGTCGGTCGAGGAGCTCGCGTTGGCGAGCGTCACGAGACCACCCGGCCGCAGGTGCGCGTCGAGTCGGCCACGGACCCTGCGGTGGAGGGGTCTCGTGACGGTCGCGGGCGACCTCCTCGACCGACGTGTGGTGGCCCGACGGCCTAGTCGAACCAGGAGCGGCGCATGGTGAACAGCCACCGCGCGGTGGGGTGCTCGGAGACGGAGTAGAGGAGGTCCTCCTCGGGCCAGTAGGCGATGTCCTCGTTGCCCATCGGCGTCGCGCGGGGGTGGTGGACCAGGGCCTCGGGTGTGCCGGCGTAGACGGAGCCGCGCGTGCGCCGGCCCTGCGAGACCGTCACGTGCAGCCGCCCGCCGGCGTTGACGACGCCCTGCATGCGCAGTGGGCCGTCGCCGAGGTGCTGCAGCACCGAGCGCTCGTCGGGCCCGGTCTCGAGCAGCCCCGTGCCGGCGTCGATCGCGAAGCGCGCCAGCCGCCGGGTGCGGGTGGGGTCGTTGGTGTACTCGCCGGCCAGCAGCGCGGGCGGGTCGGTGCTGTGGTCGAGGGAGGCGAAGGAGTAGCGGAAGCCCTCGAGCCCGTCGACGGTGTCGTCCTTGTGGGCGCGGTACTGCCAGCGTGCTGGCAGCACGTAGCGGTAGCCGTACGCCGCGTCGCGGGTCCGCACCCGCAGCAGGTCGGCGGTGCGGAAGGTGAACATGCCCTTGCCGGTGGCCGCGACGTGCAGGTGCTCGCCGTGCCACACGATCCCGCCGGCGTGCACGTGCAGCGGCTCGAGGCCGCCGTCGGGCAGGGCTCGCACGAGCAGGACGTGGCGGTAGCGCAGCGCGTCGAGGTCCATGACCGTGATGCGGGAGCCGTGCTTGACGGCGTCCCACGGCAGCTTCTTCGCGTACGACGACGTCACCACCAGCCGCCGGCCGCCGGTGTCGGCGAGACCCGCGTCGGCGGCCGTGGTCACGCCCTGCGGCCACCACCGCAGGTCGAGCTGGTCGGGCCCGTCGAGGCGCCACGCCTCGTGCACCGCACGACCGGGCGCCCACGAGCGCCGCAGCCGGCGGGGGAGGTCGCCGAGCAGGTCGTCGAGGCCGACCCGGCCGCCGCTGCGGGCGACGAGCGCCTCGACGGCGTCGGTCGTGTCACCGACGCGCTGCAGGTGGAGCCCGGTCCCCTCGCTGGTCACCGGACTAGTCTCGCCGACATGGACCGGGGGCTCGTCGTGGGTGCGGCGGTGCTGCGCGAGGGCCGGCTGCTCGCCTGCCGGCGGACCTGGCCCGCCGAGGCCGCCGGCCGCTGGGAGCTGCCGGGCGGCAAGGTCGAGCCCGGCGAGAGCCCCGACCAGGCGCTGGTCCGCGAGATCGCCGAAGAGCTCGGCGTGGCCGTCGAGGTGACCGGCTGGCTCGACGGGGCCGCCCCGATCCGCGAGCGCCTCGAGCTGCGCGTCGCCACCTGCACGGTGGCCGTGTGGACGCCGTACCCGACCGAGCACGACCGGCTCCGCTGGCTGTCCGCCGCGCAGCTCGACGACGTCGACTGGCTCGAGCCCGACCGACCCTTCCTGGCCGCCCTGAGGGGGATGCTGACGTGAACCGCCACGGACGCGGGATCTTCTTCGACGAGGACGCCGCCCTGGCCGTCGCCGCGCGGCTCACCACCGAGGGGTTCCTGGTCGAGGTCACCCGGGAGAAGCTCGCCGGCGAGGACGACGACGAGGACCACCCCTGGGCCGTCGTCACCGACGCGCCGCCTGTCGTCCTCGAGCTGCTGGTCGACGAGCACGACGGCTGGTACGACGCCGAGGACCCGACCCCCGCGCCACCGCGGGCCGCGCCGTTCGAGCTGCCGGTGGCGCCCAAGCGCATCAAGCGGCCCGACCTCTGAGCCCACCGCGTGGTGGCGTCATTACGCTCCACACATGAGTTCGATCCCGGCCCAGCGCCTGCTGCTCGTGCACGCCCACCCCGACGACGAGTCGATCGGCCAGGGCGCCACGATGGCCAAGTACGTCGCCGAGGGACGCGGCGTCACCCTGGTCACCTGCACGGCCGGCGAGATGGGCGAGGTCCTGGTGCCCGAGCTCGAGCACCTCGCCTCCGACAAGGACGGCGGGCTCGGCGAGCACCGCCGCGGCGAGCTGTCCGACGCGATGCTCGAGCTGGGTGTGACCGACCACCGGTTCCTCGGTGGGTTCGGGCGCTTCCACGACTCCGGGATGAAGTGGCACGAGGACGGCCACGCCGTCGCCGCCGACGACATCCCGCCCAACGCCTTCTGGCTGGCAGACCTGACCGAGGCCGCCGACCAGCTCGTCGAGATCATCCGCGAGGTGCGGCCGCAGGTGCTGGTCACCTACGACCAGTTCGGCGGCTACGGCCACCCCGACCACATCCAGGCCCACCGCGTCGCGACCTACGCCGTCGCGCTGGCCGCCGTGCCGTCGTACCGCACAGAGCTGGGGGAGGCCTGGGACGTCGCCAAGGTCTACTGGGGCGCGATGTCGGAGAGCCGGATGCGCGCCAGCCTGCGGGCGCTGCGCGAGGCCGGCGACACCACGACGTTCGAGGGCATGGACCCCGACGGGCCGCTGCCGCACTTCATCACCCCCGACGAGAACCTGTCGGCCGTCGTCGACGCCCAGGACCAGGTCGAGAAGAAGATGGCCGCGCTCGCGGCCCACAAGACGCAGATCACGATGGACGGACCGTTCTTCGCCTTGTCCAACAACCAGGGCTCGACCGCCTGGGGCCTGGAGTTCTACCGGATCGCCAAGGGCGAGCGCGGGCCGGTCGGCGACGACGGCCTGGAGACCGACCTCTTCGCCGGGCTCGCGACCTGAGCGCGGGAGTCGCGCTCCGGCTCCTGCGCGCCCTCGCCCTGCTGGTCGCCGGCGGCCTGGTCGGGGTCGCGGCGGTGCTCACCCACGACCGCGCGGTCGGCCTCGTGCTCGGGCTGCTCGCCTCGGCCGCGGCGGTCTGGGCGCTGCCCGGCGGCTGGTCGCTGCGCTTCGCCTTCACCGCCGGCTGGGTGCTCGTGCTGGCCTACCTGCTGGTGCCGCGCGCGGGCGGCGGCTACGTCGTGGGGGCCGACGTCCGCGGCTACCTGCTGCTCGGCTACGGCCTGCTCCAGACGCTCGTGGGCATCGTCACGGTGCGGCCGCTGCGGCCCGAGTCACCCCGCCCTCTCTAAGATGTCCCGGTGAAGACGCGAGGAGACGGCCCCCGGCGAGCCCGTGGCCGGCTGCTCCTCATCGTGGGCGTCGTGCTCGTGCTGCTGGCGGGCGGCGGCTGGGCCGCTGCCTACGCCGCGGCCGGTGATTCGCTGCCCCGCGACGCCTCGATCGGCGGCGTCGACGTCGGCGGCATGAGCCCCGGCGAGGCCGAGGACGCCCTGCGCGCCGGCCTCGACGACCGCGTCCGCGGCCCCATCCGGGTCTCCCTCGACGGCCGGACGGCGAAGGTCGACCCGGCCGAGGCCGGGCTGGCCGTCGACCTCGCGGCCTCGGTCGAGGCCGCCGGCTCCTCGCGCCCGTGGAACCCCGCCGACCTCTGGCAGCACTTCACCGGCGGCGACGACGTCGAGCCCGTGGTCACCGTCGACGAGAAGGCCCTCGACGCCACCGTCGCCGACCTCACCGAGGGCCTCGGCACCGACCCCGTCGACGCCTCGGTCGCCTTCGAGGACGGCCGCGTCGTGGTCACCCCGGCCGAGCCGGGCCGTGGGCTCGAGCCCGACGCGACCCGCGACGCCCTCGTGGCGGCGTACCTGGGGGAGGGGCGCGCCGACCTCGACATCACCACCCTGCAGCCCGACATCGACGACAGCGACGCCGCCGAGGCCGTCGAGTCGTTCGCCGACCCGGCCGTCTCCGGCCCGGTGACCCTGCGCGTGGGCTCCGCCTCGGTGCAGCTGCTGCCGGCCCAGTTCTCCAGCGCGCTCGCGCTCGAGCCGCGCGACGGCGAGCTCGTCCCCACCGTCGACGCCGAGCGGCTCGCCCCGCTGGTCGACGACGCGACCGCCGGTGACGGCGCGCCCGTCGACGCTCGCATCGAGCTCGTCGACGGCAAGCCGCGCATCATCAAGGCCAAGCCCGGCGTCGCGTTCAAGCCGGCCGGTGTCGCCGACGCGTTCCTCGAGGCGGTGACCGAGCGGGAGGGCGAGCGCGTCGCCGAGGTCGAGGGCACCGTCGAGCAGCCCGAGTTCACCACCCAGGACGCCCGCGAGCTCGGCGTGCGCGAGGAGGTCTCGGAGTTCACGACCTACTTCCCCTACGCCGACTACCGCAACGTCAACATCGGGCGCGCCGCCGAGATCGTCGACGGCACGCTGCTGAAGCCCGGCGACGTCTTCTCGCTCAACGACATCGTCGGCGAGCGCACGGTCGAGAACGGCTTCACCACCGGCACGATCATCAGTGACGGCATCTTCGTGCAGGACCTCGGCGGTGGCGTCTCGCAGATGGCGACCACCACCTTCAACGCCATGTTCTACGCCGGGCTCGAGGACATCGAGCACAAGCCGCACTCGGTCTACATCGACCGCTACCCGGTCGGGCGCGAGGCCACCGTCGCCTTCGGCTCCGTCGACCTGCGCTTCCGCAACGACACCGAGCACGGCGTCCTCATCGAAGCCCGGCTCACGCCGTCGACGCCGTCCTCGCAGGGCGTGCTGACGGTCCGGATGTTCTCGACCAAGGTCTGGGACATCGAGGACGTGACCTCCGAGCGCTACGCCTACGTCTCGCCCGGCACCCGCACCCTCGACACCCCCGACTGCGTGCCCAACACCGGCTACTCCGGCTTCCAGGTCGACGTCACCCGGATCTTCAAGCGGCCCGGCTCCGACGAGGTCGTCAAGCGCGAGAAGTTCCACACCGACTACATCGCCTCCGACACGGTCATCTGCGTCCCGCCGGGGTCCGCGGGCTGACGGACTGACCGGCCGCACTGTCCCCGGGGCGACGTACGATCGGTGACATGCGCCACACGCTCGGGGTCCTGATCGCCACCGTCCTGCTCTCGACGGGGCTGGTGGCCACGACGCCGGCTGCACCGGTGCTGGCCGCGGGCCTGCCGACGTCGCCGCTGGGCGACCCGCCCGGGGCCAACGACTGGACCTGCCGGCCCACCGCCGCGCGGCCCACGCCGGTCGTGCTGGTGCACGGCACCGGCGGCGACCGCGCCAGCTTGCTCCAGCGGCTCTCGCGCGGCATCAAGGCCAAGGGCTTCTGCGTCTACTCCCTCGACTACGGCAACCGCGGGCTCGGCGACATCCCCACGTCCGCCGGCCAGCTCAAGACGTTCGTCCAGCGGGTGCTGCGATCCACCGGGGCGAACAAGGTGTCGATGGTGGGGCACTCCCAGGGCGGCATGATGCCGCGCTACTACATCAAGTTCCTCGGCGGCGACCGCGTCGTCGACGACCTGGTGGGCCTCGCGCCGTCCAACCACGGCACGGCCTACACCGCCGGCACCAACCCGATCTCCGAGCTGGTCGGCTTCGCCTGCCGGGCGTGCGTGCAGCAGGGTGCGGGCTCCGCCTTCCTGCGCCGCCTCAACGCCGGCGACGAGACCCCCGGCCCGGTCAGCTACACCCAGGTCACCACGCGCTACGACGAGGTCGTCGTCCCGCACACCTCGGGCTACCTGGCCGCGGGCCCGCGCACCACCAACGTCACCCTGCAGAAGAAGTGCCCGCTCGAGCTCGCCGAGCACCTGTTCATCCCGCTGGCCACGCCGAGCCTGTCGATCACCCTCGACGCGCTCACCCACGTCGGCCCGGCGCGGGCGACGTTCCAGCCGCGCTGCATCTGAGCCACCTGGGCCCACGCGGGTACCCGTCGTCATGACTGACGACGGGGGCAACGGCTCGCTGGTGACCGTCCTGGTGGCCCTGGTCGCCAACGGGCTGCTGGCCGCCGCCAAGTCGGTGGCCGCGCTGCTCACCGGCTCGGCGGCGATGGTCGCCGAGGCGGCGCACTCCTGGGCCGACACGGGCAACGAGGTCTTCCTGCTGCTGGCCGAGCGCCGCGGCCACCGCCCACGCGACGCCGAGCACCCGCGCGGCTACGGGCGGGCGACGTACACCTGGTCGCTGGTCGCGGCCTTCGGGCTCTTCTCGGCCGGCGCCGTCGTGTCGGTCTGGCACGGGCTGACCGAGCTGGGCGCCGAGGGCGGCGAGGAGAGCTTCACCGTCAACTACGTCGTGCTCGGCATCGCCTTCGTGCTCGAGGGCGTCTCGTTCGTGCAGGCCAGCCGGCAGGTGCGTGGCGAGGCCGGCCGGTTCGGGCTGCGCCCGCTGCACTACGTCGTCCGCACCTCCGACCCGACGCTGCGCGCGGTGTTCCTCGAGGACTTCTCGGCGCTGCTCGGCATCGTCCTCGCGGCCGCCGCGATCGGCCTGCACCAGGCCACCGGCGACCCGGTGTGGGACGCCGTCGGCTCGATCGCGGTCGGCGTGCTCCTGGCGGTCGTCGCGGTGTTCCTGATGCGCCGCAACATGGACTACCTCGTCGGCCAGGCCAGCAGCCCGGCCCTGAGCGACCACGTGCTGACCGCGCTGCTCGGGCACCCTGAGGTCCAGCGGGTCACCTACCTCCACCTCGAGTACGTCGGCCCGCGGCGCGTCTTCGTCGTCGCCGCCGTCGACCTGGTCGGCGACGACACCGAGGACCACCTGGCCGTCCGGCTCCGACGCGTCGAGAGCGCGGTCGAGACCGACGAGCTGATCGAGGACGCCGTGCTCACGCTGGCCCAGCCCGACGACGCCGACCTGCGGCCTCAGGCGCTGGGGGCCGGGACCAGGTAGCGGTAGCGGTGGTGGGTGCGGAAGCCCAGCCGCTCGTAGAGCGCGAGGGCCGGCTCGTTGTCGGCGAGCACCTGCAGGTAGGCCGTGCGGGCGCCGCGCTCGGCGCCCCAGTCGACCAGGGCCGCCATCACGGCCAGGGCCAGGCCCTGGCGCCGGTGGTCGGGGTGGACCTCCAGGGAGCGGAAGCCGACCCAGTCGTCGGCGTACGCCGCCACGCCGGAGGCGCGCGCGCCGGCGCGGGCGGTGGCCAGGGAGCCGTCGTCGGTCAGCTCGACACCGGGGTCGGCAGCCGAGCGCAGGGCCCGGGCGACCTGGGCGGTGCCGGCGACCTGGAAGAGCGTGTCGCACTCGTGGGACTCCGGCACCCAGCCCAGGCCGGTGAGCAGGTCGTCCTCGGCGGAGCCGGCCAGGACGGCGGCGATCGGGCGGTCGTAGTGCGCGACGACGGCGTCGAGCGCTTCGGCGTCGGGCAGGCCTGACGGCCCGAAGGCCAGCACCGAGTTGGCGCGACGCGCGGTGATGGTCGCGGAGTCGCGCAGCACCCAGTCGCCCAGGGGAGCAGTCACGAGGTCGGGGAACAGCGCGAAGCCGTGCACCTGCGCCTCGCGTGCCGGCACCCGGTCGCGCACCGACGCCCGCGGCGGCACCGGCTTGCCGGACACGACGTCGGTCAGCGGCACGCTGACCGGGGCCCCCTGCTCGGGTCGCACCACGATCACCCCGTCGCCGAATGCCTCGCAGGTGCCGAGCAGGTCGGTCAGGGCAGGTCCGCCGCTGGGCCCGGTCTCGCCGCGCAGCAGGCGGCGCACGACCACGCGGGAGCCGACGACGTGGGGGCCGAACCGGTGCCGGCCCACGTCCGTGGTGTCCTGTGCGGCGTCAGGAGTGCCCACAGTGTGGGGTTCCTGCGTCTCGGCCACCCCCACACACTAGGCTGGGAAGCGCTCTCGCACCGGTCTCACCCCACTGGAGGAACCACCGATGACCTACGTCATCTCGCAGCCCTGCGTCGACCTCAAGGACCGTGCCTGCGTCGACGAGTGCCCCGTCGACTGCATCTACGAGGGCAAGCGGATGCTCTACATCCACCCCGACGAGTGCGTCGACTGCGGTGCCTGCGAGCCCGTGTGCCCGGTGGAGGCCATCTTCTACGAGGACGACACCCCGGAGGAGTGGAAGGACTACTACACCGCCAACGTGGCGTTCTTCGAGGACCTCGGCTCGCCCGGTGGCGCTGCGAAGATGGGCGAGATCGACAAGGACCACCCGCTCATCGCCGCCCTGCCCCCGCAGCCGCACGACGAGTGACCGTCTCGGGTCGGCTCCCTGACTTCCCCTGGGACCACCTGAGGTCGTACGCCGAGAAGGCCGCGGCGCACGCCGACGGC
>JAOPXU010000339.1 GCA_025964985.1 Nocardioides sp.
GAGCGGGGCGAGGGAGAGGGCGGTGGCGGCGGCGAGGCCGCGGAGGATCGTGTTCCGTTCGGATCGTGTGGGAGGGGGCGCTGGGCGCTCGCACCCTACTGCCGCCCGGACCCGCCGAGGTGCACCCTCGTGGCGCGGGCCTCAGCGCGGGAAGACCTCCGCCAGGTCTCGGCGCACGACGCGCCCGGAGGCGACCAGCCGCAGCAGCACCGCGCAGGTGACGGCCTGCCCGGCCATGAGCCCGACGAGCACGAGCACCTGCGCCGCCCCGGCCTCGAGCGGCGTGCCGCCGCCGAGCAGGACGCCGACGAACGCGCCGGGCAGCGTCACCAGGCCGACCGTGCGGGTCTGGTCGAGGCCCGGCAGCAGCGACTCGCGCGCCGTCGGCTCGAGCACGAGGTACGCCGCCTCGGTCGACGACATCCCGACCGCGAGCGCCGCCTCGTAGGTGCCGTGGCTGGCGACGAGCTCGTCGGCGGCGCGGCGTCCGGTGAGTGCGGCCGCCGTCATCACGCCGCCGATGACGATGCCCGCGACCGGGACGATCCCGGCGCCGTTGAACGGCACCACGCCCGAGCCCAGGCTGAGCGCGAGGACCGGTGCCGCGCCCGCGGCGACCGCCAGCGCGACCCAGCCGCCCTGCCGACGGGGCACCCCGACCCGGCGGGTGGCCGTGGCCGAGGCGACGACGTACATCACCAGCGCGAAGACCAGCGCACCCCGGACGGAGGCGAGCAGCGCCGCGATGACGACCGAGACCACGGCGAGCTGGACGACGGCGCGGGTCGCGGCCGTCACGTGGTCGCGGCCGACCCCCAGCCGCCCGACGTACGACGTGACGACCGCGAGGGCGACGAGTACCACCAGGACGACGGCGAGGCGCCAGTCGGGATGGGGTGCGGCCGAGGCCGCCCAGGGGTGCACCCGACCGACCCTAGGGTGGTCGCATGGCCCTCATCGACCTCCTGGCGGCCGAGCGCCGCGCGCTGGCCGACCTGCTCGAGTCGCTCACTCCCGAGCAGTGGCGGGTGCCGACGCTGTGCCCGGCCTGGGACGTGCACGGCATGGCCGCCCACCTCGTCGTGCCGACGGAGTTCTCGACGGGGGAGATGCTCGCCGAGATGGTCCGAGCCCGCGGCAACCCCGACCGGCTCTCGGTCGCGATGGCGGCCAAGCGGGCGCAGCGGTCGTCGGCCGAGCTGGTCGAAGGGCTGCGCAGCGGCGCGACGTCGACGAAGGCACCGCCGGTCGTCGGCCTGATCGGGCCCTACACCGACGCGCTGGTCCACGGCGAGGACATCCGGGTCCCGCTGGGCGTCGTCGACGACGGCCCGGCCGAGCGCTGGAGCACGACGCTCGACTTCCTGATGACACCGCGCGCCCGCGCCGGCTTCCTGTCCTCGGCCCGCCCCGCCCTGACGTACGCCGCCACCGACTCGACCTGGACCGGAGGCGCCGGTCCGCGCGTCGAGGCGCCCGCAGCAGCCCTCGCGCTGGCGTTGCTGGGCCGCACCCCGCGGCTCGGTGAGCTGGTCGGTCCCGGAAGTGCGGTGCTCCGCGCCCACGCGACCCGGTAGACTGACGGAGCACGACAAATCAAGAGGGGCTGATCGGTTTCGACTTGGGACGTTAGTTCCAGGGGAAGCGGGTCGAGGAGCCAGCGTCATCTCGTAAACGATCGCTGGAAACCAATAACTGCCGACGCTAAGCGCAGTTCGTTCGCTCTCGCCGCCTGATCGGTGATCGAACCGTCAGACCGGGCATCCGTCTCCGTCCCGGACCCTGGCGTCATCTAGGAGACTTGCTGCTCACTTCTCGTCAGGAGGAGTGACCGGGACTCAAACCTGACTGGGCCTGTCGGCGACGTGTCTGTGCGAGCGCCGGGGCCGAGAAAATCGCCTTCACTGACTGCACCCGGAGAAGACCTGGTTCGACGCTCGAGGACGCGGGTTCGATTCCCGCCAGCTCCACCGTCTCCACCAGCCACAGCCCTCTTGCAGCACCAGCCGAGGACCGTCCGCACACCGTGCGGGTGGTCCTCGGCTGGTCTGCGCCGCCCTATCGTCGCGGCGTGCTGCGTCTCCTGCCCGCCCTGGCCGCCTTGATCGTCCTGGTCTTGACCGGCTGCGGTGACGACCAGGACCGCACCGCCTCCCCGGGCGCCGCCGAGGACCCGTTAGCGGCCGCCGGTTCCCAGGCGCAGGACGCGATGGCCGCGGAGGTGTCGACGGTCGCCCCGACCCTGGAGTCCGCCTACCGCGACGCCCCCTACCCGCGCACCGTCGGGGAGGTCGTCGAGTCGCTGACCGGGGCCGGCGTCACCCTCGCGCCGGGCCACGAGGTCGGCGGCTACGCCTACGACCCCGACGCCGTTGAGTTCGTCCTCTGCCTGCAGGACGCCGACGGCGCCTGGGCCTCCTACGACACCGCGCCCATGGGCGTGCGCGACGCCGGGGCCACCGGCGGCTGCCCGAGCGGGTGACGCCCGGCGTGTCGACCACCCGGGTGATCCAGAACGACAGGTCGGCCCGCGAGCATCGCGGTGTGCTCGTGCGCCTGCTGACCTCGGTGGTCCTCCTCCTGACCCTGGCGATCGCCCCGGCCCGCGCCGCCGATCCCTCCACCCTCACGCTGACCACCACCGGCGGGTACGCCGACACGACGGTCCCGCTCACCGTCACCCTCGCGTCCTCCGACGGCACGCCCGTCGCGGGGGCGAGCGTGCTGGTCGAGCGCCGGGTCGAGGGTGCGTGGCGCCCGCTGACCACCGTCGTCACCGACGAGGCCGGCCAGGCCACCACCAGCGCCCCGCGGCGCGCCCGCACCTCGGGCGACAACGTCTTCAGGGCGACGTACGCCGGCGACGAGACGCACGACCCGGCGACCGCGACCGCCACCAGCCGGCTCGTCCGTCGCGGCGGCGTCGTCACCGTCGGCGGCCCGACGAAGGTCGTCGACGAGCGCACGACGACCGTGCGCGTGGTGTCCCGCACCGCCGATGGCACTCCGGTCTCCGGCGTCGTCCGCGTCGAGCGCTCGGTGTCCGGCGGGCCGTGGCGCCGTGCGCGCACGGTCGGCACCGACGCGCGCGGCCGCGCTTCGTTCGTCGTACGCCCGCGCACCGACACCCGCTGGCGCGCGGTCACCCGGGCCCAGGACTGGGTGACCGGCGACCGCAGCCCCGTCCACCGCATCGACAACCTGCCGCCCGGCACCCCCGTCCGGCTGCCGGCCGCCGCACCGAGGCCGCGCGTCGGGGTCCCACCGCAGGCCCGCGCGACCGGCCG
>JAOPXU010000342.1 GCA_025964985.1 Nocardioides sp.
ACCGGCCCCGAGGGCATCGCCATCCAGACCTGCATCAACACCCCCGCCGGCCCCTGCTCCATCGCCCACGGAGGTTGAGGAGGTCGCGCTAGCGACCGTCTCGAAACCCCCCGATCGAAAGGCGTCACCCATGACCGTCATCACCAAGCAGCCCGTCAGCCCCGTCGCCCACCTCACCCCCGAGGACGTCGAGCGGATCGGCGCCGAGCTCGACGCCATCCGCCAGACCGTGCTCGACGCGCGGGGCGAGAAGGACGCCGCCTACATCCGCAGGGTCGTCGACGTGCAGCGCAAGCTCGAGCTCGGCTCGCGTGCGGTGCTCCTCGGCTCGGCCCTGCCGCCGCTGTGGGTGCTCGGCACCCTCGGCCTCTCCGTGGCCAAGATCCTGGAGAACATGGAGATCGGCCACAACGTCATGCACGGCCAGTGGGACTGGATGCGCGACCCCAAGATCCACTCCACCACCTGGGAGTGGGACAACGCCTCCACCGCCGAGGGCTGGAAGCACTCCCACAACGAGATCCACCACACCTACACCAACATCGTGGGCAAGGACAACGACCTCGGCTACGGCATCATGCGCATCGACGAGGACCAGCGCTGGCACCCCTTCCACCTCGGGCAGCCGCTGTGGAACTTCATCAACGCATGCTTCTTCGAGTACGGCATCGCCGCCTACGACCTCGAGCTCGGCAAGAACCTGTCGATCCCCAAGGACAAGCGCTCCGAGCGCTTCAAGACCGACCTGCGCAAGACGCTGAAGAAGATCCGCCAGCAGGCCACCAAGGACTACGTCGTCCACCCCGCGCTCGGCCTGCCGTTCGGCTCGACCCTGCCGATCCTCACCGCCAACTTCACCGCCAACCTCGTGCGCAACGTGTGGTCGCACTCCGTGATCATGTGCGGCCACTTCCCCGAGGGCGTCGAGACCTTTGAGAAGAAGTCGATCCCCGACAACGAGACCCGCGGCCAGTGGTACCTGCGCCAGATGCTCGGCTCCGCCAACATCTCCGGCTCCAAGGCCATGCACCTGATGACCGGCAACCTCTCGCACCAGATCGAGCACCACCTCTTCCCCGACCTGCCGTCGAGCCGCTACGCCGAGATCGCCCCGCGCGTCGAGGCGCTCTTCGACAAGTACGAGCTCAACTACCACGAGGCCCCGCTGCCCCAGCAGGTCGCGTCGGCCTGGCACCGCGTCGTCCGCCTGTCCCTGCCCAACGGCTGGCTGGCCACGACCAACGCCAAGAACCTGCCCGCCCAGCTCAAGCTGCTCCACGCCATGAGCACCCAGGGCCCCAAGGTCCGCCGCGCCGCCCAGGCCCGCCTGGTGCAGCTCGAGAAGCGCCTGAAGTCCGAGCACACCCAGGCCGCCTGAACAGCTCCACGCCACCACGCGTAGGTCGAGGAGGTTGCGCTGGCAACCGTCACGAGACCATCCGACCGCAGGACAGGGCGACTCGCTCTGTGCCTGCGGTCGAGTGGTCGCGAGACGGTCGTGGCCGACCTCCTCGACCGACGTGGGGTGCCGTCGTTCTGCCGCCGTGCGCGGCCGAGACCACCTCGCGGGCGGCGTCCTGCACCTCGGCGTGGTGCTCGGTCCCACTTAACGACTCGGCGTAGATCTTGTAGACGTCCTCGGTGCCCGACGGGCGCGCGGCGAACCACGCCGACTCCGTCGTCACCTTGAGGCCGCCGATGCGGGCGCCGTTGCCCGGCGCCTCGGTGAGCCGGGCGGTGATCTCCTCGCCGGCGAGCGTGGTGGCCGTGACGGCGTCCGGCGACAGCGCGGCGAGGGCCGCCTTTTGCTCGCGGGTGGCGGGCGCGTCGATGCGGGCGTACGCCGGCTCGCCGTGGCGCGCGACCAGGTCGGCGTAGTGCTCGCTCGGGCTGCGGCCGGTGCGGGCGAGGATCTCGGCGCCCAGCAGGCAGAGCAGCAGGCCGTCCTTGTCGGTGGTCCAGGTCGTGCCGTCCATCCGCAGGAACGACGCTCCGGCCGACTCCTCGCCGCCGAAGCCGAACGAGCCGTCGACCAGCCCCGGCACGAACCACTTGAACCCGACCGGCACCTCGACCATCGGCGTACCGAGGTCGGCCGCGACGCGATCGATCATCGACGACGACACCAGCGTCTTGCCGATCCGGGCGGTGGCGGGCCAGTCGGGCCGGGCGCCGCCGAAGAGGTGGCCGATGGCGACGGCGAGGAAGTGGTTGGGGTTCATCAGACCGGCGTCGGGCGTGACGATGCCGTGTCGGTCGGCGTCGGCGTCGTTGCCGGTGGCGATGTCGAACTCCGAGCGCCGCGCCACCAGCGAGGCCATCGCGTCGGGGGACGAGCAGTCCATCCGGATCTTGCCGTCCCAGTCGAGCGTCATGAAGCGCCACGTCGCGTCGACCAGCGGGTTGACCACCGTGAGGTCGAGGCCGTGCCGGTCGGCGATCTCGCCCCAGTAGTGCACCGACGCGCCGCCGAGCGGGTCCGCGCCGATCCGTACACCTGCGTCGCGGATCGCCGCCAGGTCGACGACCGACGGGAGGTCGTCGACGTACTCGGCCAGGAAGTCGTACGAGCCGGCTGTCCGGCGCGCCCGTTCGTATGACGTCCTGCGTACGCCGTCGAGGCCGGCCGCGATCAGCTCGTTGGCCCGGGCCGCGATGGCCGAGGTGGCGTCGGAGTCGGCGGGACCGCCGTGCGGCGGGTTGTACTTGAACCCGCCGTCGGAGGGCGGGTTGTGCGACGGGGTGACGACAATGCCGTCGGCCAGGCCGGTGCGCTTGCCGAGGTTGGCGCGGATGATCGCGTGCGAGACCGCCGGCGTCGGCGTGTAGGCGTCGCGGGAGTCGGCCAGCACCGTGACGTCGTTGGCCACGAGCACCTCGATCGCCGTCGCCCACGCCGGCTCGGACAGCCCGTGGGTGTCGCGGCCGATGAACAGCGGGCCGTCGTAGCCCTGCTCGCGGCGGTGGTCGCAGATGGCCTGCGTCGTGGCGAGGATGTGGGTCTCGTTGAACGACGTCTTCAGCGACGAGCCGCGGTGCCCGCTGGTGCCGAAGAAAACCTGCTGGTCGACCCAGTCCTCGCCGCCGGGGTCGGGGACCCCGGTGTAGTACACCGTCACCAGGTGGGCGACGTCGACCAGGTCGGCGGGCTCGGCGGGCTGTCCAGCGCGGGGGTCGGCCATGCCCGTCATCACACCACGCAGCTCCCGGACGGCTGCCGTGACCTGCCTCGGCGGCCGTCGTTGAGGCTGTGACGGCCGCCACTCCCTGGCGGCCGGATCGGAGCCTGTCGTGCGTCGTGTCCCCCTGCTGGTCCCGCTCCTGCTCGCGGTCGGCCTGCTCGCCGCCGTACCGGTCGGGCCGACGGCCACGGCGACCGTGCCGGTCACCCAGCTCGCCCTCCCCGACGCCACGGCGCTGAAGCCGCTGCGGATCTTCACCTCCTCCAACCGCCCCGACCTGATCTCCGGCGGCGACGCACGGGTGGCGGTCGAGGTGACCCGCGACTTCCGTCGTACGACGCTGCGGGTGCGGCTCAACGGACGCGACGTCACGAAGCGCTTCGCCCTGCGCGGGCCCAAGCGCTTCGAGGCCTACCTGACCGGGCTCCGTGTCGGGACCAACGTCGTCGAGGCCACCGGTGCGGGCCACGCCGGCCGGCTCGTCATCACCAACCACCCGGCCGGTGGCCCGGTGTTCTCGGGCCCGCAGACCGAGCACTACCGCTGCCAGCAGGGCGCGCGCGACGCCCAGTGCAACCAGCCGGCGACCTACCGCTTCCTCTACAGGTCGAGCGACCCGCTGCAGCCGGGCCTGCAGCCCTACGACCCCAAGGACCCGCCGAGCGACGTCGCCGCCACGACGACCGACCGCGGCGTGCGGGTGCCGTTCATCGTCCGGCGCGAGGACGGCTTCCAGGACCGCGACCGCTACACGATCATCACGCTCTGGCAGCCCGGCAAGCCGTGGTCGCGCTTCGCGCCGCAGCGGCAGTTCAACCACAAGGTGCTCGTCACCCACGGTGGCGGCTGCGGGGCGTCGTACGCGCCGGGTGAGCCGCCGCTCGAGGACTTCTCCGGCACCGTGCCGTCCGTGCCCGGCATCGAGTCGTCCTACCTCGTCGCGCTGGGGCGCGGCTTCACGGTCCTGTCGACCGCGCTCGACAACACCGGCCACAACTGCAACGTCGCGCTCAACGCCGAGTCCGTGATGATGGCCAAGGAGCGGCTCGTCGAGCACTACGGCAGCATCCGCTACACGATCGGCACCGGCTGCTCCGGCGGCTCGATCGCCCAGCACACGGTGGCCAACGCCTACCCCGGCATCTACCAGGGGCTGGTGACCACGTGCTCCTACCCGGACACGCTGACCGCCGGCGCGCAGTTCGCCGACTACCACCTGCTGCGCCTCTACTTCGAGGACCCGAGCCGGTGGGCGCCCGGCGTCGTCTGGTCGCCGACGCAGTTCGCCGCCGTCGAGGGGCACCTGACCCACCTCAACGCCGTCGTCGCCGACGAGGGCCTGTTCAAGGCCGCGCTCAACCCGGAGAACGCGTGCGACGGCACGCTCGACCCGGTCGCCGGCGACCCCTCGACGCGCTACGACTCCGAGACCAACCCGGGCGGCGTCCGGTGCTCGGTGCTCGACCTCGTGGCCAACCAGCTCGGCCGGCGTCCGGCCTCGGTCTGGGGGCCGCAGGAGAAGGCCGTCGGCCAGGGCTTCGGCGGCATCCCGTTCGCCAACAAGGGCGTCCTCTACGGCCTCGGCGCGCTGCGCGACGGGATGATCACCTCGGCCCAGTTCGTCGACCTCAACACCAAGGTCGGCGGCCTCGACGTCGACTCGCAGCCGATCGCCGACCGCATCGCCGGGGACCCGGCGTCGGTGGCCAACGCCTACCGCACCGGCCTCGTCAACGAGGCCACCAACCTCAGCCAGGTCGCGATCATCAACCACGGCGGGCCCGACCCGGGGATCGCCCACGACTACGCCCACGCGTTCTGGACCGAGGACCGGCTCCGCCGCGCGCAGGGCCACACCGACAACCGCGTGATGTGGTTCGGCGTCGCGCCGCTCATCGGCGACCCCCGCTGGGCCACCGAGGCGTTCCGCGAGATGGACCGCTGGCTGACGGGCGTCGAGCGGGACCGCACCGGTACGCCGCTCGCCCGCAAGATCGTCCGGGCCCGCGCCCGCCTCGGCATCACCGACCGCTGCGCCAACGTCCCCGGCCTGCTCCAGGTCGCCGGCACCGACGACGAGGTCGACTGCGTGCTGCCGGAGTCGGTGCAGCTGCGCCTGTCGACGCCGCGCGAGGTCGCCGGCGGCGACCGCTTCAACGACGTCCTGTCGTGCCGCCTCGAGCCGCTGACGCGCGACGCGGTCGACGTCGGCCTGCTGCCGCTCACCGACGCGCAGTACGCCGAGCTGCAGCGGGTCTTCCCCGACGGCGTCTGCGACAACAGCGCCCGCGGCGTCGGCCAGCAGGGCGCCCAGACCTGGCTGTCCTACGGCACCGCCACCCGCGTCGTCACCGGCGGGCGCAACCTGCCGGGGGTCGCCCCGCGCCAGGCCGACGGGGTTCTGGCGGCGTCGTTCCGGTCGCAGCTGCGGCAGTAGCGTCCGCCTCTGCCCGGCACTTGTCCGGCGATCCCTACACCTGTCGGGCAACGGTTTGCCGGACAGGTGTAAGAGTCCCCGGTCGGCCGGGGACTCCTACTGTCGCGAGGCTCAGCGCCAGCCCAGCCCCGGAGCGACGTGCTCGACGAGCGAGCCGAGCAGGTGGGCGTTGTAGTCGACGCCCAGCTGGTTGGGGACGGTCAGCAGGACGGTGTCGGCCGCGGCGACGGCCTCGTCCTCGGCGAGCTCACGGATGAGCTGGTCGGGCTCGCCGGCATACGTCTTGCCGAAGCGCGCGAGGCCACCGTCGATGGAGCCCACCTGGTCCTGGCTGCGGGAGTCGCCGCCGAAGTAGGCGCGGTCGAGGTCGCTGACGATCGGGAAGATGCTGCGGCTGACCGAGACCCGCGGCTGCCAGTCGTGGCCGGCGGCGGCCCAGGCGGTGCGGAACCGCTCGATCTGCTCGGCCTGCAGCTGGTGGAACGGCACGCCGGTGTCCTCGGTGAGCAGGGTCGAGCTCATCAGGTTCATGCCCTGGGCGGCGGTCCACTCGGCGGTCGCTCGGGAGCCGGCGCCCCACCAGATCCGCTCGCGCAGACCGGGGGCGTGCGGCTCGAGGCGAAGCAGACCCGGCGGGTTGGGGAACATCGGGCGCGGGTGGGGCTCGGCGAACCCCTCGCCGCGCAGCACCTCCAGCAGCACGCGCGTGTGCTCGCGCGCCATGTCGGCGTGGTCGGTGCCCTCGGCCGGCTCGAAGCCGAAGTAGCGGTAGCCGTCGACGACCTGCTCCGGTGACCCCCGGCTGATGCCGAGCTGGAGCCTGGCGCCGGAGATCAGGTCGGCGGCGCCGGCGCTCTCGGCCATGGAGAGCGGGTTCTCGTAGCGCATGTCGATGACGCCGGTCCCGATCTCGATCCTGCTCGTCCGGGCGGCGATCGCCGCGAGCAGCGGGAACGGCGAGGCGAGCTGCCGCGCGAAGTGGTGCACGCGGTAGTAGGCGCCGTCGACGCCGAGCTCCTCGGCCGCCACGGCCAGGTCGATCGACTGCAGCAGCGCGTCGGACGCCGTGCGCACCTGCGAGTGCGGGGACGGCGTCCAGTG
>JAOPXU010000358.1 GCA_025964985.1 Nocardioides sp.
CGCACCGAGGCTGCCGCGCCCCGCCGCGCTGCGGCGCGACGACCGTGGGCCGGCCGACGTGCTGACCGACGGCTCGACGGGAGCGCGTCGCGAGGTGGCACCGACAGACGGATGACCTTGTGCCACGCGCTCGCGACCTGGCGGTGCAGCGGCGCGGAGTGGTAGGTCAGGCCGTAGCGCTCGAAGACGTCGCGCACGCGCGGCGCGACCTCGGCGTAGCGGTTGCTGGGCAGGTCGGGGAAGCAGTGGTGCTCGATCTGGTGCGACAGGTTGCCGGTGAGCAGGTGCAGCAGCCACGGTCCGGACACGTCGGCCGAGCCGAGCATCTGGCGCAGGTACCAGTGCCCGCGGCCCTCCTGGGCCGGCAGCGAGTCGAGCTCGAACGTCTGCACGCCCTCGGGGAAGTGGCCGCACATGATCACCGAGTGCGACCAGATGTTGCGCAGCAGCGACGCGGTCGCGTCGGCCGTGAGCGTGGTGCGCCAGGACCGCCCGGACAGCGCCGGCCAGATCACGAAGTCCTTGGCGGCCTGTCGTGCCGCCCGCCGGACCGTGTCGCGGATCGCGCCCCGCGTCTCCGCGGGGAACCCCTCGCCGGAGCGCAGGGCCTCGCCGAGACCCAGGTCGTACATCGCGATGCCGTACTCGAAGAAGCACGCGTTCAGCGCGTTCCACAGCGGCTGGACGAGGTGGCGCGGCTCCCACTCCTGCGCCTCGTCGACGCGCAGGATCCCGTAGCCCAGGTCGTTGTCGCGGCCGAGGATGTTGGTGTAGGTGTGGTGGGTCTCGTTGTGCGCCTTCTTCCACTGCTCCGGCGGCGAGGTGTAGTCCCACTGCCACGTGGTCGAGTGGATCTTGGGGTCGCGCATCCAGTCCCACTGCCCGTGCAGGACGTTGTGGCCGATCTCCATGTTGTCGAGCACCTTGGCCAGGGTCAGGCAGGCCGTGCCCAGCACCCAAGCCGGCCGACGTCGGCTGGCCAGCAGCACGACGCGGCCGCCGAGCTCGAGGGTGCGCTGGACGGCGATCACCCGACGCACGTACGCCGCGTCCGCGGCCCCGCGCGAGGCGAGCACCTCGTCGCGGATCGCGTCGAGCTCGACGCCGATCGCCTCGACGTCGGACTCGGTCAGGTGGTCGTAGGGCGTCGCGGAGGACGACCGGGTGGGTGGGGCCACGACAGTCATGTCCTGCCGGTACCCACCGGTCTGGACCATCGGACGCTCCCCAGGGGTGACCCGCGTCGGGCCGCGACCCCTGACACTGGGCGCGAGGGAAGGGAACCGATGGCTGGACTGCTGCTGCGGGTGACTGCGCGCGGGTCACGGCCGGCGGCTCACGAGAGCTACGACGAGGTGGCGAGCGCGAGCGCCGCCGTCGTGATCGGTGCCTACTCGTCGTCGTTCGGCGCGGCCTCGCGGCTGCTCGCCGAGCCGGTGCGCACGCACGTGCGCAACATCTACGCGCTGGTGCGCGTCGCCGACGAGATCGTCGACGCCCCGCGTCCCGGGGTCGGGCCCGCCGACCAGGCCGTCGTCCTCGACACGCTCGAGCGCGAGACGCTGGCGGCGCTCGCAGCCGGCCACAGCAGCAACCTCGTCGTGCACGCCTTCGCCCGCTCGGCCCGCGCCTGCGGCGTCACCGCCCCGCTGGTGCGCCCGTTCTTCGCCTCGATGCGGATGGACCTCGAGCGCCGCGAGCACGACGAGCAGAGCTTCGCCGCCTACGTCTTCGGCTCCGCCGAGGTCGTCGGGCTGATGTGCCTGCGCGCCTTCCTGCTCGAGGAGCCCGACCCGGACGGCTCCTACGACCGGTGCGCGCCCGGTGCGCAGCGCCTGGGTGCGGCCTTCCAGAAGGTCAACTTCCTGCGCGACCTCGGCGAGGACGCCGACCTGCTCGGTCGCCGCTACTTCCCGGGCGTCGACCCGCGCCGCCTCACCGTCGAGCAGCGCGACCGGCTGCTCGACGACATCGACGCCGACCTGTCCGCCGCCGCCGACGTCGTGCCGCTGCTGCCCACGAGCAGCCGCGTCGCTGTGTGCGCCGCGCACGACCTGTTCTCCGAGCTGTCCGCGCGCCTGCGCGCCACCCCGGCCGCCCAGCTGCGCACCCGCCGGGTGCGCGTGCCGGGTCCGGTCAAGGCCCGGCTCGTCGCCGGCGCCGTCGCCCGCCGGGGCCGCCCGCGCACCGCACCCGTGGCGGTCGGCTCGTGAGCCGGGTCGTCGTCATCGGCGGCGGCGTCTCGGGCCTGGCCACCGCGGCCCTGCTGGCCCGTGACGGACACGACGTGCGCCTGCTCGAGCAGGGCGACGTCCTCGGTGGGCGGGCCGGGCTCTGGGAGGCCGACGGCTTCCGCTTCGACACCGGTCCCTCGTGGTGGCTGATGCCCGAGGTGTTCGACCACTTCTTCGCGATGCTCGGCACCTCAACCGCCGAGCAGCTCGACCTGGTGACGCTCGACCCCGGCTACCGGGTGTTCAGCGAGGGCCACGACCGGCCCCTCGACATCGTGGCCGACGAGGAGGGCAACCGCCGGCTCTTCGAGTCGGTCGAGCCCGGTGCCGGTGCCGCCCTCGGGGCCTACCTCGACTCGGCGCGCGAGGTCTACGACCTGGCCGTGCACCAGTTCCTCTACACGAGCTTTGACTCCGCCGCGGCCTACGCCGGCCGTCGGGTGCTGGGCAACGGCCCTCGCCTGGCGGGGCTGCTGTCGCGCTCGCTCGAGTCGTTCGTCGGGGCACGGTTCCGCGACCGGCGGCTGCGCCAGGTGCTCGGCTACCCGGCGGTGTTCCTGGGCTCGTCGCCCGACCGCGCGCCGGCGATGTACCACCTGATGAGCCACCTCGACCTCGCCGACGGCGTCCGCTACCCGATGGGCGGGTTCACCGAGCTCGTCGCGGCGATGGGCCGGCTCGCCGCCGAGGCCGGCGCCGAGCTGTCCACCGGCTGCACCGTCACGGCCATCGACACCGCGCCGATCGAGGGGCGCCGGTTCGGTCGCCGCGCCAAGGTCACCGGTGTCCGCTACCGCGACGCCGACGGCGAGCACACCGTCGCCGCCGACGTCGTCGTCGGGGCCGCCGACCTCCACCACGTCGAGACGCAGCTGCTGCCGCCCGCGCTGCGCACGTTCCCCGAGGCCTGGTGGGACAAGGCCGTCTCGGGTCCCGGGGCGGTGCTGGTCAACCTCGGCCTGCGCGGCGAGCTGCCCGAGCTGGCCCACCACTCGCTGTTCTTCACCGAGGACTGGCGCTCCAACTTCGACGCCATCTTCGGCGCGACCACCCGGGTCCCCGACCCTGCCTCCATCTACGTGTGCCGGCCCTCCGCGACCGACCCCTCGGTCGCGCCCGCCGGCCACGACAACCTCTTCGTCCTGGTGCCCGTGCCGCCCGACCCGTCGATCGGGCGCGGTGGCGTCGACGGCGCCGGCGACCGGGTCGTCGAGGAGGTCGCCGACCGGGCGATCGCCATGGTCGCCGCGTGGGCCGGGGTGCCCGACCTCGCCGACCGGGTCGTCACGCGCCGCACGGTCGGGCCGGGTGACTTCGTCGCCGACCTCAACTCCTGGTCCGGCGGCGCCCTCGGGCCCGCCCACGTGCTGAAGCAGAGCGCGTTCTTCCGCGCCGGCAACACCTCGCGCAAGGTCGCCGGCCTGCACTACGCCGGTTACAGCACGGTGCCGGGCATCGGGCTGCCGATGTGCCTGATCAGCGCCGAACTCGTGCTCAAGCGGCTGCGCGGCGACCGGTCGGTCGGGCCGTCGCCCGAGCCGGTCCGCTCCGAACGGGTCTGAGTGTCCGGCCATCACAGGGACGAGGCCTACGCCCAGTGGTCGCGGCTGCACGGCGGGCTCGACCCGAGCACGTCCTTCTGGGTCTCCGGCTGGGTGCGGCTCGCGCACGCCTGCGCCCGTCCGCTGTCGCGCCGCGGGGTGGGTCCCGACGCCGTCACGTTCGCCGGTGTCGCCGTGCTCGCGCCGGTGCCCCTGCTGGCCGCGCTCGGCGGCTGGTGGCCGCTGCTCGCCACCGTCCTCATCGTGGCCGGGGCGGTGCTCGACGGCGTCGACGGGGCGGTGGCCGCGCAGTCCGGCCGGGCCTCGGCGTGGGGCCGGGTGCTCGACCCGCTGGCCGACCGCGTCGGCGACGTGCTGCTCGTCGCGGCGCTCGTGCTGCTCGGGGCGCCGGTGTGGCTGGGTGCTGCGCTCGTGGTGGTCACGCTGCTGCACGAGTCGGTGCGCGCCACGGCCCAGGCCGCCGGCATGGAGGGACCCGGCGTCGTGACCGTGGCGGAGCGCCCGACCCGCATCATCCTCGCGACCTTCGGCACGGCCCTGGCCGTCGTCGCCCCCGACGAGGTCGCGACCGGCGCGGTGGCCATCGGGCTGCTGCTCGCGGTGGTCGGCCTGGTGCACCTCACCCTCGTCGTACGACGGAGCCTCAGGCCGGCCCGATGAGCCCGGCCACGATGCGCGCCGACATCACCACCAGGGGCAGCCCGCCGCCGGGGTGCGACGAGCCGCCCACCAGGTAGAGCCCGGGCAGCGGCGACCGGTTGGCCGGGCACTGGAACGCCGCCCGCGCGCCGTTGGACGACGTGCCGTAGATCGAGCCGCCCGGCGTCAGCGTGCGCCGCTCGAGCTCGGCGGGGGAGACGACGGTGCGGTGCCGCACCCGGCTGCGCACGTCGAGGCCGCGCTCGGCCAGCAGGTCGAGCACGAGGTCGGCCTGGTGCTCGACCAGCCCCGGCTCGTCCCAGTCGGTGCCGTGGGCGGGGTCGTGGCGCGGGGCGTTGACCAGCACGAACCACGTCTGCGAGCCGGGCGGCGCGACGGCCGGGTCGCGTGGGGCGCTGACGTAGACGGTCGGCCGCTCGACCGGGCGGGCCGGTCCGCGCCGGCCGAAGACGGCGTCGAACTCGGCGTCGTAGTCCTCGGGGAAGAACACCTGGTGGTGGGCGACCTCGGGCGGGTCGTCGACGGCCAGCAGCAGGGCCAGGCCCGACAGCGAGGGCGTCGTACGACGGATCCGGCGGGCCTCGCGGTCGGCGACCGGTCCGGTGAGCAGGCGTCCGTAGACGCTGGCGGCGTCGGCGTTGGCCACCACGACGTCGGCCGCGAGCACGGTGCCGTCGGCCAGCCGCACGCCGCTGGCCCGACCGCCGGAGGTCAGCACCTCGACGACCTCGGCGTCGAGCACGACCTCGGCGCCCAGGTCGCACGCGCGCTCGAGCAGCGCGGTGCCGAGCCGGCCGAGGCCGCCGGGGACGTACCAGGAGCCGTAGGCCTGCTCGACCCACGGCACCGTCACCAGGGCGGCGGGTGCGCGGCGCGGGTCGGAGCCCGTGTAGGTCGCGTAGCGGTCGAGCAGCGCGCGCAGCCGCGGGTCGTGCAGGTAGTGCGACGCCAGGCCGCGCAGGGTGCGCCACGGCGCGACGGTGGCGACGTCGCCGATGCTGCGCGAGAGCCGCACCATGTCGCCCGGGGTGATCGGCGACTCGAGGAACGGCTCGTGGGTGATCTCCCAGACCTGCTCGGCGCGCGCCATCAGCGCGGCCCACTGGTCGCCGGTGCCGGCACCGAGCGCGGCGTCGAGCGCGTCGGGGATCAGGGCCGGGTCGCCGGGCAGGTCGAGCAGGGTGCCGTCGGCGAAGCGGTAGCGGCAGGCGGTCTCGAGCCGCTCGAGCGGCAGCGACTCCGAGAGCGGTGCTCCGGTCGCGTCGAACAGCTCCTCGAGGACGTGCGGCATCGTGAGCAGCGAGGGTCCGGTGTCGAACGTGAACCCGTCGTGCTGGATCGTCCCGAGCTTGCCGCCGACCTCGGCGGCCTGCTCGACGACCGTCACCGCGTGGCCCAGCGCGGCCAGCCGGGCGGCCGCGGCCAGCCCGCCGACGCCGGCGCCGATGACGACGACGCGACTCATCCGGGGTCCCTGCGGGGTTGTTCGGCGGAGGAGCGGAGCGGGGGAGGCGAAGAACAGCGTGGGGTGGTCATGCGGCCACCTCCACGGGACGGCCCTTCCACTGCAGGGACCCCCGCCGGCGCTGGCGGAACGAGTCGGCGGTGAGCCCGAGCAGGGTCAGCACCGAGACCGGGTGCGCCCACGCGTCGCCGGCCCGGCCACCCGTGCGCTGCGCCACCAGCGCGCGCGACGCGACCGAGGCGGCGTAGCCCACCGCGCCGGTGCGCGAGCCGCG
>JAOPXU010000373.1 GCA_025964985.1 Nocardioides sp.
GTCGGCCAGCACCTCGGGGTGGCGCACCAGCTCGATCAGCGCCCACGCAGCCGTGCCGGAGGAGGTGTGGTGGCCGGCGAACATCATCGAGATGAAGATGCCGGTGATGTGGTCGGCCGACGTGTCGATCGAGATCAGCACGTCGAGCAGGTCGCGGTCCTCGCGGGCGGCCGGGCCCCGCTCGCGCCGCCGGTCGACGATGTCCTGCACCAGCGCGACGAGCTCGACCCGGGCGGCGTCGCGGACCCGGAACGACTCGATGTCGAGGTAGGGGTCGACGTAGGCCAGCGCGTCGGTGCCGCGCTCGAGGTCGTGGTAGTGCTCGGCGAAGCGACCGTCGAGCTCCTCGCGGAACGGCTTGCCGATCAGGCAGGCCGAGGTGGTGTAGATGGTGAGCTCGGCGAACCAGTCGAGCAGATCGATCTCACCCTTGTCGCCCCAGGCGGCGACCATCCGGTCGATCTCGGCCTCGATGGTCGCGGCGTGCCCGCGCATCATGTCGCCCTTGAGCGCCTGGTTCTTGAGCATCTGCTGGCGCTCCTCGGGCGAGGCGTCGAAGACGACGCCCTGGCCGAAGATCGGCGTCATGAACGGGTACGCCGCCGCCTGGTCGAGCGTCGAGTCCGGCGCCCGGAAGAACTGCTCGTTGGCCTCGGCGCCCGACACGAGCACCACGTCGCGATCGGCGAGCCGGAAGCGGCCGATGTCGCCGCACTCCTCGCGCACCCGCATGAAGAGGCCGATCGGGTCGACCCGCATCTCGGCGAGGTGGCCGTGGCCGTCGTCGGGGACGGCGTAGGACACCTCGGGGATGGCGGCGGTGCTCGCGCGGTCGTGCTCGGTGGTGGTCATGGGGTGCTCCGTCGGTGGACGCGGACCGGGAGCTGGGCGAAGCCCCGGACGTTGGTGGAGTGGACGCGGACCGAGCGCTCGACGTCGACCTCGACCCGGCCGACGCGGCGCACGAGCTCCTCGAGGACGATCCGGGCCTCGAGCCGGGCGAGGTTGGCGCCGAGGCAGAAGTGCCGCCCGCCGCCGAAGCTGAGGATCTGGCCGAGCTCGCGCTTGTCGCGGTGGACGTCGTAGACGTCGGGCCGCTCGAAGACGCGCTCGTCGCGGTTGGCCGAGCCGAGCAGCACCAGCAGCTTGGCGCCGGCCGGGGCGGTGCGGCCGTGCAGCTCGACGTCGGCGCGCAGGTGGCGGGCCAGGATCTGCGAGGAGGTGTCGTGGCGCAGGGTCTCCTCGATCCACGGCACGACGAGGGTGTCGGGTTCGGCGAAGACGGCCGTCATCTGGTCGGGCTGGGCGGCCAGGTGGTGCAGCGCGTTGCCGAGCAGCTTGGTGGTCGTCTCGTTGCCGGCCACGACCATGAGGAAGAGGAAGGCGATGATCTCGCCGTCGTCGAGCCGGTCGCCGTCGACCTCGGCGGCGAGCAGCGCCGAGGTGAGGTCGTCGGTCGGCTGCGCGCGACGCGCGGCCAGCAGATCGGTGTAGTAGCCGAAGAGCGTCATCGCGGCTTCCATGCCGGCCGGCGGTACGTCGTGCAGCCCGTCCTCGCGGTGCACCAGCAGGTCGGACAGGCGGCGCACCTCGTCGCGGTCGGCCTCGGGCACGCCCATCATCTCGGAGATGACGTCCATCGGGAGCTTGCCGGCGAGCTGCTCGATCCAGTCGAGCTCGGCCTCGTCGCCCTCAGCACCGTCGGCACCCTCGAGGGCGGCGTCGAGGTAGCGGTCGGTCAGCCCCTGGACCTGCGGGATGAGCTCGCGCACCCGGCGCGGGGTGAAGGCGCGCGAGACCAACGAGCGGATGCGCGTCTGCTCCGGGGCGTCGAGCGCCAGGAACGACATCACGCGGTGGGCCTCGGGGTGCCACGACGAGGCGTCGAGGCTCACGCCCATCCGGTTGGAGTACGTCGCGTCGTCGCGCAGCGCGGCGGCCACGTCGGCGTGGCGGGAGAGCACCCAGAAGTCGTGCTCCGCGTTGTGGTGGAGCGGCTCCTCGTCGCGCAGGCGGCGGTAGAGCGGGTAGGGGTCGTCCTGGGTGGCGTAGTCGTAGGGGTCGAACACGACCCGATCGGACACCTGACTGGACACGTGTCCATTCTGGCCGACGGCGGCCGGATGTCAAGGGGTCAGACGACGGTGAGCGGCAGCGAGCGGCGCGGCTCGAACTCCCAGTCGGTGCCGGTCGAGAAGCGCGTCACCGCGACCTCGTCCGCCACGCGCCGTTCCTCGCCGACCACGACGGCGAGGCGCCACTCCTCGGCGGTGCCGGCCACCTCGACCGAGAAGCGCGGGTCGACCGCGTGGACCGCGGCGTCGAGCGCCGCCGACCAGTTAGGCCCGAGCAGCCGGAGCCAGGAGCCCTCGTCGTCGTGGGCGGGCGAGCGGCGTACGACGAGCACGTCGCCGTCGTTGTCGGTGCTCGCGTCGACGTAGGCGCGGGGCCCGAGCATCGGGAGCAGGCGCAGCACCTCGAGCGCCGCGCGCTCGTCGGAGCCGAGGCCGAGCGCGGCGCGCAGGCGGGTGGCGGCGACACCGGCGACGCCGGTGAGCTGCTTGCGCAGGATCGTCGTCAGCTGCTCGTCGTCAGTGGCGCGGGCCCGCACGGCCTGCACGAACGACAGGTTGAGCAGCTGCATCTGCACGCACAGCTCGTCGGCGATCAGCACGAGCGCCGAGTGGGAGAAGTCCTCGGCCGGGAAGTCCGACATCACCGGCCCGGAGTAGTCGGCGCGACCCTCCTCGGCCGGGTCGACCGGCGCGAGCGCGACCTCCGCGGCGACCGACGCGCGGACCGCGGCGAGGCCCGGCAGGTCCTGGGCCTCGGCGTGGCTGTCGTCGATGGTGATCGTCCAGTGGCAGACCGCGCCGTCGCGCGGGGCGTCGTACGGCGGGCGGTGGAGCGGGCGGATCTGGGCGCGCCGGTTGGTGGCCACGGCGGTGGCGTCAAAGGTCGGGTCCTCGATGTCGTGGCACATGGCGCGCACGTAGTCCTCGCCCATCGGTGCGACGTCGGCGAGGGCGCCGCAGTGGTCGAGCCAGAACTCGCCGTGCCGCGCGTCGAGGATCTTGAAGCGGAAGTCGAGGAACTGGTGCGGGGCACCGATGTCGAGCTGCAGCCCCTTGAAGATCGTGGGCACGTCGTCGCCGACGAAGCCGAGCGCCCGCTGCATGCGCTGGGTGTAGACCGGGCTCGCGCAGCCCCACTCCTCGATCGCCACCTGCGCCATCTCGTCACGGCCGAACGCCGAGATGCACCAGGCCATCCCGGAGCGGTCGATGAGCTGGCCGATCAGCAGCAGCTCGCGCACGAGCGTCGCGAGCTCGTCGCGGGAGAGGTCGGCGTACTGGGAGCGGGGGGAAGACACCTGATCAGACACGTGTCCAGAATCGGGTCGGGGTGCTCCCCTGTCAATCGTCGAGGCACCACACTGTGCCGGTGACCACCGTGAGCGCCGGCGACGACGTCCTGCGCACCCCCGACGAGCGCTTCGCCGACCTGCCGGACTTCCCCTACGCCGCGCACTACGTCGAGGTCGCGGCCGAGGGCGTCGCGCCGCTGCGGATGCACCACCTCGACGAGGGCCCGGCCGACGCCCCGGTGGTGCTGCTCCTGCACGGGCAGCCGACCTGGTCCTACCTCTACCGCCACGTCGTGCCGGTGCTGGTCGACGCAAGGCTGCGCGTGGTGGCACCCGACCTGGTCGGCTTCGGGCGCTCCGACAAGCCGGTGCGGGCCACCGACTACACGCTCGCGCGCCACATCGAGTGGGTCGGGTCGCTGGTGAGCGGCCTGGACCTGCACGACGTCACGCTCGTCGCGCAGGACTGGGGCGGCCCGATCGGCTTCAGCGTCCTGGCCGCCCAGCCCGACCGGTTCAGCCGGGTCGTCGCCGCCAACACGATCCTGCACACGGCCGACCCGTCCCTGGCCGGCCGGCTGACCTGGGCGCTGCACGGCGAGGGCGAGTCACGAGTCGTCATCGAGCAGGCGCTGGTCGACTACCTGCTCTACACCCAGCGCGCTCCCGAGCTGCGGGCCAGCGACTTCGTCGCCGCCTCGGCGACCACGCCGCCCACGCCCGCGGTGCTGGCGGCGTACGACGCACCCTTCCCCGACGCCCGCTACACCGCCGGGCTGCGCCAGATGACGGCGCTGCTGCCGCTGACCCGCAACGACGTCGGCGCCCGCATCGCCCGGCGCACGATGCGGGCGCTCGAGCAGCTCGAGAAGCCGTTCGTCACCTGCTATTCCGACGGCGACCCGGCCACCCTGGGCTGGGAGTCCGTGTTCCAGGAGCGGGTGCCGGGTGCCCGTGGCCGCGAGCACGTCACGATCGCCGGCGCCGGGCACTTCCTGCAGGAGGACGCCGGCGCCGAGCTCGGGCGGGCGATCGCCCGGGTGGTCGCCACGACGTAAGACCTCCGATTTTCACCCGGTCGAGTGGGATTCGGGCCCGGAGCCCCCGGGGACCTCAGAGGAGACGACCCCCGCGGCCCCGAGCCGCGTGGTCGTGACCCTGGCAGAAGAAGACGAAGGAAAGGTCCCCCCATGTCCGACGTGCTCCACGCCCCCGCCTGGCACCCCGCCCACGCCGACGCCGCCGGCCCGGTCGCCACGCTCGACGACCTCTCGCCGCGCGAGCTCGACGTCATGCGCCTGATCGTCAACGGCTACTCCAACGAGGAGATCGCCCGCGAGCTCTACATCACGATCAACACGGTCAAGACGTTCATCCGGACCGCCTACCGCAAGATCGGCGCGACCAAGCGGACCCAAGCCATCATCTGGGGCTTCACCCACGGCCTCCTCGACGAGTCGCAGGACGCGGCATGATCCGCCGGATCCTCACCCGCCTGGTGCTGGGCGTGCCCACCGACCGGTCCCAGCAGGAGCAGCAGCCCTGGTGGGAGTGCAGTCCCTCCTAGGAGTGGACCGCCGAGGCCGGGCCCGTCGCACGACGGGTCCGGCCTCGCCGCCGTGTCGCGTCAGGACCGTCCTCCTAGGCTGACGCCGTGACTGAGCAGACGATGACCGGACGCACCGTGCTCGTGACCGGGGCCAGCGACGGCATCGGGGCCGAGGCCGCGCGCGTCCTGGCCGACCGCGGCGCGACCGTGCTGGTGACCGGGCGCTCGGCCGCCAAGCTGCAGCCGGTCGCCGACGCCATCGGCACCGAGCCGCTGGTCGCCGACTTCTCCCGCCTGGCCGACGTACGCCGCCTGGCCGAGGAGGTCGCCGGCCGCGTCGACACGCTCGACGTCCTGCTCAACAACGCCGGCGGCACGTTCAAGCCGTCGCAGCTGACCCACGACGGGCACGAGCCCAACTTCCAGGTCAACCACCTGGCGCCGTTCCTGCTCACCACGCTGCTGCGCCCGCAGCTCGCGGCGGCCGGCTCGTCGCTGGTCATCAACACCTCGAGCATCGGCAACCTGATGGGCAAGGTCGTGCTCGACGACCTCGACCACGAGCGCCGCCGCGCGATCGAGTTCCCCGCCTACGGCACCGGCAAGCTGATGAACATCGTCTTCACCCGCGGCATCGCCCAGCGCTGGGCCGACGACGGCATCATGTCGACCGCGGTGCACCCCGGGCCGGTCGGCAGCTCGTTCGGCCGCGACTCGTGGATCGTCGGCCTGCTCTACCGCAGCCCCCTCAAGAAGCTCGCCACCATCAGCGTGCCCGACGGCGCCGCCCCGCTGGTGATGCTGGCCGAGCGCGGGGCCGACCCCGAGATCAACGGGCGCTACTTCAGCCGCTTCTCCATCGACGGCCGCGAGAACAAGCAGGCCCACGACCAGGCGATCATCGACGGTCTCTGGGAGCGCTCGGAGGCGCTGGTCTCGGTTGCCTGAGGGCCACTCGATCCACCGGCTGGCGCGACGCCACCGGCAGCTGCTGGTCGGCCACGAGGTCACGGCGTCCAGCCCGCAGGGCCGCTTCGTCGAGGGCGCCGCCGGCCTCGACGGCCGCGTGCTCGCCTCGACCGAGGCGTGGGGCAAGCACCTGTTCCACCGCTACGACGACCTGTGGCTGCACGTGCACCTCGGCCTCTTCGGCCGCTTCCGCGACGGGCGCGGGGAGCCGCCGGAGGCCCGAGGTGCGCTGCGCCTGCGGCTCGTCACCGACGGGGCGTGGGCCGACCTGCGCGGCCCGACCGCCTGCGAGCTGATGACCGACGACGACCGCGCGGCGCTGATCGCCCGCCTGGGCCCCGACCCCCTGCGCACCGACACCGAGCCCACCGCCGCGGTCGAGCGCATCGCGCGCTCGCGGCGCACGGTCGGCGAGCTGCTGCTCGACCAGTCGGTCCTGGCCGGCGTCGGCAACGTCTACCGCGCCGAGGTGCTGTTCCGCCACGGCCTCGACCCCTGGCTGCCCGGCCGCGACGTCGACCCGGCGCTCGTCGAGGCGATGTGGCACGACCTGGTGGTGCTGATGGACGCGGGCGTGCGGGCCGGGCGGATCGTCACCACCGAGCCCGACGACCGCGAGCGGCCGCACGG
>JAOPXU010000387.1 GCA_025964985.1 Nocardioides sp.
GACCACGGCCGCCAGCAGGGCTACGAGGCGCGCCACTCCCTCGAGGTCCGCTGCGCCGGGCTCGACGCGGCGGCCGCGCTGCTGCAGGCGCTGGCCGACGAGGTCGGCGACCGGCTCACGGTCGACGGGGTGTCCCTCGCGGCCACCCCCGAGGCCGAGCACCTCACGGCGGCCCGCGAGGCGGCGTACGGCGACGCACGGGCCCGCGCCGAGCACCTCGCCGAGCTGGCCGGGTCGTCGCTGGGCGGCGTCGTCGCCGTCGCGGAGGGTTCGTCCGCCCCGGGTGCGTCGGGCCGCGAGGCCCTCATGGCGGCGAAGGCCGACGTCGGCCTCGAGGGCGGCACCGACGTGGTCACCACCTCGGTGACCGTGACGTGGGAGCTCGGCTGACTCAGGCCGGACCGACGAGGCCCGCGACCAGCGCGGCGCCGAGGCCGACGTGAGCCAGGCCCGAGCCGGGCGTGGCGTGTGCGCCGGCTGCGTAGACGCCGGGCACCGGGGTGGTCGGGCCGAGGCGCTGCCGCACGGTGCTGCGGCCCTGCCACAGCACGCCGTACGGCGAGCCGCCCCACGCCTGCACCGTCTCGAACGGGCTGCGGTCGACGCGGGTGACGACCCGGTCGCGCACGTCGAGGCCGGCGCGGGCCAGCACCTTGAGCATGTCCTCGGAGAGCCGGCCGCGTCCGTGCAGCGTCCAGGCGGTGCAGCCCGCGGGCGCCTCGCCGCCGGGTCGTACGACGACCACCGGGTCGCCGTGCACGACGGTCTCGTCGGTGATGTCGAGGTCGCCCTCGAGGCCCAGGTGGGTGATCACCGGCGGCAGCGACGGCATGGTGCGCTCGACGTGGCGCGCGAGCGCGGGCAGCCGGCGCGGGTCGATGGCGCACACGACGACGTCGGCGGCGACCTCGCCCGTGGCGGTCCGTACGGCGGCCACGCGGCCCTCGCGCACCACCAGGTCGAGCGCGGGGCTGCCGAGCACGACGGTGACGCCGCGGGTGGTGAGCCGGTCGGCGAGCAGGTCGCGCAGGCGGTGCATGCCGCCGCGCAGGGTCCAGACGCCGAAGAGCTGCTCGAGGTGGACCGCGACCCCGGCCCAGGCCGGCACGTTGCGCAGGTCGTGGCCGTCGGCGACGAAGAGGTGCCCGGCCACGGTCGCGGGACGGTCGTCGCGGAACGCCTTGCGCAGCCGCTTGTGGAGGTTCTCGCGGCTGTCGAGCAGCGCGGTGGCCTCGCGCGGTGCGGTCGCGGGGTCCCAGGGTTCCTCGAAGTAGTGGCGGCGCAGCACGTCCCAGACCTCGGCGTACGGCGTCACGAAGTCGTCCCACGCCCGGCCGAGCCCCGGGGCGAGCTCGTCGAACGCGCTCACCTGCGCGTGCAGCGGTCCGGCCGGCAGCCGCAGCACCGAGCGGTCCTCGAAGCGGTGCTCGCGCGCGATGGCGAGGGGGACCAGCTCGTCGCCGGTCTTGACGTCCAGCTCGTTCTCGAGCGGGCGCCCGGACTTGCGGAACAGGTCGCGGACCACTGCCGGCACGTGCAGCGAGGTCGGCCCGGCCTCCCAGGTGAAGCCCTCGGACTCGACGGTGGTGAGCGCACCACCGAGCTGGTCGGAGGCCTCCAGCAGGGTCACGTCGTGGCCGAGCTTGGCCAGCCGCGCGGCCGACGCCAGCCCGCCGTACCCGCCCCCGACCACCACGACCCGCGCCATGCGCGCACCCTACGGTGAGCGGGTGGGACGGGTGCTGCTGGTCTGCGGGATGCCCGGCGCGGGCAAGACCACGCTGGCGCGCCGGCTGGCGACCGAGCGCGACGCGGTGCTCGTGTGCCCCGACGACTGGATGGTCGCGATGGGCCTCGACCCGCTCGACGCCGTCCTGCGCCGCCGGCTCGAGCGGCTGCTGTGGGACCAGGCGCTCGACCTCGCGGGCCGTGGCCTGACCGTCGTCGCCGAGCTCGGCCTGTGGACGCGACCCGAGCGCCGGCGCCGGTGCGACCAGGCCCGGGCCGGGGGTGTCGCCGTCGAGCTGCACGTGCTCGACGTCCCGCTCGAGGAGCGGTGGCGGCGCGTCGCGCTGCGCAACCTCGAGCCGGGCGCGGTCGTGGTCAGTCGTGAGCAGCTCGAGGCGCTCGAGCGCTGGTGGCAGGCGCCGGACGCGGCCGAGCGGGCGACGTACGACGCCCATGACGGTCAGCCCTCACCGTAGGTCGGGCGCCGCCTCCAGCGGCCCGAACCCGGCGCCGTGCGCCTCGTCGAGGTGGGCCATCAGCGCGACGTTGAGCGGCGCCAGCCGGTCGCCGGGCGCGAGCAGCGTGCACGGGTCGAGCTTGGCGAAGAACCCGACGGGGGTGTCGGCGGCGACCAGGGTGGTGCCGGACACGACTCCCGCGGGCGCGCGCTCGAGCCGGCCGTCGCGCAGGAGCACCGGCTGGTCGACGGCGCCGCCGACCGAGACCCCCTGACCGACCGCGGAGGGCCGGCCCGTGCGCCGCGCGTCGAGCAGCGGCAGCAGCGACTCCACGTCGGCGACCGTCAGCCCCGGGTCGAGGCCCGCGACGAGGTGGTCCTGGAGCAGCGAGAAGAACCCCGGGTCGACCTGCGCCAGCGTCGAGACCCCGGCCGAGGCCCGGCTGTTGAGCTCGGTGGGCCGGAACCCGTCGGCGGTCAGCACGCCGTCGACGCCGAACGCGCCGCGGTAGCCGTGCGCGGCGGCCAGGTGGTCGCCCACCCGGCGGGCCGCGGTGCGCATCACCGCGCGGTCGGCGGCCGGCGGGTCCCACCAGGTCGACAGGCCGCCGTAGACGAAGGAGCGGGTCTCGAGGTGACGCAGGATCGCCATCTCGACGGGACGGAACACCGCCGTGCCGCCGGCCTCGGGGCCGAGCACGAACCCGTGGATCGAGCACGGCACCCCGTCGAGGAACGGCATGACCCGCACCCGGTCGCAGCGCGGGCTGAAGAACGCGTGCGCCGCCGCGCGGTCGCGCTCGTCGACCACCCAGCGCACGAAGTTGCCGCCGCCGTTGAGCCCGTCGCGGGCGTCGCCGCTCCAGACGACGCCCAGGTCGGGACGGGCGCGGTCGGCCAGTTCCGCGCTCACGCGGGCCAACGCGTCGGCGCCGGCCTCGAGGTCGCAGAGGGCGTACGGCGCCCGCTCGACCCCGGCGGCGTCCCACACGTCGTCGGCCAGCGTCTTGTCCTCCAGGGCCAGCCAGGCGGCCGGTCGGCCGCCGAGGACCCGCCGTCCCAGGACCGGCTCGTCGTTGGTCACGAACGGCGTCGCGCACCACCACGCCTCGCGGTCGGGGTCGAACGCCTCGATCGCGGCGACCACGTCGGGCGGCAGCGAGCGGGTGACGCGGTCGAGGACGCGGACCTCCTCGGTCATCGACGCGGTCGGCGGGAGCGCCACGTGCACCACCGTGCAGTCGCCCGGCTCGGGCACCGGGCCGGCCCCGGTGCCGGTCGACAGCACCAGCACGCGGCAGCCGAGGGCACGCAGGCGCGCGACCAGGGGCGTCCAGCCGGCGAGGACGCCGGGGCCGACGACGACCGGCCGGCCGGCGTACAGCTCGCCGAGGCGCGCGGTGACCGCGGCGCGGGTCGTCTCGTCGCTCAGGTCCACGGGGGTCGGCCCGCCCCGGGGGCGGCCGCAGCGCCGCGGGAGCGGCGGGATCGGAAGCGCCGCCAGCCCCGGCGCACGAGCTTGAGCGCGAACCACAGCACGACGAGCCCGACCACGAGCAGGACCGCAGCGATCCCGGCCGCGACCTCCGGGTTGCCGATCGCGAACGCGACCAGGCCCAGCACGACGACGTCCTCGACGACGCTGGCGGCGACGTTGGTGACCGGCTCGGGGGAGGAGTTGATGGCCAGGCGCCCGCCGGCCTTGACCAGGTGGGACGCGAGCGCGGTGGCGCCGCCGACGGAGGCGTTGAGGGCCTGCGTCAGCGAGTCGGCGTCACCGGCCAGCAGCACCCCGACCACCGCGCCGGCGGTGGGGCGGATGAACGTGGAGATCGCGTCCCACGTGGAGTCGATGTAGGGGATCTTGTCGGCGACGAACTCGATCGAGTACATGAACGCCGCCGCCGCCAGCACCTCCCATCGGCCCAGCACCTCGGGCACGTCGGCCGCGCCGAGGCGCTCGCCGATCCCGAGCACCAGGACCACCAGGTAGGCGTTGACCCCGCTGGCCCAGCCGCTGGAGAACGACAGCGCGAGCGACTCCACGGCGCTACGCCACCTCGATGACGCGCGCGCCGGTCAGCCGGGCGAGCTCGTCGTAGGTCGTGGAGAAGACGGCCGCCGGGTGGCCCGCGGCGGCCCAGACCACGGGGTGCTGCTCGAGCCAGGGGTCGAGGTAGGTCGGCACCGGCGCGGGGTGGGCGATGGGGGACACGCCGCCGATGACCTGGCCGGTGTGCTCGCGCACGAACTCGGGCGTCGCCCGCTTCAGCTTCTCCACGCCGATGGTCGCCGCGACCTTGGCGGTGTCGACGCGGTGGGCGCCCGAGGTGAGCACCAGCACCGGTGCGCCGGCGGCCTCGAAGAGCAGGCTGTTGGCGATCGCGCCGGGCTCGCAGCCCAGCGCCTCGGCGGCCAGCACCGCGGTGTGGACCGAGTCGGGCAGAATGACGATCTCACCGGTCCCCCCGAGGCGGGTGTGCTCGGCCCGGAACCGGGCCACCATCGGGTGCTCCCTGGACGTCTCGCTCGACATGTCCCGACCCTAGAGGCAGTGCAGGAGGACGGCATGGACGTTTCGGAGCAGCACTCCGAGCACGCGGTCACCACCGTCGAGCAGCCGACCGCGGTCACCCGCGTCGTCCAGCTGGTCTGGGCGCTGGTCCTCCTCGGCGCCGCCCTGACGGTCCTCGCCGCCGTGCTCGACGACGAGATCATCCGCTCGACGCAGGCCGCCGGCGTCTCCGCCGACGACACCCGCGTCCCACCGTCGTTCACGCCCGTCATCGTCGTGCTCTACGTCGTCGTCGCCGCGCTCGTCCTGGTGCTGCTGGCCTTCGTCCACGGCGGTCACAACTGGGCCCGCCACAGCCTGGCCGCCACCCTCGTCCTGCTCGTCCTCGCCACCGTCGCCACCCTGCTGACCGGCCCGCCCGTCGCCTTCGTCGCCCCGGTCGCCGCCACCCTGGTCCTCGACGCGCTCCTGCTCTACCTGCTCTACCGGCCGGCGACCACCGCCTACGTCACCCTCTGACGCCGTCGCCGGTACGCCGACCGCACCCCACGTCGGTCGAGGAGGTTCCGCCAGGAACCGTCACGAGACCACATCGACCCGCCCGAGAACTCGTCCTTGACCGGTTGTCGGTGGTGGCCTGTAACGTTCTCCTTGTTCGAACACGTGTTCGACCAGCACCGGTGGGGCCGACCTCGACCCCCGGCCCCGCCGGTGTCCCGACCGAGGTGGAGGAGGCCGACGATGCGTCGCTACGACGATCCCGTGGAGGTCCGGCGCAGCACGCCGGACGACGTGTCCCCGGCCGAGCCGGGCACACCCGAGCAGTTCCTGTGGCGGGGGCGGCTGTGGAAGGTCCGCGCCGTCCTGGCCCACTGGGTCGAGACCGGCGCGTGGTGGCAGTCCGACGACGCCCGCGCCGTGCTCGGCACCGACGACGCACCCGTGTCGGCCGGCGCCCCGGTGCTGACGCCCGTGCGCGACCTGCTCTGCGAGCGCGAGCTGTGGCGGGTGCAGGCCGGGCGCGGCGGGCTCGGGGGCGACGGGGTCTTCGACCTGTCGTTCGACTGGAACGACGGCTCCTGGCAGCTCGTCGGGTGCGAGGACTGAGAGGCGTGACGATGATGCTGCTGCCCGCGACCACCCACTCCTACCTCGCCCGCTCGGCCGAGTCGCTGTCCGAGGCGATCGCGGCCACCGAGGTGACCACCCGCTACGCCTGCGCCCACGTCGCCGCCCTGCGTGCGGCCGCGGCCCTGCTCGCGGCCCGGGCCAAGCCGACGCCGGCGCGCCGGCGTCCGCAGAAGAACGCCTGGGTCCTGCTGGCCGAGGTCGCTCCCGAGCTGGCGGAGTGGGCGACGTTCTTCGCCGCCGGTGCGGCCAAGCGCGCCGCCGCCGAGGCCGGCTCCACCCGCTCGGTCACCGAGCGCGAGGCCGACGACCTGGTCCGCGACGCCGACCGGTTCCTGGCCGTCGTCGAGCAGGCCCTGGGCCTGGTCCCGCACGCGCCGCTGCGCGAGCAGCTCGTGCGCCGCGTCTCCTGACTCCATCTCGACGTCGACAACGGGCGTCACGCAGCACCCCGAGGCGCCCGGCGACCACGCCGACGGCGACAAGCCGTTCTGCTGCAGTCGAGCGACCAGGACCCGCCGAGTGCCGCCCAGATGCGCCGCACCGAGGGCGTCAGCAGCCGGTTCCACGGCAACCGCACCCCGTCCGTCGACCACCCAGGTGGGCTGATGCGATCTGCTGACCCGGCTGGCGGCCCCGCCGAGGGTGTCGTAGTCTGGACAGCGATCGAACACCTGTTCGATCAGCCGAGCAGGGGTCGAGCCACGCCGGAGGTGCTGTGCCCGACCCGTTCGTCCATCTCCACGTCGCCTCCGGCTTCTCCCTGCAGTACGGCGCCACGCAGCCGCGCGACCTGGTCGAGCGGGCCGCCGAGCACGAGATGGACACGCTCGCGCTGACCGACCGCGACGGCGCCTACGGTGCGGTGCGGTTCGTGCGCGCCTGCCACGACCGGGAGATCAGGCCGGTGCTCGGCGTCGACCTGGCCTACCGCACGACTGCACCGGCACGGGCGGCCGGCGGCGAGCGGCGTCCGCGCGGCCCGGCCCGGGGCGGCACCCACCGCGACCTCCCGCTC
>JAOPXU010000406.1 GCA_025964985.1 Nocardioides sp.
GGGCTGTGGAACCTGTTCCTGCCGTCCGAGAGCGGCCTGACGCAGCTCGAGTACGCCCCGATCGCCGAGCTGTCGGGCTGGAGCAACGAGCTGGCCCCCGAGGCGATCAACTGCCAGGCGCCCGACACCGGCAACATGGAGCTGCTCCACCTGATCGGCACCGAGGCCCAGCAGCGCGAGTGGCTCGACCCCCTGCTGGCCGGCGAGATCCGCTCGGCGTTCGCGATGACGGAGCCACGCGTGGCGAGCAGCGACGCGACCAACATCGAGACCCGCATCGAGCGCGACGGCGACGAGTACGTCGTCAACGGGCGCAAGTGGTGGATCTCCGGCGCCGCGGACCCCCGGTGCCGCCTGCTGATCGTGATGGGCAAGACCGACCCGGAGGCGGCCACGCACCGCCAGCAGTCGATGCTGATCGTGCCGATGGACACCCCGGGCGTCGACGTCCAGCGCTCGCTGCCGGTCTTCGGCCGCCAGGACCAGCACGGGCACTGCGAGGTCGAGCTGACCGACGTGCGCGTCCCGGTCACCAACATCCTGGGCGAGGAGGGTGGCGGCTTCGCGGCCGCCCAGGCCCGCCTCGGCCCCGGCCGCATCCACCACGTCATGCGGGCGCTCGGTGCCGGCGAGCGCGCGCTGGCGATGACGGTGCAGCGGGCCCAGCAGCGCCGGGCGTTCGGCGGTCCGCTGGCCGACCAGAGCGCCGTGCGCGAGCGGATCGCGGAGTCCCGCATCGAGCTCGAGCAGGCCCGCGCGCTGTGCCACCATGCGGCGTACGTCGTCGACAGCGAGGGCAACAAGGCCGCCCGCCACCTCATCGCCGCCGCCAAGGTCGCCGTACCGCGAGCAGTGCTCTCGGTCATCGATCGCGCCATCCAGCTGCACGGCGGTGCGGGCGTCACCGACGCCACCCCGCTGGCGATGCTCTACGGCTGGCACCGCGCGATGCGCATCTTCGACGGACCCGACGAGGCCCACCTGACGACGCTCGCGCGCGCCGAGCTGACCCGCGAGCCGCTCTTCGACCTGCCCGCCACCATCCACGACCAGCTGCGGCAGACCACGTGAGGGCGGTCGTCTGCCACGACGGCGCGCTCGACGTCCGCGAGGTGCCCGACCTGTCGCCGGGCAAGGGCCAGCTGCTGCTCGACGTCCACGCCTGCGGCATCTGCGGGTCCGACCTGCACGCGCGCCACCACGCCGACGCGGTCGCCGACGCCGCCGCGGCGGCCGGCTACCCCGACCTGATGCGCCCGGCCGACGCCGTCGTGCTGGGTCACGAGTTCTCCGGCACCGTCGCCGAGCGCGGTCGCGGCACGGGCCGATGGTCGGGACCCGTCGTCGCGATGCCGATCCTGCGCGCCGACGGGGGAGTGCACCTGACCGGGCTGACCACCAAGGCCGGTGGCGGGTACGCCGAGCAGGTGCTGGTCCAGGAGTCGCTGACCTTTGCCGTGCCCAACGGGCTCGCCCCGACGACCGCCGCCCTGACCGAGCCGATGGCCGTCGCGCTGCACGCCGTGCGCCGCGGCCAGGTCGGCAAGGGCCAGACCGCCATCGTCATCGGCTGCGGGCCGATCGGCCTCGGCGTCATCGCGATGCTCAAGGCGTCCGGCGTCCGCACGGTGGTGGCCAGCGACTTCTCACCGGCCCGCCGGGCGCTCGCGGCCGCGCTCGGCGCCGACGTGGTCGTCGACCCGGCGGAGCAGTCGCCGTGGGAGGCGCGCACGAAGGGGTTCCTCGACGCCCAGCAGCTCTTCGAGCTCGCGGTCGGCACGATGGAGAAGCTGCGCGCGGTCCCGTTGCTGCCCTGGCAGCACGTCTTCCGGGCCGCCGAGGTCGCCGGCGCGACACCGCGCGGTCCCGTGGTCTTCGAGTGCGTCGGCGTGCCCGGGATCCTCGACCAGGTCATCACCGCCGCACCGCTGTCGACCCGCGTCGTGGTGGTCGGCGTCTGCATGGGCGACGACACGATCCGACCGTCGGTGGCGATCAACAAGGAGATCGACCTGCGCTTCGTCCTGGGCTACACGCCGGCGGAGTTCCGCCAGGCGCTGCACCTCATGGCCGACGGCAAGGTCGACCCCGCGCCCGTGCTCACCGGGAGCGTCGGCCTCGACGGCGTCGAGGCGGCGTTCGGGGCCCTCGGCGACCCCGAGGAGCACGCCAAGATCGTGGTCGACCCGGGCCAGTCGGGCGGGGTGGTGACGGTCACTTCACCCAGTTAGGTGGATTCCTCGACATCTTGTCTAAGTTCGGAGTAGATTCCTCCACATCCCGTCGAACTCTGGAGATGTCATGGCCACCACCCCGTTGCGTATCACGCTCGTCGACGACTCCGACCTGGCCGCCGCCGGGTTGCGCACGCTGCTCGCCCCGTACGCCGATCGCGTGGCGTTCGTGGACAACCGGGACGCCCTCGCTGCTCCCGACACCCTCGACGTCGTGCTCTACGAGCCGATGGGCCAGACCAGCATGGCGCGGTCGCTGCTGCGTGACCTGCAGTCCATGAGTGCCGCGCAGGCGGCGGTCTTCAGCTGGGCCGGTCCCGACCAGCTGCCGGCCACGCCGGCCAACCCCCACCTCGCCAAGACGCTCACCGCGTCGCAGATCGTCGTGTCGGTCGAGCGCCTCGTCGAGGGCCGCTTCGAGTCGGCCCCGGTCAGCGCCCGCATCGTGATGGCGCCGCCGGTCGAGCCCGAGGTCACCGAGCCGACCGACACCACCCACCACCGCGAGGTCGTCACGCACCTCGACGCCGAGGACGTCGGCCTCACCCCGCGCGAGTGCGAGATCGTCGGCCTCATCGTGTCTGGCCTGAGCAACCGCGAGATCGGCGAGCGCCTCCAGCTCAGCATCAACTCGGTCAAGACCTACATCCGCAGCGCCTACCGCAAGATGGGTGTGGAGCGCCGCACCCAGGCAGTGCTGTGGGGGCTCGACAACGGCATCGACGCCGTGCGCCCCCACGCACTGGTGGGCTGACCCCTTTCCTGGACACTCTCCACAGCGATCTCCACACCTTGTGGAGGTTTCCGACCAGTCAGGTGAACGAGATGTCCCTTCCGGATGCTGCCGAGGCCGAGGCCGCTCTGAGCATCGGTGACCTCGCCGACCGCACCGGTGTCAGTGCCGCGACGCTGCGCGTGTGGGAGGCCCGGCACGACTTCCCGGTGCCCCACCGCCGGGCCAGCGGCCACCGCCGCTACGACGAGCAGCACGTCGAGGTCGTCCGTGACGTCGTGCGCCGCCGCGCCGACGGCGTACGTCTCGACGTGGCCATCGAGCAGGCCGTCTCCGCCCGCAGCGGCGTCGAGAAGCCGCCCGGGGCGCCGTCGGTCTACGCCCGGCTGCGCCACACCCATCCCGGCCTCACGCCCCAGCGGCTGAGCAAGCGCACGTTGCTCGCGCTGTCGTGGGCGATCGAGGACGAGTTCGCCTCCCGCGCCCACAGCGCCCACCTGTTCGGCGCGTTCCAGAAGTCCGGCCACTTCGACTCGGCGCAGGACCGCTGGGACGACCTGGCCCGCACGATGGCCTCCACCTTCGTCTTCGCCGACTTCGACCCCGCCACGGTGGCCGGGACGGACCCGGCGGGGACACCGGTGCCGGTCGCCCTGCCCGACAACCACCCGATGGGCCGCGAGTGGGCGGTCGTCTGCGACAGCGACGAGCTGCCCGTGGCGCTCACGGCCTGGGAGGTCCCGGGCCAGACCGGCGTCCGCGACTCCCAGCGGGTGTTCGAGTCGGTCTGGACCGTGCAGCGCGACGCCGTCCGCGAGGCCGCCCGGGTCTGTGCCCACGTGGCCTCCGATCTCGGCGCGCCCGGTGCCGACGCCGCCGCCCAGCGGCTCTCCGCTCCTCTGTCCTGGGTCCCGGTGGACCTCGCACAGGTGACGGCGCTGTTCAACCGGGTCGTGGCCTACGTCGACCACGACGTCCAGCGCGCCCGCTAGCCCCGGCCCCGTGCCCGACCGACGTGACCCGGGGCACACCGGCGCCACGTAACAGAACCACCTCGCCACGGCAGGTGAGGGGTGGACCGCACCGAGGTCCGTCCACCCCCGCACCACCGCGACCGCGAGGAACTCCGTGCCCCTGGCCGACGAGCTGACCGTCATCATCCCGGCGTACGACGAGGCCGCCTCGGTGGCCGACACCGTTGCGCAGCGTGCTCACCCAGACGACCCCGCCCGCCCGGGTCATCGTCGTCGACGACCACTCCGACGACGGGACCGGCGAGCTCGCCCGGGCCGCCGGTGCCGAGGTCATCCGCCCGCCGGCCAACACCGGCTCCAAGGCCGGTGCCCAGAACCTCGCGCTCGCCCAGGTCACCACGCCGTACGCCATGGCGATCGACGCCGACACCACGCTCGCCCCGGACGCGATCGAGCTGCTCCTCGCGCCGCTGGACGCCGACCCCGACGTCGCCGCGGCGTGCGGATTCGTGCTGCCCCGCCACGTCAGCACGGTCTGGGAGCGCGGCCGCTACGTCGAGTACCTGCTGTCGTTCACCTTCTACAAGCCCACGCAGGACTACTACGGCAAGCCGCTGATCTCCTCCGGCTGCTTCTCCGCCTACCGCACCGACCGCCTGCGCGAGGCCGGCGGCTGGGGCGAGCGCACGCGCGCCGAGGACATGGACCTGACCTGGACCTTCTACCAGGCCGGCCACGCGGTCCGGTTCGTGCCGGAGGCGCTCTGCTACCCGATCGAGCCGCACGACTTCGACTTCATGGGCAAGCAGCTCAAGCGCTGGTCGCACGGGTTCGTGCAGAACGTTCGGCTGCACTGGAAGGGCATCCTCGCGCTGCCGTTCCTCAGCACGGTCGTCGGCGTCGCGCTGTTCGACGCGGTGGTCGCCTCGCTCATCTACCTGCTCGTGCTGCCGCTGCTCGCGATCGTGCTGGCCGCCCCGGAGCTGCTGCTCGTCCACGTGATCGACGTACCGGCCGTGCTGGTGCCGGTGCTGTGGACCGCCTGGCGCCGCGGCGAGGTCGGCAAGGCACTGCTGTCCCTGCCGTGCTTCTTCGTCCTCCGCACGGTCAACGGGTTCTTCATGCTCGAGGCGCTGTGGACCGAGGTCGTGCAACGCCGACCGCTGCTCGTCTACGAGAAGGGCCACTGACGTGAACAACGCCGGACTCCCCGGGACCGGGCTCGGTGGCCTGCTCTACGTCGGCCTCGCGCTCTTCATGCCGCTCGCCGAGCTGCACCGCACGCTGCGCGGGCGCAGCAGCCGGGAGCGGTGGCGCCAGGTCGGCACCCAGTTCGCGCTGGCCTGCGGCATCCTCGTCTCCCTCGTCGGCACCGGCCTGCTGTTCCTCCGCCTGATCGACAGTCCGAGCCCCTTCGGCGTCGCGGGGCCGGCGCTGCTGCTCTCGCCCGTGGTGCTGGCCGCCGCGCTGCTCGCCGTGCTCGTCGCGGTGCTCCGGGTCTGGGCGTGGGTGCACCTCTCGCGGCAGCAGAGCGACTGAGGCCGGACCTGCCACGGTCCGGCCGCCCAACGACTAGGGTCCGGACCATGGACAGCCAGTGAGGCCGCGCATCCGACTGGCCATCGTCGACGACTACGCGGTCGTCGTGGCCGGCGTGGCGGCGTTCCTCGCCGACGAGCGCATCGACGTCGTCGAGACCGGCGCCACCAGGTCCGTCCTGACCGACGTCGACATCGTCCTCTACGACACCTTCGGCCAGGTCGACGGCCGCGGTCTCGACCTCGCCGACTTCGTGCGCGACAGCGGCGCCAAGGTGGTCATCTACAGCTGGAACCTGCAGCCGGAGCTCATCGACGAGGCGCTCGCCAAGGGCGCGCGCGGCTACCTGTCCAAGGTGCTCACGGGCCCGGAGATCATCCAGGCACTCGAGCGCGTCGCCGCCGGCCAGGTCGTCGTCGTGACCGGCGACCACGAGACCAGCGCCGGCGGATCCGGCGACTGGCCCGGCCGCGAGGCCGGCCTCACCTCGCGCGAGGCCGAGATGGTCGCCCTGATCACCCAGGGCCTGACCAACCAGCAGATCGCGGAGCGGGTCTACCTCAGCATCAACACCGTCAAGACCTACGTCCGCTCGGCCTACCGCAAGATGGAGGTCACCACCCGCTCGCAGGCCGTGCTGTGGGGCGTCGACAACGGGTTCAAGCCCGACTCGCTGCGCACCGTCGACCCCGCGCTCCTCGTGCGGCCGGTCGACCCCCGTCGTCCCGCCCGACCGGTCTGAGCCCCACCGTCCGTGGGCGTGTGCACCGCGTCCCTAGGCTGGAGAGGTCCACCGGCCGGGGGACGTGACCGCACCGAGAGGGACCCGTGGACGACGCTGTGGACGAGTCAGAGCACGAGCGAACGGCCAGCCACCCCCGCCGCGTCCTGGTGACCGGGGCGACCGGCTACGTCGGCTCGCGCCTGGTGCCGACGCTGCTCGAGGCCGGCCACCACGTGCTGGCCGCGAGCCGCGAGGAGACCGGCACGGCCGACTACCCGTGGGACGACCAGGTCGAGACCCGCCGCTTCGACATCGGGGACGCCGACCTGGTGCGCGAGGCCGTCGAGGGTGTCGACGTCGTCATCTACCTGGTGCACTCGCTGGAGTCCGAGGACTTCGCCCGCAAGGACCGCGAGGCCGCGCAGCGGGTGGCGACCGCCTGCGCCGACGCCGGCGTCGAGCAGGTCGTCTACCTGTCGGGGCTCGTGCCGCCTGGCGAGCTGTCGGAGCACCTGCGCTCGCGCCGCGAGGTCGAGGACGTCTTCCTCGACGCCCCGGTGCCGGCCACCGTGCTGCGCGCCTCGATGGTGGTGGGCGCCGGCTCCACGTCGTACGAGCTCCTGCGGCGGCTCAGCGAGCGCATCCCCCTGCTGACGCCCGTGCCCGCCTGGATGCGCAGCCGCATCCAGCCGGTCGCGATCGAGGACGTCGTCCACGTGATCGCCCGCGCGCTGGCCCCGACCGACGACCCGGCGGCGCGCAACCGCCACTACGACCTCGGCGGCGACGAGGTGCTGACCTACCCCGAGCTGCTGGCGCTCTTCGCCCGCGCCGCCGGTCTCCGGCGCTACCGGGTCCTCGTGCCGTGGGTGCCGCAGCGGCTCGTCGGCTGGGCCTGCGCCCGCATCAGCGGGCTGAAGGTGACCGAGGTGACGTCGTTGGTCGAGAGCCTGCGCCACGACATGGTCTGCGGCGAGGACGACCTGCGCCGCGACCTGCTCGAGGACGGCTACCGGTTCACCGACACCGCCGAGGCCCTGCGCCGCTCGCTCGACGACGACGGGGCGCCCGGCACGACCCGGCGGGGCGACGTCCAGTCGGCCGCCGCGACCGACCCCGCCTGAGCAGCGGTCGCCCCGCAGGGTGTGTCTGGGCGCCTGCCCGGCCCACACGCTGGTCCCGACCACCCCCCGGGAGAAGAGGTACTGATGTCCACCGACGCGATCGTGCTGCTCAAGGACGACCACAAGGCGATCCTGAAGACGTTCAAGGACTTCGAGGCCGCCGGCGACGGCGCCGTGAAGCGCAAGGGCGAGCTCGTCGACCGCATCATCGAGCTGTTGACCGTGCACACCTACATCGAGGACGAGGTCATGTACCCCCGCGTCCGCGAGCTGCTCCCGGACCTCGAGGACGACGTCCTGGAGTCCTACGAGGAGCACCACGTGGCCGACGTGCTCGTCATGGAGCTCGTTGGGATGGACCCCTCCGCGGAACGCTTCACCGCCAAGACGACCGTGCTGATCGAGAACGTCCGGCACCACATCGAGGAGGAGGAGCAGGAGTGGTTCCCCCAGGTCCGCGAGGGCCTGAGCCGCACCACGCTGCAGCAGATCGGCGCCGAGATGATCGAGGCGAAGAAGAAGGCGCCCCGCACCCCGGCGGCGCCGAGCGCGCTCAAGAAGACCATCGACGCGGTCATCAAGTAGCCCGGGCGTCGCTCAGCCGGTCAGTGCGGTGATGACCATCCGCGCGACCGCGGGGAGCGGGAGGCCGGCCCGGTCGGCGGATTCCGCGAGGCACACCTCGGCGTGCTCGAAGTCCAGCCCGAGCCGCTCGGCGAGCAGCGCGGTCGCCCGGATGACGTCGACCAGCGAGCGCTGCGCCGACAGCGACTCGCGGGCCGTCGTCCGGGTGTCGAAGGAGAGGTCGGCGTTGCTGACGGCACCCTCGGCCCAGGCGCCGAAGACGTCGGCGAGCGCCGCGTGCTGTCCGTCGAACGCGGTCGGGGCCGAGGCGTAGAGGTTGACGCTGCCGGTCACGCGTCCCTGCACGAGCACCGGCAGGCTCAGCGTGCTCCGGATCCCGGCGGCCGCGGTGGCCGCGGCGAAGAGCGCCCACTGCTGCTCGACCATGGCGTCGTGGGCCACGGCGATCGTCTGGTCGGTCAGCGCGGCCTCGACGCAGGGGCCGCCCGCGAGGTACTGGGCCGCGTCCAGGGCAGCGATCTCCTCGTCGGTGGCGACCAGCGTCAGGGCGATGTCCTCGTCGAGCAGGGCGACGCTGACACCGACGCAGGCCGGGACCAGGAGGCGGACGCGGGCGGACTGGCCCTGCAGCTGCCCGAGCAGGTCGCCTGCGACGAAGGGACCGAACTCCTCGACCAGCTCGCGCGACTCCGGGATGGGTTCCACCGGGTCAACGCTACCGATCGAGCGATGCGCTCGGTCACCGACCCGGCCGCCGGTTGACCGGAGAATCGGATGTCCGCCGGTGGTGCCGGGGCCGGCGGTGGACAGGGGTCGTACCCGGCGGCCCGCCCGACATGCCTCCGAGGTGGCGGATCCGGCGTAGTCTGTGATCGGCAGCAGTCGGTAGCAGTCACTCCGCGCTCGCAGAGCGAGACCGGCGGACGGACGTCGAGACGCTGCTTCCCTGAGGGGGACCAGCATGGACACTCCAGCCCCGGCGCCCCTGACACACCCGGCAGACCTGTCCGGCCCGGCAGATCCGACAGACCCGGAGGCCGTACGCCGCGCCGCCGCCGCCAACCGGGCGGCCACCGTGGTCCGTACCGCGGCCGGGGTCGCCGTCGGCCTCGCCGCAGCAGC
>JAOPXU010000030.1 GCA_025964985.1 Nocardioides sp.
GGCCGCCGAGCGCGGGGCCGCGGCGCGCATGTGGTCGCGCACGGGGCGCACCTGCGCGACGCGGGCCCGACCGTGCTGACCGCGGCCCCGACCTCGATCCCGCTCGCCGACGCGGCCGCGCTGCCGATCGTCGGCCTCACCGCCTGACAGGCACTGGTCGAGCACGCCGACCTGGAGTCCGGCCCGCGGATCCTCGTCAACGGCGCGAGCGGCGCGGTCGGCGGCTACGCCGTCCAGCTCGCCCGGGCCATCGGCGACCACGTCATCCACACGCTCACCGCCGTGGCCTCAGCGGTCAGGTCGCCAGCGTCGCCCGCGTCAGGCGGTGCGGTGCGGCATCGCGCAGACCTTGAGGACCTGCTGGGCGATGCTGCCCTCGGCCGCCACGAGCTCCAGCGAGTGACCGCTCCCGGCAGCACGCCGCATCGCGACCGCCAGCACCCCGATCGCCGAGCTCGGGATGAACTCCAGGTCCGAGAGGTCGATGTCGAGGCTCCGCGTGTAGTGCGCGGTCCCCTCCGCGATCGCCTCGACGAGCTGGGGGACCGCGGCGTCCTCGATCTCGCCGGCGAGCGTCAGCACGCGGGCGTCGTCGTCGAGGCGCGAGACGAGGGGGCGGGGATGCACGTCGCGGAGCGTAGCCCTCACCGGCCTCCCCCGACGCCACCCCTCCGGACACGGCCGGCCCGGGTCTGCGGCCCCCCGCCGCTCCCGGCCGCTCTGACCTCGGGCACATCGGCACACACCCCCGATCGGGTGGTTTTCGGGCTCCGGCGGCCGGGCACCGACCACTCATGGCCACGATGACGCCCGAGCGGACCGCCCAGACCTCCCGAGAAGAGCTGGTCGGCACGCTCCTCCTCTTCGCCGGACCGCTGATCGCCCTGCTCGTGGCGCTGGTGGTCGGCGCCATCTGACCCGCAGCCCGACCTCCCACCGCACAGGGGTGAGGGGGCCCGGGTCGGTCAGGGAGCACTGAAGTGCTGGTAGTCGGGGTCGGAGTAGGTCCCGCCCCACCTCCAGCCGATCCTCGCGAACGCGCGGGTGACGACGCCGGGGTCGCGGATGACGCCCGGAGCGGTCCGGGCGGCCGTACCGCGCGGGACCGCCACGAAGGGCCGGCCGGCGCCGGGCAGCACCCGGTCGCCCAGGACGTAGGGGTTCTGCACCGGGTTGATGTCGACCGCGCGCCCGTAGGCGTGGTCGGAGAACGTGCTGGTCCCGGCCACGGTGCGGCAGTTGTAGCCCGACGTGTTGTTGGCGGCCATCGAGCGGTTGTCGTCGCCGCCGTAGGCGTCGACGAGCCGCATCCGCGCGACCGGGAACCGCGCCCGGTAGAGCGCGGCGAAGACACCGGCGACGTCGCGGGCGACGTCGGCGTGCAGGACGATCTCGCCGCGGCGCACGCGACCGTCGTAGTCGAAGTGGGGCACGACCACGTGGCGCAGGTCGGCGAGCGGGACGGGGCAGCGGCGCGGGTCGTGGCTGCTCGTCATCCGGGCCCGAAGGGCCGGCCCGATCCGGCGGATCGACGCGCTGAACGGCGGGGGCCGCTCGGCGTCCGGCGCCTCGGGGCGCGCCGGCCCGTCCCGCCGCTCCGGTGCCGGGTCCGGCACCGCACGCAGGTCGGTGCAGCTGCGCAGCCGGCGCCACTCCTCGATCGCCGCCACCCGCTCGGGTCCGGTCAGGGGCAGCGGGACGCCGCCCTGCGGTGGGATCCGTGCGGGGTCCCAGGTCTCCCGGGTGACGCCGCCGTCGGCGACGGTCACGGTCAGCACGCCCGTCTCGGACTGGATGCCGTGGTACCAGTGGAAGTTGCCGAGGCCGTAGCTCACGTAGGTGCGCCCGAGGGTGCCCGCCCCGACGGCGAGGTGGGTGTGGCTGCCGACGACCACGTCCGCGCCGGCCTCGCTCAGCGCCTGCGCGAGCCGTTGCTGCCGGGCTGACGGGCACGACTCGCCCTCGATGCCCCAGTGCAGGTAGACCGCGACCACGTCGTCGGTCACGGCCGCGGCCCGGACCGCGGCGAGCAGCGGTCGGACGTGGGGCAGCCGCGCCGTGGCGAGACCGGGTCCGCTCCCGGGCCCGACGGCCCAGACCGGGTCGGCGGACTCCCGCGGCGACGCGTCGGCGGCGAGGACGGCCACGTCGGTGCCGCGCACCGTGGTCCGGTAGGGGCGGAACGCGGCGCGCTCGTCCACCCCGGCACCGACGACCGCGACGCGGGAGCGGGACGCGATGCGCAGGGTGTCGCGCAGACCGGCCACGCCGTGGTCGGCGCCGTGGTTGTTGGCGACCGAGACGGCGTCGACGCCGGAGCGGGCGAGCACGCCGAGCGCCGAGGGCGGGCTGCGGAACCAGTAGCGGAGGCCGGGGTCCTCGAGCTCCTTGCGGGCCGGCGCGACCGTGCTGGTCAGGGCGCTCTCGAGGTTGACCACGGCGACGTCCGCGGCGCGCAGCCGCGCCGACATCGGCCCGAGCGTCGAGCCCGGGCGGTCCAGCACGGCCCCGGCCGCGCCCTCGAAGTGGACGTCGCCGGCGAACGCCAGGGTGACCGGGCGATGGGGCGTCGTGCGGTCGGCGGGAGCGCCCGGAGCGGGCGCGACACCGGACGGTGCCGCCACCTCCGGTCGGGACGAGGGGACGTCGACCAGCCGCGGACCCTGGAAGCCGGCGCCCATCGAGCCCAGCGCGGCCACCGCCACCAGGCCCAGCGCCACCGCACCGACCCCGCGGGCGCGCCCCCGCGCTCGCGACACCCCCGACGTCGGCCGTTGCACGGGACCACTGTGGGTCAGCGGCGCCGGATGCAGACCACCCCGTCGTCGTCCGGTTCTCGGCGCCTGGCGCTCGGCAGGCAGCCGGCCAGCGTCGTCGCGGCGCCGGCGAGGAAGGCGGCCCGGAGCCCGTGGGCGTCGGCCAGCGCGCCCGCCGCCGTCGCGCCCGCGGCCTGTCCGAGCACGAGTGCCACCAGGAGGACCGCGGTGCCGGCCGGGACGTCGTGGGGCCACGACTCGCCGGCCCAGGCGATGAGCGCCGAGGAGGCCGCGACGTAGGCCCAGCCGAAGACCACGCACGCGGCCATCGCCACGACGAGGTGCCCGCCGTACGTCGCCAGCAGGACCATCGGCGGCACCGCGCAGGCCGACGTCAGCGCCCAGGCCCGGGCCGGCGGCACCGCGGTCAGTGCGCGTGCGCTCGCGACGCTCGCCATCCCGCCCACGCCGAGCGCGATCCAGGCAGCGGTGGAGACGACGTCGCTGGCGCCCCGGTCGACGAGCAGGCTGCGGCCGTAGGTCCACACCACGGCCGAGCCGGCGCCGAGCAGCAGCGCGGCGGTCCCCGGACGCACGAGCGCACCCCAGGACCGGCGGCGCTGCGGGGCGTCCACGTCGTCGCGTGGCGGCGCAGCGGCGGAACGGTCGAGGACCAGGACGGCGATGCCGGCCGCACAGGTGCAGGCAGCCGCGACGGCGAACCCGACCCGCCACTGGGGCGAGAGGGCCAGCGCGAGCGCTCCGGCGACGACCAGGCCCGGCCCGGTGCCTGCGTTGACCGTCGCCTGCGCCCGGCCCGCGCCGGCCGTCGCGACGTTCCGCCCGATCAGCCCGACCAGGCCCGGCGAGGCGAGACCGGCGCCGGCCGAGGCGAGGACCGCCGACGCCGCGAGCCAGACGGCGTCCGGGGCCGCGGCGGTGCCGACCGCTCCGAGGGCACCGGTCAGCACCGCGCCCGCGACGAGTCGGCGGTCCTGGGTGGGCGCGGCGAGGCCGGCGAGCGCACCGAGGCAGTAGGCGACCGAGCCACCGGAGGCGATCGCGCCCGCCAGCACGGGACCGACCCCGAGCGAGGCGTCGATGTCGGGCAGGAGCAGGCCGTAGGCCAGGCGCACCAGTCCGTAGGTCGCCGCGATCAGGGACGTGCCGGCCACCACGAGCGCGGTGTCGCGGGCGGACCCGAACGATAACGACCGTTTCACTTCGCCGACCCTACGCTGGGCGCATGGCCAGCCGTCCGGGGACCCGCGCGAGGCTCCTCGACGCCGCGGACGAGCTGTTCTTCACCCGGGGGGTCCGCAGCACCTCGGTCGACGAGGTGCTCGAGCGCGCCGGAGCGTCACCCGCGACGCTCTACCGCGCCTACGGCAACAAGGACGGGCTGCTCGCGGCCGCCCTGGAGCGACGCCACGGGGAGTGGATCGAGGTCTGGGACCGGGCGGTCGCCGACGCCGGGGACGCGGACGGGCGGCTGTTGGCGGTCTTCTCCGCGCTCGAGCAATTCCGGGCACGACCGGCCGGAGCCCGCTGGTGCGCCTTCCTCGGGACGGCCGCCGAGTACGCCGACCCGCCCGCGAGCATCGCCGCCACCCTGCACCGGGAGAGCGAGTCGATGCGCTCGCGCCTCGTCGAGCTCGCGGGGCCCGTGGTGGGGCCGCACGCCGACCGGGTCGCCGACGCGCTGGTGCTGCTGGTCTCCGGGGAGCTCGCCGTGCGGCTGCGCGACGGGAGCGCCGCTCCGGGCGTCGCGCGGGCCGCGGCGGCAGCGCTCCTGCGCCACCCCGAGGAGCTCTAGCCGCCCAGGCGCGGTGAGGCCGTCAGACGGCGGTCGTCCGGATCGGGCAGCCGCACATGGCCTCGGCGAGCAGCGCCCGCTCGGCGTGCGGTGCAGCGGCGTCGCCCGCACGCAGCGCCTCGGGAGCAGCGTGGTCGGTGTGGGCGCAGTCGGGGAGGGCGTCGACGATCTCGTGCTCCCGGCGTACGGACTCGGCGGGGGTCTCGCTCGCGACGACGTCGAAGCGGGGCAGCACGCGGTCGGCGCGGGAGCTCGGGTCGGCCGACACCGAGGCGGGCCGGATCATCATGTCGGTCATGAACAACAGGTTAACGGCAGGCGAACGAAACGGGCATCACCCGCAACGGCGGCCGCTCAGGCCTGGTCCTCGGTGTCCCCGGCGGCCTCGACCGCCGGCGGCCCGTCCTCGCCGGTGCGTGGCGGCCCCTCGGTGCGGGCCTCCTCCTCGTCGGTCTGCGCCATGAGCCGGACCACCTCGTCCCGGTCGGCCGCCGACGGCAGGCCCCAGCCGGGCTCGTAGTCGTAGATCTCGTCGAGGAGCCGGCCGTCGGTGAGGCCGTCGATCACCTCGACGTCGCGCGGCGTCAGCAGCGCCGGGTGCGCGACGCCGCAGGTCTCGGCGACTTTGAGCAGGTCGCGTCGCAGGGTCTTGAGGTAGTTGGCGACCCGGTCGCCCTTGAGCAGCGGGTCGAGTCCGTGCTCGAGCCACTTGTCCTGGGTGGCGACCCCCGTGGGGCACCCGCCGGTGTGGCACTTCTGGGCCTGGATGCACCCGGCGGCCAGCATGGCCTCGCGCGCCACGCTCACCATGTCGGCACCGAGGGCGAAGGCCACGACGGCGTTGTCGGGCAGGCCGAGCTTGCCGGCGCCGATGAACGTGACGTCCTCGTGCAGGCCGCGCTCGGCGAAGACACGGTAGACCCGGGCGAAGCCGAGCCGGAAGGGCAGCGACACGGCGTCGGTGAAGACCAGCGGCGAGGCTCCGGTGCCGCCCTCGCCGCCATCGATGGAGATGTAGTCGACGCCGCGCTCGCGGCTGACCATGGCGTCGGCGAGCTCGTGCCAGAAGTCCATGTTGCCCACGGCCGACTTGATGCCGACGGGCAGGCCGGTCTCGTCGGCGAGCATCTCGACGAAGTCGAGCATCGAGTCGACGTCGTCGAACTCGGCGTGGCGCGACGGGCTGAGGCAGTCGACCCCCGCCGGGACGCCGCGGACCCGGGCGATCTCCTCGGAGACCTTCGGTCCCGGCAGGACGCCGCCGAGGCCGGGCTTCGCGCCCTGGCTGAGCTTGACCTCGAGCGCCCGGATCGGGGCCCGCTCGACGAGCTCCTTGAGACGCTCGAGGCTGAAGTGGCCCTCCTCGTCGCGGCACCCGAAGTAGGCGGTGCCGATCTGGAAGACCAGGCCGGCGCCGTGCAGGTGGTGCTCGGAGACGGCACCTTCGCCGGTGTTGTGCAGCGCCCCCGCCGCGGCGGCTCCCCGGTTGATCGCCTCGACGGCGTTGCCCGACAGCGACCCGAAGCTCATGCCCGAGACGTTGACGACCGACTCGGGACGGAAGGCGTGGCGGCGTCCGCGCGGGCCGCCGAGCACCTTGGCCGAGGGCAGGGCGGCGTGCTGGCCGACCGACCCGTGGGTCGGGTGGTGGTCGGAGAAGGTGCGGTGCCGCACGACCACGTTGCCGGTGCCGTGCTCGAGGTCGTTGTCGGTGCCGAACCCGAAGTAGTTGTTCTCGAGCTTGGCCGAGGCGTAGACCCAGCGTCGCTGGTCGCGGCTGAAAGGGCGCTCCTCGTCGTTGCCGGCCACGACGTACTGGCGCAGCTCGGGCCCGATCGTCTCGAGCAGGAACCGGGCGTGCCCGAGCACCGGGTAGTTGCGCAGGATCGCGTGCCGCTTCTGCGTCAGGTCCTTTGCGGCGACCGCGCCGACCGCCGCGACCGGGAGGGCCCACCATCGCTTGCTCATGGGGCCCATGCTGTTCCCCGGTCGCGGCGACGGCTTCCCCCGGCGGGAGGGCCAGGGACCCTCGTCGTGCGTGTGTCCGGACCTGCTCAGGCGCCGAGGGCCGAGGAGGGCGCGGCGTCAGGCCCGTCGGCCAGGGCGGCCACGACCCCTGCCCGGCTGTCGTCCTCGCTGGCCAGGACGCCGCCGTTGGCGACGATGTCAGGGGTGATCTCCTGGAAGACCATGCGGACGTCCTCGAGGCGGGCACCGAGGATCTCCACGGCGCTGTCGGCGACCGCCCGGGCGAAGGCCCGGCGCTGGTCGATGGTCCTGCCGTGGAGCAGCTCGACGGTGATGTTGGGCATGTGCGTGTCCGATCTGGAGGGAGGAGCAGTTGACGGGGGTCAGCGACGCACGCGGGCGCTCCCGCCGCCGGCGAGTGCCAGGACCTCGCCGCGCGAGGCCATCGAGGTGTCACCCGGCGTCGTCATCGCCAGCGCTCCGTGGGCGGCGCCGTACTCGAGGCAGGTCTGCAGGGGTTCGCCGCTCAGCAGGCCGTAGACCAGGCCCGAGGCGAACCCGTCGCCTCCGCCCACCCGGTCGAAGATCGCGAGGTGGTCGCGCGCGGCCGACTGCAGGACGCCGGTCTCGGGAGACCAGGCGATCGCCTGCCAGTCGTTGTCGCTGGCGGAGTGGACCCCGCGCAGTGTCGTGGCGATGACCTTGAACCAGGGCATCTTCTCGGCGACCGTGCCGACCATGGCCGCAAAGCTGTCCATCGGCAGCTCGCGCAGGTGCTCGTCGACGTGCTCGACGTCGAAGCCGAGGGAGGCCGTGAAGTCCTCCTCGTTGCCGATCATCACGTCGACGTGGGCGGCCAGGCGTGTGTTGACGTCGCGGGCGAACTCGGGACCACCGATCCCCGCCCACAGGCTGGGCCTGTAGTTGAGGTCGAAGGACACCACCGTGCCGTGCCTCTGCGCTGCCGCCATCGCCTCCTCGGCGACGAGTGCAGCACTCGCGGACAGTGCGGCGTAGATGCCGCCGGTGTGGAGCCAGCGCACGCCGCGGCGCCCGAACAGGTCGTCCCAGTCGACGGTGCCAGGGGTCATCTGCGCGATGGCCGTCCCGGCGCGGTCGGAGACGCCGACGGCTCCCCGTACGCCGAACCCTCGCTCGGTGAAGTTGAGCCCGTTACGGACGTTGCGGCCGATGCCGTCGTAGGCCTCCCACCGGATCAGGGAGGTGTCGACACCGCCCTGCATGATGAGGTTCTCGACCAGGCGACCGATCTCGTTGTCGGCGAGCGCCGTGACCACGCCGGCACGCAGCCCGAAGACCTTGCGCATGCCTCGGGCGACGTTGTACTCGCCGCCTCCCTCCCACACCTCGAAGCGACGGGCGGTGCGCACCCGGCCCACTCCCGGGTCGAGCCGCAGCATCACCTCACCGAGGGCGACGATGTCGAACTCGCACTCGTCGGCCGGACGGGTCTCGATCATGCGGGGGCTCCTTGCACGGCGTGGCGACCCGGGTCGGCCGCGGTGGGGACAGGAGTCGGGGTGCCGGCGGCGGTGACCGTCGCGGCGCACCGGGCGGACACCTCGTCCCACCGCCCCGAGGCGAGCAGGTCGCCGGCGACCATCCAGCTGCCGCCGACGGCGGCGACGGCCGGGTGGGCCAGGTAGATGGGGGCCGTCTGGGCCGTGATGCCGCCGGTCGGGACGAACCGCACCTGGGGGAACGCTGCCGCGAGCGCCTTGACGGTGGGCAGTCCCCCGCAGGCCTCGGCCGGGAAGAACTTCACGACGTCGAGGCCGAGGTCGATCGCCGCGATGATCTCGGTGGCGCTGCTGACTCCCGGGAAGACCGGCAGATCGAGCTGCTGGCATCGGCGTACGACTGCGGCGCTCAGGCCGGGCGAGACGACGAAGCGGGCTCCGGCGTCGTGGGCCTGGTCGACCTGGGCGGCGGTGATGACGGTGCCGGCACCGACCAACAGGTCCTGGTTGGCGGCCAGCCGGGCCAGCACCGCGGCGGCGCGCGGCGAGCGGAACGTGGCCTCGGCGACCGGCAGACCACCGGCGACCATGGCCGCACCGAGGTCGTCGGCGCGGCCGGGGTCGTCGAGCACCACCACCGGGACGACGCGGTGTCCGCCCAGGACACCCTGCGACGGTGCGCCCATCAACGGAGCTCGGCGATGACGGTCTTGAGCTCGGTGTAGTCGTCGAGCCCGAACGAGCCGAGCTCGCGGCCCCAGCCGGATTGCTTGTAGCCGCCGCGCGGCAGGGTGACGTCGTCGGCGTGCCAGGTGTTGAGCCACACCGTGCCGGCCCGCAGGCGTCCGCCCACCCGGTGGGCCGTGCCGAGGTCGCGGGACCAGACCCCGGCCGCGAGACCGTAGACGGTGTTGTTGGCAGCGGCGACGACCTCGTCCTCGGTGTCGAACGGGATGGCGGTGACGACCGGCCCGAAGATCTCGTCGGTCTGGATCGCCATCTGCTCGGTGACGCCGGTGATCAGGGTGGGCGCGAAGAAGTAGCCACGGTCAGCGGCCGGCTCGCCGCTGCCTGCGTTGAGCGTCGCGCCGTCGGCGATGGCGCCGCGGACGTAGCCGATGACCTTCTCGTGCTGCTCCTGCGAGACGAGGGGACCCATGGTCGTGGCCGGGTCGAAGGCGTCGCCCACGGTGATCGCGCGGGCCGCGGCGGCGACCCCCTCGATGACCTGGTCGAAGACGGAGCGCTGCACGTAGAGGCGCGAGCCGTTGACGCAGCACTGGCCCTCGTTGAAGTAGCCGGCCAGGGCGGCCCCGGCGACGGCCGCGTCGAGGTCGGCGTCGGCGAAGATGATGTTGGGCGCCTTGCCGCCGAGCTCGAGCGAGACCTTCTTGAGGTTCCTCGACGCGCCGGCAGCGATCTTCTTGCCGACATCGGTGCTCCCGGTGAAGGCCACTTTGTCGACGCCGGCGTGGTCGACCAGCGCGGCACCGGCGTCGCCGAAGCCCGGCAGGATGTTGACGACGCCGGCCGGCAGACCCGCCTCGAGCAGCAACCCGCCCAGGCGCAGCGCCGTCAGCGGCGTCTGCTCGGCCGGCTTGAGCACGACGGTGTTGCCGGCGGTGATCGCCGGGACGATCTTGAAGCAGGCCATCGTCAGTGGGAAGTTCCACGGCACGATGCCGGCCACGACGCCGATCGCCTCACGACGCGTGTAGGCGTGGAACTCGCGACCGGGCACCGACATCGGGATCGAGGTGCCCTCCATCTTGGTGGCCCAGCCGGCGAAGTAGCGGAACAGCTCGGCGGCGACCCCGACGTCGCCGCGCGCGGACTCCAGGCTCTTGCCGTTGTCGAGCGACTCGAGCTGGGCGAACTCCTCGGAGTGCTCGTCGATCAGGTCGCCGATGCGCCACAGCAGGTGGGACCGCTCGCGCGGGGTGAACCTCGACCACGGCGACGGCGACTCGAAGGCCGCGCGAGCGGCCCTGACGGCGCGGTCGGCGTCGACCGCGGAGGCCTGGGCGACGGCGACGAGCACCTCCTCGGTGGCGGGGTTGACGGTGTCGAAGCGCTTGCCGTCCGCCGCGTCGGCCCACTCGCCGCCGATGAGCAGCTGCTTGGGCGAGGACAGGAAGGAGCGGACGGCGGGGAGCAGCGCGGCGCGCTCGTTGATGGAGTCGACGGTGGTGGTCATGGTGGCCTTTCCTCGGGCGGGTACAGGTCGTTCGGGTCTCGGGACGTGGGGTGCGAGTGAGGCGCTACTTGATGATGAGCACCTTGGAGCGGTCGAGGGTCAGGGCGACGGCGGCGACGATGATCGCGCCGTAGAGGATCTGCTCGTAGGCCGACGGCACGCCGACGATGGGCAGGCCGACCCGCAGCAGGGTGATGACCAGCGCTCCGACGAGCGAGCGCCAGAGGCTGCCGTGGCCACCGGTGATCGCGGTGCCGCCGACGACGATCGCGGCGACGGCCGGCAGCAGGAGGTTGTCGGCCATGGTGGGGCTGCCGCTGTAGTTGCGCGACACGAGCATCACCGCGGCCAGCCCGGCGCAGGCACCGGAGACGCAGAACGCCATCACCTTGACCAGGTCGACGGGGGTGCCCGCCAGCCGCGCCGCGGACTCGGAGTAGCCCGTCGCGGTGAGGTAGCTCTGCAGCGGCGTCAGCCTCAGGACCAGCGCGATGACCGCGACGACGACGACCGCCACGGCGAAGGCCATCGGCACGTAGCCCGCGACGTAGGTGGTGAGCCAGCTCGTGGCCTCACGGTCGACGACGCGGATCGGGCCGGCGTCGGAGACGACGAGCGCCACGGCGGAGAAGATGCTCATGCCGCCGAGCGTCACGATGAAGGACGGGATGCGCAGCACGACGTGGGCGATGCCCTGGACAGCTCCGATGAGGCCGGCGACCGCGATCACAGCCAGGGTCGTGAGTCCGCCGAGGTCGGGCAGCCACAGGGCGAAGAACACCGTCGACAGCGAGGCGAGGGCCGCGATCGACAGGTCGATGCCGCCGCACAGGACGACGAGGGTCGCCCCTGCGGCCAGGACCACCAGCGGCGCCGACGTACGCACCGCGGCGGTGAGGCTCTTCTGGGTCAGGAAGTCGGGGTCCGCGATGGAGAGGGCCGCGAGCAGCGCGACGAGCGCGATGACGGGCATGAACGACGTCAGTCGCTGAAGGGGGGTCGGGCCGCCCTTGACGGCTCCGTCGGCGACCGGCTTCACGAGAACGGTGGACACGCTCAGACCATCTCCTTGACGAGCTCGAGCGGGGTGGGCTTGCCACCCGCGGGACAGGCGACCTCGGCGGTGGCGCGGCCGTCGCTCATGACGACGATCCGGTCGGACATGCCGATCGCCTCCTCGAGGCTGTCGGCCAGCAGGACGGTGGCGACGCCGTTGGCGGCCAGCTCACGCATGAGGCGGTAGACCTCCGAGCGGGCGCCGACGTCGAGGCCGCGCGTGGGGTGGTCGAGGAGGAGCAGACGGATGTCGCCGGCCACGAGCCAACGGGCCAGCACGACCTTCTGCTGGTTGCCGCCGGAGAGGCGCTGGATCGCCGTGCCCCGGTGGGGAGTGCGGATGGAGAGCCGCTCGATCCAGGTGTCGACCAGGGACGCCTGCTTGCGCGGCACCACGAGTGGACCGGAGCACCGCGCCTTCTGCTTGGTCAGGGTCATGTTGTCGGCCACCGACATCGGGCCGACCATGCCCTCGGTCTTGCGCTCGGCCGGGACGTACCCGATGCCGGCCGCGCAGGCCGCCCGGGTGCTCGACAGGTCGAGGTCCTCGCCGGCGAGCGTGACCTCGCCGGCGGCGAGCGGCTCGGCACCGAAGAGCGCGCGACACACGTCCTCGCGCCCGGAGCCGTGCACGCCGACGATGCCGACGATCTCGCCCGCGCGGACGTCGAGGTCGACGTCTCGGAACGTCTTGCCGGACAGGCCGCGGACCCGCAGCATCGGGGCGAGCGGCTCCTCGCGGCGGGGGTACGCGTTGCCGTGGTAGTGGTCCTCCGAACCGGTGGACCCGATCATCATCCGGTGCAGTTCGGCCGGTGCTGCTCCGGCCGTGGAGACCTCGCCGACCGACCGACCGCCACGCAGGACGCTGACCCGGTCGCAGACCTCGAGCACCTCGTCGAGGCGGTGTGAGACGAACACGACCGAGGCGAACTCGCGCAGCCGACGGATCTGGGTGAACAGTGTCTCGATCTCCTTCGACTCCAGCACCGAGGTCGGCTCGTCGAGGATGATCACGGGCGCGTGCTGGCTGCGCTGCTCGATGCGCAGAACCTTGGCGATCTCGACCATCTGGCGCTCGGCGAAGGTCAGCGTGTCGGTGCGGGCGAGCGGGTCGATGTGCGAGCCGATCTTGTCGAGCTGCTCCTGGGCCAGCTCGCGCATCATGTCCCAGCGATAGAGGCCTCCGCGGACGCCGCGCCCCTCCGAGCCGAGCACGATGTTCTCCGCGGCGGTCAGGTTGGGCACCAGCGACTGCTCCTGGAACACCATCCCGATGCCGTGGCCGGCAGCCTCCACGACGCTGCGCAGCCGGACCCGCTCGCCGCGCACGTAGATCTCGCCGGCGTCGGGTCGGACCAGGCCGACCAGCGCCTTGAGCAGCGTCGACTTGCCGGCGCCGTTCTCGCCGGCGAGGCCGAGCACCTCGTGCTGCTTGACGACGAGGTCGACGCCGTCGAGGGCCTTGACCCCCGGGTAGTGCTTGACCAGGCCGCGCACCTCGAGCGCGGGCAGCGCGGCCGGAGGCGTCACGTCAGCCGCTGGCTGGAGATCGGCGGTCACTTGGTCACCTGGTTCCTTCGACGCTGCGGGAGCACCGCGGCCGCGACCGCAGCCACGACGATGAGGCCCTGCACACCGCCCTGCCAGTACGGGCTCACGCCGACCTGGACCAGGCCGTTGGTGAGCACCGTGACGAGCAGGACGCCGACGGCGGAGTGGAGCACGCCGCCCCGGCCGCCGGTGAGCAGGGTGCCGCCCACGACGGCGGCGGTGATGGCGGCGAAGTCGAGGCCCTTGCCGGCCTGCACGAGCCCGGCGCTGAGCTGGCTGGTCACCATGACCCCGGCCAGCCCGTAGAAGGCGCCGGCCAGGGTGAAGACCGCGATCTTGTACGGCGCGACCCGGACGCCCGAGAGCGACAGCACCTCCTCGGCACCTCCGATGGCGAAGGCGTAGCGACCGAGCCGGGAGTAGCGCTGAACCAACCACCCCAGGAGCACGCAGCCGACCGCGATCCAAGTCAGCAGGGAGAAGCCCAGGAACCGGTCGACGGCCCAGCTGGCCAACGTCTCGTCGTCGATGTTGGGCTGCACACCGTTGAAGAGCAGCGTGGCGAGTCCCAGCCCGATGGCCGAGACGCCGAGCGTGGTCATGAACGACGGCACCTTGAGCACCACGAGGGCGAGCCCGCTGAGGCAGCCCAGTGCTGCGGCCAGCCCGACGGCGACCAGGACCCCGATGAGACCCAGGTCGTTGTCGTTGCGGTTGTTGGAGACCAGCAGCGCGACCGCGATCGCTGAGGTGCCCATCACGCCGGGCGCCGAGAGGTCGATCGACCCCATCAGGAGCACGAAGGTGACGCCGCAGGTGACGACCGCGAGGACCGCCGCGGTGTCCATGATGTTCTGGACGTTGGCGAAGGTGCGGAAGTCGGAGCTGATGGCTGCGAAGACGCAGAAGATCACCACGAGAGCGACCGGCGGACCGGCGTCCCGGAACGACACCCCCCGCCGAGGACGGGGGCGCGCCGCGACGACGTCCACGTCCTCGGCGGGGGATGTCAGGGTCACGAGATCGCGCCCTGCGAACGGCTGAAGACGTTGGAGCACTCGAAGTCGGCCTCGTCGACCGCCGGGGAGACGAACTCGGCGACGTTCTCCTCGGTGATCAGGAACTGCTCGGCGAACCAGGCACGGTCGTCCTCGGAGATGTCGGCGACGTCGAGCTCGCCGGTGGCGGCGCAGTAGCCGATGGCCAGACCGATGGCACCCTGCCACGGACCGTCGCTGGAGACCGTCGCGGTCATGCTGCCGTCCTCGATGGCGGTGAGGGCGTCCGGCACGGCGTCGATGCCGACCACGGCGACCTCACCCTCCTTGCCGGCGGCCTTGAGCGCCTCGAGCGCTCCGAGGGCCATGTCGTCGTTGGCGGTCCAGATGCCCTTGACGTCGTCGCCGTGCTTGGCGAGCAGCGTCTTGGTCACCTCGAGCGCCTCGGCGCGGGAGAAGTTGGCCGTCTGCTGGTCGAGCAGCTGGACGTCGGGATTGGCACTGAGCGACTCCTCGAGCCCGGCGAACCGGTCCTTGGCCGCGGCGGTGTCCAGGATGCCCTGCAGGGCGATGATCCCGCCGGACCCGCCGATCGACTCGATGAGCGCGTCGCCGATCTGCTTGCCCGACTCCTTGCCGTTGTAGGTCAGGTGGGTGACCCAGTGGTCGTAGTCGGAGACGGCGAGGTCGGCCGGCTTGTTCCACTGGGTGACGAGGTAGGCGCCGGCCTCCTGCGCCTGCTCGACGATCGGCGGGGTGTCGGAGTCGCCGTTGGGCAGGATGTTCATGACGAGGCACTCGGTGTCGCCGGCGAGCAGCTGGCTGACCTGCTCCTGCTGGCGCGTCGAGTCGCCGTCGTAGGTGAGGCGCTGCTGGCTGAGCCCGACCTGCTCGGCGAACGCGTCGCCGCCGTCGAGCCACGCGGCCTCGTAGGGGTTGGACTCGTTGCGGACCTGGCCGACGAGGGTGACGTCCTCGGGGGCACAGGCACCAGCCTCGGAGCCGCCGCCTCCGCCGCTCCCGCCGGCCTCTTCACTGCAGCCCGCGAGGGCAGCAGCGGCCAGGGTCAGGCCGATCACGGCTGCAGTGGATCGGGAGATGGACTTCATGGTTGATCCTCATTCTCTTCGGTGCCGGGGTCCGGCGGTGGGACTGAGCTGGATGAGATGTGGTGCGCCCCGAGGAAGGGTGGTGCTGTGTGCGGGTTCGTGGGTCAGCGGGCCATCCAGCCGCCGTCGACGACCAGGACGTGGCCGTTGACGTAGTCGGCTGCGGACGAGCTGAGGAAGACCGCGGCTCCG
>JAOPXU010000056.1 GCA_025964985.1 Nocardioides sp.
CGGCTGGTGACCAACGGCTTCGGCCACGGCCACGGCATGTCGCAGTACGGCGCCCAGGCGCAGGCTCTCGCGGGGCGCAGCCACCAGCAGGTGCTGGCGTTCTACTACCCCGGCCTGCAGGCCGGCAGCGCCGGCGGCACGATGCGCGTGCTGCTGAGCGCCGACACCTCGACCGACGTCGTCGTCGCGGACCGACCGGGGCTGCGGGTGCGCAGCCTCGGCACCGGGCGCACCACGCGGCTCGACGGGCCGCGCGCGGCGGTCAAGTGGCGGATCAACCCCGCCGCCGGCGGGCGCAGCACGATCGCGTGGAAGGGCCGCGGCGGCTCGTGGCGCACGCTGCGCACCGTGCCCGGCGACGCCGAGTTCTCCGCGGGCGGGCAGCCGGTCAGCCTGGTCACGCCGACCGGTCAGCGCGCCTACCGCGGCGCCCTGCGCTCGACCACCCCGACGCCCGGCTCGCGCCAGCGCGACACCGTCAACATCGTGCCGCTCGAGTCCTACCTTCGTGGCGTCGTACCGCGCGAGGTGTTCCCGTCGTGGGAGCCGGCCGCGCTCAAGGCGCAGGCCGTCGCGGCCCGCACCTATGCAGCGTTCGAGCGCGCCGACCGCGCCTCGCGCTACTTCCACGTCGACGACACGACGTCCTCGCAGGTCTACGGCGGGGTCGCCAGCGAGGTCGGCACCACCGACGCCGCCATCGCCGCCACCGCGCGGCAGGTGCTCACCTCGGGCGGCCAGCCGGCGTTCACCCAGTTCTCCTCCAGCAACGGCGGCTGGATGGCGGCCGGCTCGCGGCCCTACCTCGTCGCCAAGCAGGACCCCTGGGACGAGAAGTTCCAGTCGATCGCGCACACCATCGAGCCCGCCGAGTTCGAGCGCGCCTTCCCGGCGATCGGCACCTTCCAGCGCGTCGAGGTGGTCTCGCGCGACGGCAACGGCCAGTGGGACGGGCGGGTGACCTCGATCCGCATCGTCGGTGCCAACACGGCCACCGCCATCAGCGGCGAGACCTTCCGCTCCTACTTCGGTCTCAACTCGAGCTGGTTCGACCTGCGCTGACCCCGCCGGGGCTCAGCGCAGGACGACCACGAGGTCGCCGCCCTCGACGGCCTGGGTACCGGACAGGGCGACGCGCTCGACGGTGCCGGCGGCCGGTGCGGTGATCGAGGCCTCCATCTTCATGGCCTCGATGGTGGCCAGGGTCTGGCCGGCCTCGACGGTGTCGCCCTCGGCGACCGACAGCGTCACGACGCCCTGGTAGGGAGCGGCGACGTGCTTGTCGTTGGCGGGGTCGGCCTTCTCGGCGGCGGCGACGTCGGAGGAGACGCTGCGGTCGCGCACGGAGATCGGGCGCATCTGGCCGTTGATCATGGCCATCACGGTCCGGAACCCGCGCTCGTCGGGGTCGCTGATCGCCTGCAGGCCGATGAGCAGGCGCTTGCCGGGCTCGATCTCGACCTCGTGCTCGTCGCCCTGGCGCAGGCCGTAGAGGTAGTCGAGCGTCGGCAGCACCGAGACATCGCCGTAGGTCTGGCGGACCTCGAGGAAGTCCTTGGTGGGCCCGGGGAACAGCAGCTCGTTGAGCGTACGGCGCCGCGACGGCGACCCGCTGGCGAGGCCCGCGGCCTGCTCGTCGGTGATCTCCTCCGCGGGTGCCTTCCAGGTGCGGCCCTCGAGGGCCTTGGTGCGGAACGGCTCGGGCCACCCGCCGGGCGGGTCGCCGAGCTCGCCGTTGAGGAAGCCGATGACGGAGTCGGGGATGTCGAACTTGGCGGGGTCCTCGGCGAAGGCGGCCGGGTCGGCACCGACCCCGACGAGCGACAGGGCCAGGTCGCCGACGACCTTTGACGACGGCGTCACCTTGACGACGTTGCCGAGGATGTCGTTGGCGGCGGCGTACATGTCCTCGACCTGCTCGAACTTCTCGCCGAGGCCCAGCGCGATCGCCTGCTGGCGCAGGTTGGAGAGCTGGCCGCCGGGGATCTCGTGGCGGTAGACGCGGCCGGTCGGCGCGGGCAGGCCCGACTCGAACGGCGCGTAGACGCGTCGGGTCGCCTCCCAGTAGGGCTCCAGCGCGTTGACGGCGCCCAGCGACAGGCCGGTCTCGCGCGGGGAATGGTCGGTGGCCGAGATGAGCGCGGACAGGGCCGGCTGCGACGTCGTACCGGCCATCGAGGCGCAGGCCGCGTCGACGGCGTCGACGCCGGCGTCGATCGCTGCGAGCAGGGTGGCGAGCTGGCCGCCGGGGGTGTCGTGGGTGTGCAGGTGCACGGGCAGGTCGAAGCGCTCGCGCAGCGCGGTGACCAGGGTGCGGGCCGCGGGGGCGCGCAGCAGGCCGGCCATGTCCTTGATCGCGAGCACGTGGGCGCCGGCGTCGACGATGCGCTCGGCGAGACGCAGGTAGTAGTCGAGGGTGTAGAGCTTCTCGTCGGGGCTCGACAGGTCGCCGGTGTAGCAGAGGCAGACCTCGGCGAGGGTGGTGCCGGTGGCCCGCACGGCCTCGATCGCCGGGCGCATCTGCTCGACGTCGTTGAGGGCGTCGAAGACCCGGAACACGTCGATGCCGGTCGCCGCGGCCTCCTGGACGAAGGCCTCGGTGACCGCCGCCGGATACGGCGTGTAGCCGACGGTGTTGCGCCCGCGCAGCAGCATCTGGAGCTGGATGTTGGGCACGGCCTGGCGCAGCGCGGCCAGGCGCTCCCAGGGGTCCTCGCCCAGGAACCGCAGCGCCACGTCGTACGTCGCCCCGCCCCAGGCCTCGAGCGACCACAGCTCGGGGGTCGTGCGTGCGACGTGGCCGGCGACCGTGAGCAGGTCGCGGGTGCGGACCCGGGTGGCCAGCAGCGACTGGTGCGCGTCGCGGAACGTGGTGTCGGTGACGGCGACGGTCTTCTGCTCGCGCAGCCGGCGGGCGAAGGCCTCGGGACCGAGCTCAAGGAGCAGCTGGCGGGTGCCGTCGGGGGCGGGCACGTCGAGGTCGACGTCGGGCAGCTTGGTGGCCGGGTCGAGCGAGACCGGGGCGGCGCCGTACGGCTGGTTGACGGTGACGTCGGCCAGGTAGGTCAGCAGCTTGGTGCCGCGGTCGCCGGAGCTGCGCGCGTTGAGCAGCTGGGGGTGGGTCTCGATGAACGACGTGGTGACGCGCCCCGCGGCGAAGTCGGGGTCGTCGAGGAGCGCCTGCAGGAACGGGATGTTGGTGGCGACGCCGCGGATGCGGAACTCCGCCACCGCACGGCGCGACTTCTCGACGGCCTTCTCGAAGGTGCGGCCGCGACAGGTGAGCTTGGCGAGCATCGAGTCGAAGTGCGCGGACACCTCGGCGCCGGTGTAGACCGTGCCGCCGTCGACGCGCACGCCGGCACCGCCCGGCGAGCGGTAGGTCGTGATCTTGCCGGTGTCCGGGCGGAAGCCGTTGGCGGGGTCCTCGGTGGTGATCCGGCACTGCAGGGCGGCTCCGCGCAGCACCACGTTCTCCTGCGAGAGCCCGAGGTCGGCGAGCGTCTCGCCCGAGGCGATCCGCAGCTGGGACTGGACGAGGTCGACGTCGGTGACCTCCTCGGTCACCGTGTGCTCGACCTGGATGCGGGGGTTCATCTCGATGAACACGTAGTTGCCGGAGGGGTCGAGCAGGAACTCCACGGTGCCGGCGTTGCGGTAGCCGATCTCCTGCGCGAAGCGCACCGCGTCGGCGCACATGCGGTCGCGGATCGCCGGGTCGAGGTTGGGCGCCGGCGCGATCTCGACGACCTTCTGGTGCCGCCGCTGCACCGAGCAGTCGCGCTCGAAGAGGTGGATCACGTTGCCCTGGCCGTCGGCGAGGATCTGCACCTCGATGTGGCGCGGCTCGACGACGGCCTGCTCGATGAAGACGGTCGGGTCGCCGAAGGCGCCCTCGCCCTCGCGCATGCAGGTCTCGACCGCCTCGCGCAGGTCCTTGGGGTCGTCGACCCGGCGCATGCCGCGACCGCCGCCGCCGGCGACGGCCTTGACGAACAGCGGGTAGGGCATCCCCTGCCCGTCGCGCGCTGCCTCGGTCGCCGCGACCAGGGCGTCGACGTCGGTGCCGGGCTCGACGCTGGCCAGGGTGGGTACGCCGGCCGCCTTGGCCGCCGCGATCGCGCGCGCCTTGTTGCCGGTCAGCTCCAGGACGGTCGAGGTCGGGCCGACGAAGGTGATGCCGGCGTTGGCGCAGGCCTCGGCCAGGGCGGGGTTCTCGGACAGGAAGCCGTAGCCGGGGTAGACCGCGTCGGCACCGGCCCTGACCGCCACCGCGACGATCGCCTCGGGGTCGAGGTAGGCCCGCACGGGGTGGCCGCGCTCGCCGATCTCGTAGGCCTCGTCGGCCTTGAGGCGGTGCTCGGACCAGCGGTCCTCGTGGGGGAAGACCGCCACCGTCCGCGCGCCCACCTCGTAGGCCGCACGGAACGCCCGGATCGCGATCTCACCGCGGTTGGCCACCAGCACCTTCGAGAACATGGGCGTCAACCTAGTGGGGCGGGTGGGACGGTCCCGCCGCGGATCTCAGACCCCGGTCCGACGACCGGAGCGAACGGTGGTCGAGGAGGTTGCGCTAGCAACCGTCTCGAGACCCACCCGACGCGAACTGCGAGACCAGCCCGGGGATCGCCTGGTCCGCGACCCGCACGGCCTCGGCCTCGGGCACGTCGAGCACGGCGACCGAACCACCGCCCCCGGCCGTGGTGGCCACCAGCGTGGTCAGGCCGGCGCGGCGCTGGAACCAGGTCGCGCGCAGGTTCCAGCCGATCACGTGCCCGACGTCGAGGATCTCGCGGCGGCGCACCAGGCTGCCCGAGCGGCTCACCAGGTGCCCGTCGGCGAGCGCGTGCCCGAGCCCGGCGACGCGGTCGGCGGCGACCGC
>JAOPXU010000114.1 GCA_025964985.1 Nocardioides sp.
TGAAGAGCCGCGCTGGGTGGAAGTTGTGGACCAGGAACCCCGCGCAGACGCCGGCGAGGGCGGCCGAGAGCAGCGCCCCCGTGGTGGCCCGGGTGACGCCGTTGGCGGCGCTGAGCTGGTAGCAGTAAAGGAAGAAGGCGAGCGCGGCGATGCCGACGACGCCGGCGGCGAGCCCGTCGAGCCCGTCGACGAAGTTGACCGCATTGACCGTCGCGACGACGATCACCGCCGTCAGGATCGCGCCCTGGCTGGCCTGGAGCGAGAACTGCTCCTGGCTGGGCGTGAAGAAGAACTTGAACTGGACCCCGGAGTAGACGAGCAGCCCGACCGCCAGGACCTGGCCGCCGAACTTGGTGAGCGCGTCGAGGTCGAAGATGTCGTCGAGGACCCCGACGCCGCAGATGAGCGCCCCGGCCACGATCACCGCCCGCGCGTCGGGGAACGTGAAGGACCCGCTGGCCGGGCTGGACAGGAACGGCAGCTCGCGCGCGACCAGGTAGGCCGCCACCAGTCCGCCGAGCATCGCGATGCCGCCGAGGTAGGGGATCGGCTCGGCGTGGACGTCGCGGTCGCGCACGGCGGCGACCGCGCCGGTGCGCAGGGCGATCTCGCGGGCGACGACGGTCAGCAGGTAGGTGACCGAGGCAGCCACCAGGAAGACGACGAGGTACTCACGCATCGGTCAGGGTCGCTCCGAGGGGCTCGAGCACGTCGTTGAGCTGCTCGAGGCTCAGGGCGCCGCGACGCAGGATCCGGCCCTGGGTGCCGGTGGCGTCGACGATCGTCGAGGCCTCGCCGACCGGGGACTCCCCCGCGTCGACCACGACCGTCACCCGCTCCCCCAGCATCTCGGCGGCCTGCGCGGCGTCGGTGGCCGGCGGCAGGCCGGTGGTGTTGGCCGAGCTGACGGCCAGCGGGCCGGTGCGCTCGAGGATCTCGCGGGTCACGTCGTGGTCGGGCATCCGGACGGCGACGGTGCCGCGGGTGTCGCCGAGGTCCCACATGAGCGAGGTCTGCTGGCGGCACACGAGGGTGAGCGGGCCCGGCCAGAAGGCGTCGACGAGGGCCCGGGCGAACGCCGGGACCTCGCGCGCCAGGGCGTCGAGGGTGCTCACGTTGCTGATGAGGACCGGCGGTGGCATCTCGCGACCGCGGCCCTTGGCGGCCAGCAGGTCGGCCACGGCGTCGGCGTCGAAGGCGTCGGCCGCGATGCCGTAGACGGTGTCGGTGGGGACGACGACGAGGTCCCCGCGCTGGATCGCCAGCGCCGCGGCCTCGATCGCGGCCTCGCGCTCCTCCGGGGTGGTCGTCGGGTACATCTCGGAGGTCACCGGCTCATCCTGCCAGGGTCGCCGTCAGATAGCGGGGACGGCCCGCGAGGTCGTGGTGGTCGCGCACGTCGCTCCAGCCACCGGCCGCGACGAAGACGCCCGGGGCCAGCTCGCCCTGCGCATCGGCGTGCTCGGCGCCCACCACTCCCCCGGGCCGCAGCAGCAGCCGGGCCCGGCGCTCGAGGACCCGCATCGCGTCGAGGCCGTCGTCGCCGGAGAACAGGGCGAGGTGGGGGTCGTGGTCGCGCGCCTCGGTCGCCACCGACTCCCACGCGTCGAGCGGGATGTAGGGCGGGTTGCACACGACGACGTCGACGCGCCCGGCGAGGTCGTCGAACGCCGTCTCCATCGACCCGCTGCGCAGGTCGACGCCGGTGCCGGCCAGGTTGCGCTCGGCCCAGACCAGGGCCCCCTCGTCGAGCTCGACGGCGTGCACCTCGGCGTGCGGGACCTCGTCGACGACCGACCGGGCGATGGCCCCCGAGCCGGTGCACAGGTCGACGACGACCGGGGCGTCGAGGACGCGCGCCTGCTCGATCGCCCACCCGGCCAGCAGCTCGGTCTCGGGCCGGGGCACGAAGACGCCAGGCCCGACCACGAGCTCGACGTGGCGGAATCCGGCCAGCCCGGTGAGGTGCTGCAGCGGGACCCGGGCCGCCCGGCGGCTGAGCAGGGCGTCGTACGCCGCGATCTCGGGCTCGCCGACCTCGCGGACCATGGCCAGGCGCCCGCGGGGCACGTCGAGGACGTGGGCCAGCAGGACCGCGGCGTCGTGGTCGGGGCTGCCGACACCGGCCGCGGCGAGCCGGGCGGCCGCGGCGCCCAGCAGCTGGCGGGGCCTCACTGCTCGAGCGCCTCGAGGCGCGCGGCCAGGTCGGCGTCGACGCAGGAGTCGAGCACCGGGCCCAGGTCGCCGTCGAGGACCTGGTCGAGGTTGTAGGACTTGTAGCCGGTCCGGTGGTCGGAGATCCGGTTCTCGGGGTAGTTGTAGGTGCGGATGCGCTCGGAGCGGTCGACGGTGCGGACCTGGCTGCGCCGGACGTCGCTGGCCTCGGCGTCGGCCGCCTCCTGGGCCGCCGCGAGCAGCCGGGCGCGCAGGATCCGCAGCGCCGACTCCTTGTTCTGCAGCTGGCTCTTCTCGTTCTGGCAGCTGGCGACGATGCCGGTGGGCACGTGGGTGATGCGCACGGCCGAGTCGGTCGTGTTGACGCTCTGGCCGCCGGGGCCGCTGCTGCGGTAGACGTCGATGCGCAGGTCGCTGTCGTTGATCTCGACGTCGACCTGCTCGGCCTCGGGGAGCACCAGGACGCCGGCGGCGCTGGTGTGCACCCGCCCCTGCGACTCGGTGACGGGCACGCGCTGGACCCGGTGGACGCCGCCCTCGAACTTGAGCATCCCGAAGGGGGCCCGGCCGGGCTCCGCGGTCCCCTTGGCCTTGACCGCGGCGGTCACCGACTTGTAGCCGCCCAGGTCGGACTCGGTCGCGTCGATCACCTCGACCGACCAGCCGGCGCGCTCGGCGTAGCGGCTGTACATGCGCAGCAGGTCGGCCGCGAACAGCGCGGACTCCTCGCCGCCCTCGCCCGACTTGATCTCGAGGATCGTGTCGTTGGCGTCGGCCGGGTCGCGGGGCACCAGCAGGCGGCGCAGCCGCTCCTCGGCGACGGGCAGCCGGGTCTCGAGGCTCGCGGCCTCCTCGGCGAACGACGCGTCCTCGCCCGCCAGCTCGCGCGCAGCCCCGAGGTCGTCGCCCAGCGCCGTCCAGTCGCGCCAGGCGCCGATGATCGCGCTCAGCTCGGCGTAGCGGCGGTTGAGCTGCTTGGCGAGGCGGGCGTCGGCGTGCGTCTCGGGCTCACCGAGGCGCGCCTCGATGTCTCGGTGCTCGGCGAGCAGGCCCTCGACGGCCTCGAACATGGGTGCTCCTCTGGGACGGACGACGGCGCCCTCGCGGGCCTGAAAACGGATCGACGCCGACCCCCGCGGTGGCGGGAGTCGGCGTCGGTGAGGTCGCTACTTGGCGGCGTCGTCCGCGGCGTCGGCAGGGGCCTTCTTCTTGTAACGGGCCTCGAAGCGGGCGACGCGGCCGCCGGTGTCGAGGATCTTCTGCTTGCCCGTGTAGAACGGGTGGCACTGCGAGCAGACGTCGGAACGGATCGAACCGGAGGCGACGGTGCTGCGCGTGGTGAACGTCGCGCCGCAGGTGCAGGTGACCTCGGTGACGACGTAGTCGGGGTGGGTGTCGGTCTTCATTGGGACGTCCTCTCGATGTGTCCCGGGTCGTGGCACGGCGTGCGACGTGAACCGGGACCGGCTGACATCGTAGGGAACCAGGGGGCCGGGGCGATAATTCCCCCCGGGGCTCCGTGGGACCCGCGCCGTTGGTGCCGGTCGGGTCAGCGGCGGGTCGGGCCGCCGCGGTCGGCGTCGGCGGCGACCCGCAGGGGCTGCACACCCTCGGGGACGGGCACCCGACCGGCCCGCTCGCCGTGCAGGCGCAGCCGGATGTAGACGGTGGTGCCCTCGCCCTCGGCCGACTCGATGATCACGTCGCCGGCGTGCTTGTCGATGATCGTCTGCACGATGCGCAGGCCCAGGCCGGTGCCGGCGATCTCGTTGGTCATCGCGTTGGAGGCACGGAAGAAGCGGGTGCCGAGGCGGTCGAGCTCGGAGCGCGGGATGCCGATGCCGTGGTCGCGCACCGCGATCTCGACGCGGTTGAGCACGCGCTTGACCGAGACCTCGACGGTGGCGCCGTCGTGGCTGAACTTGACCGCGTTGGTGAGCACGTTGAGGAAGGCGCGGTAGAGCATGGCCCGGTCGCAGACGACCGGCATCGGCTCGCTCGGCGCGGTGACCTCGACGGTGATGCCGCGCCGGGCGGCGGTCATGCGCACGTCGGTGACCGCGTCGGTGACCATCTGGGTGACGTCGGAGGGCTCGAGCTCGGAGGGCCGGGTCTCGGCCTTGGACAGCGCCAGCAGGTCGTCGATGAGCGCCCGCAGGCGCACGACGTTGCGCCGCGTCGCCTCGAGCATGCGCTCGTGGCGGGGCTGCAGCTGGCCCTCGAACTCGTCGGCCACCATCTCGAGGTAGCCGCTGATGGTGGTCAGGGGGGTGCGCAGCTCGTGGGAGACGTTGGAGACGAAGTCGTCCTTGGCGCTGTCGAGGACGTGCAGCTCGTCCTGGATGCGGCCCTCGACCGCCCGGGCCCGGGAACCGGCGTCGGCGAAGTCGTTGAGGGCCCGCGCGATCGAGCGGACCTCCTTGGGCCCCCGGTGGGCGACGGCACGGCCCTCAGGGTCGTTCTTGAGCATCTTCTGCACGACCCGCTCGAGCGCGAGGAGCGGCTCGGAGAGCTCGGCGAGCAGCCGGTTGCGGGAGCGGCTGATGAGCACGGCGGAGCCGATGAGCACCAGCACGGCAGCGATGATCGTGAGGCGCAGCCGGACGACGGTCGCCTCCTCGGCCCGGTCGAGGTCCTTGACCAGGGCCTGGCGGGTGGCGTCGCGTGCCTCGCGGTACTGCTCGATCAGGTCGCGACCGACCGCGGCCCGGGCGGGGTCGATCGGGGCCGGCGGGGCCTCCACCAGGGGGTCGGCGAAGCCGCGGACCCAGTTGCTGATGCGCTTGAGCTCGACGGTGACCGAGGGGTCGGTGGAGGTGCCGAGCGCCGCCACGCCGAGCTCGTCGGTCGCCACGGACAGCTCGGCGGACGCCTCGCGGTAGGCCTCGCGGGCCGCCGGGTCACCGGTGGCGGCCCAGCCGGCGGCGGCCGTGCGGAGCTCGGCCACGATGTCGGTCACGCGGTCGTGCGCCTGGGAGACCGGCTCGACGTCGTCGGAGACGCGGCGCAGGGCGGACTCGCTGAGCAGGGCGCCGATGATGCAGACCGACACGGCGATCACGACGAGGACGGCCATCCGCCAGATGACGGGCGCCAGCAGCCGGGCGACGGGTCGCCCCGGCTCGGCTCGTTGTGCGCCGGTCGCCACCGTCAGACCCCCCTGACTGGGCTTCCCCGCGGATGCCCAAGGAGCATGCTAACGCCGACGAGGGGTCGTCGGCTCCGATCGACCGGGTCCGCCGCCGGGGCGGCGCGGACTAGCCCTTGCGGGCGAGCAGCGTCTCGACGCGCGAGGCGAGCTCGCGCGGGCTGAACGGCTTGGTGATGTAGTCGTCGGCGCCGGAGTCGAAGCCGGTGTTGACGTCGGACTCCTGGGCCCGGGCCGTCAGGAGGATGACCGGCAGGTCGAGCAGCTCCGGGTCGGAGCGGATCATCCGGATCGCGTCGAGGCCCGAGACCCCCGGCATCATCACGTCGAGGACGCACAGGTCGGGACGCTGCGCGCGGCAGGCCTCGATCGCCGCGGCACCGTCGCCGACGGCGACGACGTCGTGCCCCATGGTCGAGAGCTTGAACTCCACCAGCTCTCGGATGTCGACGTCGTCGTCTGCCACCACGATCCGTGCCATGTCAGTTCTCCTGTCCTGCGGTGGGACCCGAGGTGTCGGACTTCTGCAGCTGGGTGAGGAACTCGATGTTGCTGTGGGACTTGCGCAGCCGCTGCAGCAGCCGGTCGTGCGCCTTGGGCCGCTCCAGCGACGCGAGCTGCTGGCGCAGCCTGCGCACGATCGACAGCTCCTGGTCGCCCAGCAGCAGCTCCTCGCGCCTGGTGCCCGACGCCGCGACGTCGACAGCAGGATAGAGCCGGCGGGCGGCGAGCTCGCCACTGAGCCGCAGCTCCATGTTGGCGGTGTCGCGGAACTCCTCGAAGACGATCTCGTCGGTCGTCGACCCGGTCTCGACCAGGGCGGTCGCCAGGATCGTCAGCGAGCCGCCGTTCTCGACGTTGCGTGCGGCGCCGAAGAAGCGGCGCGGCGGGTGCAGGGCCGCGGCGTCGACGGCGCCGGACAGGATGCGTCCGGAGCCAGGCTGCGTGAGGTTGTAGGCACGCCCCAGGCGGGTCAGGCCGTCGAGGAGGACGACGACGTCGTGGCCCAGCTCGACGAGGCGCTTGGCCCGCTCGATGGCGAGCTCGGCCACGGTGGTGTGGTCGGTGGCGGGGCGGTCGAAGGTGGAGGCGATGACCTCGCCCTTGACCGAGCGCTCGAACTCGGTGACCTCCTCGGGCCGCTCGTCGATCAGCACGACCATGAGGTGGCACTCGGGGTTGGGGGTCGAGATCGAGGCGGCGATGGACTGCAGCACCTTCGTCTTGCCGGCCTTGGGCGGCGAGACGATCAGGCCGCGCTGGCCCTTGCCGATCGGGGCCGCGAGGTCGATGACCCGACCGACGAGGTTGGTGGCGTCGGTCTCGAGCCGCAGGCGCTCCGACGGCGAGAGCGGCGTGAGCTTGTGGAACTCGGCGCGGTTCTTGGCGGTCTCGGGGTCCAGGGCGTTGACGCTGTCGATGCGCACCATCGGGTTGAACTTCTCGCGCCGCTCCCCCTCGCGCGGGTGGCGCACCTGGCCGACGATGGCGTCGCCGCGGCGCAGCCCGAACTTCCGGACCATCGACAGCGACAGGTAGACGTCGTCGGTGCCGGGCAGGTAGCCGCTGGTGCGGACGAACGCGTAGTTGTCGAGGACGTCGAGGATGCCGGCGGCCGGCACCACGACGTCGTCCTCGAGGATCGTGGTGTCAGGCTCGTGGCGGTTGCCCTGGCCGCCGCGAGGGCCCTTGTCGCCGCCCTTGTCACCGCCCTGACCGCCGCCCTTGGGGCCGTCCTTCTCGGGGCCCGGGCCGCTCTGGGAGCCGGTGGCCGCGGCCGGCTGGGCCGGTCCGTCCTGACCGACGCGGTTGCGGTCGCGCCCGCGGCGGCGGCGGTTGCGGCCGGTGCGGCCCTCGCCGTCGCCGTCGCCGTCGTACTGGCCCTGCGGAGCACCCTGGTGGGAGCCGCCCTGGCCCTGGGCGTCCTGGTCGCGCTCGCGCTGCTCGCGCTGTTCGCGCTGGCTGCGGTCCGGGCGGTCCTGCTCGCGCTCGGCGCGCGGCGGGCGCTCGTCCTGCTGCTTCTCGGGCCGGTCCTGCTGCCGGTCCTGCTGCTTGTCCTGCTTCTTGTCCTGGTCCGGCCGCCGCTCGGTGCGCTCGCGGGGCTGCTCGTCGGCCTTCTCCGGGGACGGCTCGGGCTGCTGCTCGGGTTGCTTGTCGGCGGGGAGCTCGAGCTGCTCGGAACGGGCGGGACGTCGCTCGGACGGCTGCTCGGCGGGCTGCTGCTCGGTGGGCTCGGCCCGCTCGCGGGCGGGCGGGGCCGACACGGCCCCGGCCTGCGCGGCCTTGATCGCCTCGACAAGCTGGGCCTTCTTCATCGACCCGGCGCCCTGGACGCCCATGCCGCCGGCCATCGCCTTGAGGTCGGCGAGCAGCATCGCGTTGAGGCCGCCGGCCCGCTTCTTGGGGGCCTTCTCGGCGGACTCGTTGGTCTCGGTCACGTGTGGTCCTTCTCGCGCGTCGCAGGCCGTGGGCCCGTCCCGGGCGGCAGTCGTCGCGGTGGTCGTTGCTGTCCCCCACTCGCGCGCGGGAGATCGGGAGGCGGGAGTGGAAGAAGTGGTGGGGCGCCGCGGGGACCCGCACACGCCGTCCCGGGAGCCCCGGATCGGCGCAAGGCTAGCACTGGACGACGCTCGCGCCGGGGACCCCGACGGCGAGCGTGGAGGCCCGCCAGCCGGCGGGACACCGGGCCATCAGCGGGGCCGCGTCGGCGGCGTCGGCCACCAGCACCAGGACGGTCGGGCCGGCCCCGGACACGAGCGCGGCGTGGCCGTCGGCCCGCAGCGCGCGGACCAGGGCCAGCGACTCCGGCATCGCCGGCTCGCGGTGGTCCTGGTGGAGCAGGTCGCGGGTGGCGCGCAGCAGCAGCTCGGGGCGACCGGCGAGGGCCGCGACGAGCAGGGCCGCGCGTCCGGCGTTGGCGGCGGCGTCGGCGTGCAGGACCGTCGCGGGCAGGAGTCCCCGGGCGGCCTCGGTCGAGACGCCGTCGGGCGGGACGAGGACGACGGCGGCGACCGCGGGGTCGACGGGTACGACGGTGCTCCAGAACTCGCCGTCATCGTGCCCCGAGATGGTGAAGCCGCCGTAGCAGGCGGGAGCGACGTTGTCGGGGTGCCCCTCGAGGCGCGCGGCCAGGCGGAAGGCGGCGTCGTCGTCGAGCCGCTCGAGGCCGCCGTCGACCAGCGCGCGGGCCAGGGTGATGCCGCCGACGATCGCCGCCGACGACGAGCCGAGGCCGCGGCCGTGCGGGATGCGGTTGGCGCAGCGGACCTCGAGGCCCCGCGGCTGACCGCCGAGCGCGTCGAACGCCTTGCGCATCGTGGCCACGACCAGGTGGCGCTCGTCGCGTCGTACCTCGTCCGCCGCCTCACCCGAGACGTCGACGGACAGGCCGGACTCGGCGACGCGGACGGCGATCTCGTCGTACAGACCGAGAGCGAGACCGAGTGCGTCGAAGCCGGGGCCGAGGTTGGCCGACGTCGCAGGCACCTGCACCCGGATCGCCTGT
>JAOPXU010000151.1 GCA_025964985.1 Nocardioides sp.
CAGCGGCCCCCGCGCGCCTCGCCGGCGGCCGGTCCCGCGCAGCAGGTCGTCGAGCGCCCGCTCGACCGGCACCCGCCGCCGCGACCGCGTAGTCCGCGCGACGTGCAGGAGGCGGCCGCGCCCGGTCGCCCGCTGGTACGCCGCCACCGCGCGGGCCAGCTCGCCGACGGCGCCACCGTCCTCGGGGGCGACCGAGCTGTCGAGCACCGCGACCTCGAGCGGGCGGGCCCGCCCGGCCACCGCGGCCAGCAGCGCCTGCTCGCCGTCGGGGGCGACGTGCAGCCGCCGCCAGGTCCAGCCGGGCAGGTCGAGGTCGGGCACGACGTCGGGGGTCAGGTGCACGTCGTACCCGCGCTCGGCGAGGCACACCGCCACCTGCCCGAGCAGCGCCGACGACCCTCCGAGCACCAGCGCCGTGGGCCGGTCCGTCCCCATCGCGTCCATCGCGACCTCCTGTCCTGCAGCGCCCCGGTACCCACCCGGGCCACGGTTCACGGCAGGCCCGCCACCCCTCGGGGTGCCGGGGACGTCAGGCGACCGGGGCCGGTGCGTCGAGCGGCGGTGCCGGAGCCGGTGGAGCCGGCGCGCGCAGGCGTTCCCACCCGGCGGCCAGGGCCATCACGACGACCGCGAGCACCGCACCGGCGATCTCGTCGATGACGTAGTGCTCGCCGAAGTAGACGAGCGCGACGCACATGGCCAGCGGGTAGGCCAGCAGCAGCCAGCGCCACGCCGAGCGCAGCCGCCAGATGCCGTAGAGCGCAACCAGGACGGCGGTGCCGGCGTGCAGCGACGGCATCGCCGCCACCGGGTTGCCCACGCCGTCGAGCAGGACGTTGGCGCGGCGCAGGCCGAGCTCGCCCCAGCCGCGCGAGGTGATCCGGTCGATGGTCTCGGTGTAGCCCTCGTCGGAGGCCAGCCACGGCGGGGCCATCGGGTAGAGGACGTAGATGACGAGCCCGGCGAAGTTGAGGCCGAGGTAGCGGCGCATCCAGACCAGCCACTCGTCGCGGTTGCGGGCCCACAGCCACACGGCCAGCGTCAGGCCCACCACGAAGTGCGTCGCGTAGACGCTGGTGAAGAAGGTGTCGTACCAGCGGGCGGGCGTCTGCAGGGTGCACGGGCTGCCGCACCACGCCTCCTGCAGCGTCGTCGTGGGCAGGGTGCCGTCGAAGAGCCAGCGGTCGACGTCGATGGGCATCGTCCAGTGGACGGTGATGTCGAGCTCGTCGACCAGGCCGCGGCTGTAGAAGTAGACCGCCAGCAGCAGCGCGGGCACCGACCAGTCGCGCAGGAACCCCAGGTGCGAGCGCCACGGCGCCTCGGCGTTCCAGGCGATCGTCAGCAGCCACAGGGTGACCAGCACGGCCCACGGGTCGTTGGGGATGCCCCGGACGTCGGACCACACGACCAGGGCGACGACCCAGGCACTGACCGCGACGGCCCGGACCGCGCGGCGGGTGCCGGCGACCGGCGCCGCGACCTCGTCCGCGGCCACCCTGGGGGCCTCGGGCGCGGTCGTCATGGCCGGACTCTAAGCGGTGGGCGAACACCGGACGGCCGTTCCGCGACACTTCGGTGCCGTGGCGAGGGCGACCGGTGTCCGGAACGCCGCCCCGCGGCGGCGCCGGAGCGACACACTGTGGCGGTGGACACACCTACCTACGTGATGACCGGCCGGCTGGCCGGGCGCTCCGTCATCGTCACCGGCGCCGGCTCGGGCATCGGCCGCGCCACCGCCCTCCGCCTCGCGCGCGAGGGCGCCCGCGTGGCCGCGCTCGACGTCGTACCGGCCGGGCTCGAGGATCTCGCGGCCGAGGCCGCCGCCGACGAGGCCGTCGGCGGCCGGCTCACCACCGGCCCGGTCGACATCTCCGACGAGGCATCGGTCGTGGCCGCCGTCGGCGGTGCGGTCGAGTCGTTCGGCGGGCTCGACGCGGTGGTCAACGCCGCCGCCATCCACTACGGCGACCACACCCACGAGGCGACCCTCGCCCGCTGGCAGCGGCTGATCGACGTCAACCTCACCGGCACGTTCCTGATGACCCGCGAGGCCATCCCGCCCCTGCTGGAGTCGGAGCACGGCGGCGTGGTCGTCAACTTCAGCTCGACCTCGGCGTTCTTCGCCCACCCCTACATGGCGGCCTACTCGGCCACCAAGGGCGCGATCATGTCGTTCACCCACGCCATCGCCCTCGAGTACGCCGACCGCGGCCTGCGCGCGGTCAGCGTCGTGCCCGGTGGCATCGAGACCGCCATCACCGGCGCGACGCCGCAGAACCTGCCTGCCGACGTCGACTGGAACAAGTTCGCCAAGCTGATGCCGACGCTCGAGCGCGGCAAGTTCGGCGGCCCCGCCGACATCGCCGGCGTCGTCGCGATGCTCGTCAGCGACGACGGGCGCTACATCACCGGCACCGAGATCCGAGTAGACGGCGGAACTCATATGTGATTCGCCAGCAGTCCACGAGGCACGAGTGGACTGCGTCGGCGGATCAGGTCGGCAAGGACACGGGTGAGCCTGCGAACCCGTGTCAGCGCGTCGAAACCACCGCAGCCGGTGTCGGAACGCGAGGTCCGACGGCCCGGCTCTAGTCCGTCCGCACCCGGGCATACCCGTGCTGCAGGAAGTCCGAGACGGCGGTGATCGTGCCGAGCGCGGCCCACGCCCGGGCGAGGCGGGGCGTGAAGGCCAGGCCGGCGACGTACGCCGTGCCGACCCAGACGCCCAGGCAGAACGGGCAGGTGAGCAGCTCGCCGATGGTGTGGCGCACCGTCGAGTCGTCGCGCGGCGACTCGACGTGCTCGGAGGAGCCGGCCGCTCCCTCGAAGTTGGTGAACGGCGCCCGCACGGGGCTGGTGACGGCGCCCTTGGTGAGCAGCCGGGTGAACTTGTGGGTCGCGATGCCGCCGGCGAGCAGGTCGAACGGCTCGAACCGGTCGGGCAGCTGGTCCCCGGCGTTGCGGCCGAGCGCCACGAGGGCGCCTGAGGCGGCGACGTACACCGCGAGGCTGCCGGTGAAGCCGTGCAGGTTGACGCGGCCGTCGGGGTCGTAGTCGGTCATGGTGTCGGGTACCCGCGCGTCACGACGGGCAGCCCGACCCGTCGGGGTGACTGTGTCCGCCGCGGTCTCAGCGCAGGGCGGGTGCGAGCCAGCGCTGCAGGTAGGCGCGCAGCTCGGCGCCGGTGCGGGCCGGCTCGCCCGGGTCGACGACGAGCGACTGCAGGGTGCGCAGCAGGTGCTCGACGAGCTCGCGCTGGGCGGCGTCGTCGAGCCCGGCGGCGTCCCAGTCGACCGGGAAGTCGCGCAGCAGGCGGCGTCCGATGGCGATCGACGACGGCGCGGTCATCCCGGCCAGGGTGGCCGGGATGCGGCCCGGGGCGAGGAGCCGGTTGAGGGCGGGGTCGTCGCGCAGGTGCTCGTAGACGTAGGCGACGACCTCGACGACGGCGTCGCCGGCGTCGCCGCCGGTGCGGTCGAGGTGGTCGCGGACGTGGTCGACCAGGTGGGAGGTCAGCTCGCCGACGGCGTCGAGCGCGGCGGCGGTGACCAGGTCCTCGGCGCTCGGGAAGTAGCGGTAGACGGTCTGGCGGGTGACGCCGAGGTCGGTGGCGACGTCGGAGGTGCTGGCGCCACCGGCGGCGGCCAACCGGGCCCGGGCCGCGGTCAGGATGCGGGCGCGCGCCTCGTCGTCGTCGCGGGGCGGGTCGCCGGCCCAGCCGTGGGTGCGCATTGACCGACCATACACACGCATGGTTCTGTACACCCACGCCCACCGACCTGCCTGGAGTCCCCGTGCCGCACCCCGTCCGCCCGTCCGACGCCGGCCTGCCCGACGGGTTCGACCTCACCGACCCCGACCTCAACCAGGCCTCGGTGCCCCATGACGCCTTCCGCGCGCTGCGCACCCAGGCGCCCGTGGCGTGGGTCGAGCAGCCGCCGTCGTCACGCGCGGGCTTCTTCGGCACGGGCTACTGGGCGCTCACGCGCCACGCCGACGTCGCCGCGGTCTCCAAGAACGGCAAGGACTTCTCCAACGCCGAGAACGGCGCGCTCATCCGGCTGCCCGAGACCGCCGACCGGTCCTCGGTCGAGATGACCCGGGTGGTCATCCTCAACCAGGACGCCCCCGACCACACGCTGATGCGCCGCATCATCTCCCGCGGCTTCACCCCGCGCGCCATCACGGCGCTCGAGGACATCATGGAGCAGCGCGCCCGCCGCATCGTGTCCGACGCCGTCGCGGCTCGCGAGGGCAACTTCGTCACCCAGGTCGCGGCCGAGCTGCCGCTCGAGGCCATCGCCGACCTGCTCGGCGTACCCGTCGACGAGCGGCAGAAGCTCTTCGACTGGTCCAACCAGATGGTCGGCGCCGAGGACCCCGAGTACGCCACCCACGACCCGCAGGCCGCCTCCACCGAGATGCTGCTCTACGCGATGGCGATGGCCGCCGAGCGCAAGACCGAGCCGCGCGACGACATCGTCACCACCCTGATCAACGCCGAGAAGGAGGACCGCGGGCTGACCGACGACGAGTTCGGGTTCTTCGTCATCACCCTCGCCGTCGCCGGCAACGAGACGACCCGCAACGCCATCACCCACGGCATGAACGCCTTCTTCGACAACCCCGACCAGTGGGACCTGTGGGTGCGCGAGCGTCACGCCGAGATGGTCGACGAGGTCATCCGCTGGGGCACCCCCGTCACGTCATTCCAGCGCACGGCGGTCAACGACGTCCAGGTCGGTGACGTCACCGTCGCGGCCGGCGAGCGCGTCGGGCTGTTCTACGGCAGCGCCAACTTCGACGAGGAGGTCTTCACCGACCCCTTCCGCTTCGACATCACCCGCTCACCCAACCCCCACCTGGCCTTCGGCGGCCACGGCGCCCACTACTGCATCGGCGCCAACCTCGCCCGCCTCGAGATCCGCCTCATCTTCGAGGCCCTCGCCGACCTCGCCCCCGACATCCGCCGTACGTCGGACGCCACCCGGCTGCGCTCCGGCTGGCTCAACGGCATCAAGTCGCTCGGGGTGGTCTACTCCTAGTCCACGCTGGTCGAGCCGTGCCCTCGGGCTAGACCATGACGCCGATCGAGGCCGATGGCGCGTGCCCCGGGAAGACGGTTGAGCGCTGACCGGACAGGTGCGCCAACCGTGAGGAGACGACCTCCCACAGCACGTCGCGGAAGTCGTGGCGCATGGCGAGGTCGCCGTCGTGGAGGTCCGCTGCCTGCAGGCCCGGCCACTGGCCGCGCACGGCGCCACCACGGACACCAGCGCCGAGCAGGAGCATCGCGTTGCCGTAGCCGTGGTCGACTCCGCCACTGCCGTTCTCCAGGACGCGGCGGCCGAACTCGCTGACCGTCACGAGAGTGACACGCGACCGGTGCGTGCCGAGGTCGGCGAAGAAGGCCTCGAGCGAGCGGGCGAGATGCGTCAGGTGGTCGGCCATCCAGCCACCGTCCGCCCGGCCCAGACCCTCGTGCATGTCCCAGTCGCCGTAGTCGATGGCGACGGTGGAGGTGCCGAGGTCCTCACGGATCAGGGCCGCGGTGTCGGCGAGCACGCTCTGCAGCGGCCCGGCAGGGTACGCCGCCTCGTGCACCTTGGTGTCCGCCTGCTCGATGAGCGAGCCGAAGCGCTCTGACGACGTGATCGCGGTCCGGACCCCGGTACCCAGCGGGCTGCGACTGCCCTGCCACATGGTGCCGAGCGACGTACGACGCAGCGCGCCACCGACGCCGAGGTCGGCGACCGCGAGGTCCGCGACCTGGTCAGCGGCCAAGGAAGGCGCGGGTCCGGCCAGCGAGGTCGGGAGCAGCGTGCTGCCGAGCGCGACCGAGGTGGCCGGGCCGGCGCTCATGTCGAGGCCGGTGATCCGGTTGATCCAGCCGACCCGGAGGGCAGAGCCGGGGTCCGCGTCCTCCACCTCGGCCATGGCGCTGAAGTGGCTGCGGTTGGGCGCGGGGAGCCCGACTGCGTGGACGGCGCCCATGGAGCCGGCGTCCCACATCGGCAGCAGGGGCGCCAGAGCCGGGTGCAGGCCGAAGCGCGGGTCGTTTCCCAGCAGGGTGCTCTCGGGCACCACGATGCTGCGCCGGTACGACGCCAGCCGGTCGTGGTCGTCGCCGCGGGGCACCACGATCGAGAGGCCGTCGGCGCCGCCGCGCAGGCTGAGAACGACCACGACGTTGCCTCCGGGGGCGGCGCCGTGCGCGACCTGACGGAACGCGTCACCGAAGAGCTGGCCGGCCGCGAGAACGCCCCCGGCGGCCGCGGAGGTGCCGAGCATGCGGCGCCGGCTCATCTCGAACCGGCCGGTCGAGAAGTCGGGGCACCCGCAGGCGGGCGTGGCGGGGGTGGGAGCAGTCATCGTCGTCATCCTCAGCGGTGGAGGTGGATCGGGGAGCCGAGCAGGCAGGCCTGGATGCGGCGCAGTCCCCAGGCGCTCCCCAGCACCTGGGTGCGGGTCAGCCGGGTCGTGAGCGGTAGCCCGAGCACTTCGGCGATGCCCTGGCTGATCGCGACGCCCGGCTTCTGGCCGAGCATCGACGCGCCGAGGTGGTCCACGACCTGTTGGAGCGTCGCTGGCATGACGGGCAGGAGGGTGCCCTCGTCGGGGAACGACGCCTGCGCCGTCGGCCACCAGCGAGCGGCGAGGTCCTGGTGGATGCCGAAGCTGGTGAGCACCCGACCGGCGCTCGCCCAGGCCGCCCCGACCTCGGGGTAGCCGTTGGGCGCCGCCCACTCGAAGGGCGCGTTGCCGTTCTCGACGTACTGCCAGTACATCGCGTGGGCGAAGGACGCGCTGCCCGTCGGACGCTGCATCCTGATGCCCAGCGAGCGGACCGAGGCGACGTAGTCCTCCATCGGCATCCGCACCTTGCCCAGCGGGTCGCGCGCGAAGTCCGGGTGGTCGACCATCGCGCGCAGAGTGGGCTTGATGGCAGTCCCGTTGGCCAGGTAGGCCCGCGCGACCGCGGCGACGATCGCCGGCGTCGGCGCGTCGGACACGAACTTGACGCACAGGCGCCGAGCGAGGCGCTCGGCTGTGCGCGGGTGGCGGGCCAGGTGACGCAGGTACGCCGCCGTGGCGGCACGCCCGTCCGCCTCGCGGTTGGCGTGGCTGAAGTCGAGGACCGTCACGGGGCTGGTGTCGTGGTCCTCGGGGCTGTAGCGGACGTTGAGCCGAGTGCCGTCCAGGGTGGCCCGATAGCCGGTGAGCATCCGTGCCGACGCCTTGACGTCGGCCTCGGTGTAGCCGCCGTCGACCCCGACGGTGTGCAGCTCGAGCAGCTCGCGTCCGAGGTTCTCGTTGGGCGCTGCCTTCGTGGAGGACGCGTTGTCGAGGTAGACGCCCATCGCCGGGTGGATGACGGCCGCGTGGAGCAGCGCCTCGAAGGTGGTGAGGGCGTTGCTGCGGATGACGCGGTCGTAGTCGGCCCGGAACACGGCGGCCTGCTCGTGGTGCAGCGAGACGTTGAGGGCGTTCGACCAGAAGTCCGTCATGACCTCGAGCAGCTGCCGCTTGCTGTGCACCCGCCGGGCCACCGTCCAGCGACTCAGAGCCACAGCCGCCTCGCCCACGGACTGCCTCTTCGACAGGTGGTCGTCGACGACCTGCTGCGGCGTCGCGAACACCGACGGGAACCAGGTGTCGACGGCGGCCCCGGCGACGTCGGGCACCAACGACGGCTCGAGCTGCCGTTCGAACCACTGACGGGCCGTCCCGACAGCACGGACGTCGGCGGTCAGCTCGGGGCAGACGCCCCAGCTGAAGCGGCGCACGAGGTGCAGCTCGCTGGTGGGAAGCGGAGCAACGGTGGCGGCCCGGTGCAGGGCCACCGCCTGACCCGGACGACGGACCGGTCGTACGACGGTCGCTGGACTCACGGTGTCTCCTGGGACTCGGGGGCGCCGTCGCCGGGCGGACGACGTGGCGCGCGTACCGACGTTAGGTCCGAACGACCCAGCGCGGTGGCGAGCGCGAAGGATGTGACCTGTCGGTCTCCGCCCCCTGGCCCGATGGGGCCATGTCGGCCTCCGACCGGCAGGACGACCGGGACCGGGCGCTGCGCGCACCGGTGACGTCGGTCACCGGCCAGGCTCGAGTTTCGTGCGCCAGCGGAACGGGAAATGAACGGCGGGCGTCGGAGTCGATAAACTGCGAGGTCCAGCCCTGTCGCACAGCCGCGGCCCGGTCGGCCTTCCCAGCACCTCGACGCACCACCCACCCACCAGCCGCGGAAGCAGGACAAGCGTGTCCGAGCAGCTCACTGACGACCCGGTCGAGCCGACCGGTGACGTCGGAGAGCGCCCGAAGCGGACGACCTGGCAGGCGATGCTGTGGGCCCAGCGGGTCTCGTGGCTCGGCGCCATGGCCTGCGCGCTCGTCCTCGAGCTGTCCGGCCTGATCGGCGAGGGTCCCGGGTGGTGGGAGTCGACGTTCGTCGACGGGCTGAGCTACGTCGCCGACAGCCTGGTCATCTGGCTGATCCTGGTGGTGCTGATCGGGCTGACCAACCGCGTGATCCTGTCGCTGGGCATCGTGGTGGCGTTCACGGTGGTCATCGCGATCGCCAACCGGGTCAAGCTCGGGCTGCGCTCCGAGCCGATCTACCCCAGCGACGTCGACTTCCTGGGCCAGCCCAAGTTCCTGACCACGATGGTCGCGCCGCAGATGCTGCTGGTGGCCGGGCTCGGTGTGGCCGCGATGGTGCTGGCCGCGTGGTTCCTCGGCCGCAAGTACGAGCCGCGGCTGGTGCCGGTCTGGCCGGCCCACCTCACTCCGCGCCGCCAGCTCGGCGCCGTCGTCTTCCGCGCCGCCGTCATCACGCTCGCGCTGATGCTGCTCGGCGACGCCACCAAGTTCAACGACCCGGGCAACCCGTGGCGCGGTCTCTACGAGGTCGGCGACCGCAAGTGGCGCTACTGGAACCAGCGCGCCAACTACGCCGCCAACGGCTTCGTCGGCGGGTTCCTCTACAACATGCCGACCGTCGCGATGGAGACCCCGCAGGGCTACGACGAGGCGACGATGGACGCGCTGACCACCCGCTACGAGCGCGCGGCCGCCAAGGTCAACCGCAACCGCGACGGATCCCTCGAGGACGTCAACGTGGTGCTCGTGCTGAGCGAGTCGTTCTCCGACCCGACCGCCCTCGAGGGCTTCGAGCTCGCGCAGGACCCCATCCCCCAGACACGGGAGCTGATGGAGGCCGGCTCGGCCGGCACGATGATGGCCCAGCTCCTCGGCGGCGGCACCGCCAACATGGAGTTCGAGATGCTCACCGGCCAGTCGATCGGCCTGTTCGCACCCCAGCTCAGCTCGCCCTACCAGATGCTCGTGCCGGAGTACGACCAGTACCCGTCGGCCGTCGGCTGGTTCGAGGCCCAGGGCCACACGCCGGTCGCCGTGCACCCCTACATCACGACGTTCTACAAGCGCGACCAGGTCTACGAGGTCTTCGGCTTCGACGACTTCGTGCACGACACGTCGATGACTGAGCAGGACCGCATCGACGACAACGAGTTCATCTCCGACGCCTCGGCCTTCGACGAGGTGCGCCGCCAGATCAACGACTCGTCCGCGCCGCTGCTGGTCAACCTGGTCACGATGCAGAACCACATCCCGGTCGACGGCAACTACCAGGACCCGATCGGCGTCACCGGCGTCGAGGAGGCCGAGGCCGACCGCATCGGCAACTACGCGCGTGGCCTGGCCCACACCGACGACGCGCTCGCCGACTTCCTCGCCAAGCTCAAGCAGTCCGACGAGAAGACCGTCGTGGTCTTCTACGGCGACCACCTGCCCGGCATCTACGGCTCCGAGGTCCTCGACCAGAACCCCGACCTGGGCATGTACACCACGCCGTTCTTCCTGTGGAGCAGCGAGGGCACCCCGCGCAAGAAGCTGCCGCAGGTCAGCCCGACGCAGTTCCTGCCCATGCTCTACGAGATGGCCGACGCCCCGGTGCCGCCCTACTTCGTGATGCTCGACCGGCTGCGCGCCAAGATCCCCGCGCTCGAGCAGGGCCGCTTCCTCGACCCCACCGGGCGCCAGATCACCGTCGACGACCTCGACCGCCAGGGCGCGAAGGTCCTCGCCGACGCCCAGCTCGTCCAGTACGACTTCTCGATCGGTGAGCGCTGGTCCGTCGACCGGATGTGGCCGGGGTCGCTCCGCTGAGCGAGCGGCTGCCGCTGCCGGCGTTCGCGCCCGTCGCCCGGCTCCGTCCGGTCGCGGTCGTCCAGCCCGGCACCGACCTCCCGCCCGCGCCGTACGCCGCCGTCGAGCGTGCGGTCGACGGCGCGACCGAGGTGTCGCTCGACGTGGGCGGCTCGCGGCTGCGGGCCAGCTGGGACGGGCGCCGCGTCGCGCTCCACGTCGACGGCAGCACCCACGTCAGCCGCCGCCACGGTGCCGCCCGCGACCCGCGCACGCTCGCGCTCGCCCTGACCGGCCCGTTCGTCACGGCCTTCGTCAAGGAGGCCGGGGGCTGGGTCGCCCGGGCCGTCGTCGACCTGGCCGAGGACGGCCTCGCGCACGCGGCGACCGCTCCGACCGGCGCCGACGGCGACCGGGCCGGCACCTTCGGCCAGCTCGGCCTGCGCGACGTGCGGCTGGTGACCCACGCCGACGGCACGGCGTACGACGGCGGGGAGGGGCGGGTCCTGCTCACCGCCACCAGCGCCGGCCCGGGTGGCTTCCGCACCGGGCACACGTCGGTCTGGTCGCTGGACCCCGAGACCCTCGACCTGGCCCACCGCGGCGACCTGTTCTTCCGCCGCGACGGCGGTGTCCTCGGCGACCACGCCACGCACCTGGTCCGCGACGACGACCGCTGGCTGGTGGCGACGAGCACGTGGGGCGACTTCGACAAGCGCCGCAACCCGCGCGTCGGCGCGACCCTCGCCGTCACGACCGACGACCTCACCCGCGGCTGCCACGTGCTCGACGCCGAACCGCTCGCGCTGCCGGTGCCCCCGGGCTCGGTCGGCGTCTGGGACGCCCACCTGGTCCGCGACGGCGACCGGTGGCTGGCGACCTACGTGACCGCGAGCCGGTTCTTCCGCTTCCACCCGGTCGTCGCCGAGGGGCCGGCGCTCGACCGGCTCTCCCTGCGGTCAGCGGCGACCGACCGGACGGCCACCGAGGGACCCACCCTGGCCCGGCTCGACGGCGCGTGGCACGTCCTCGCCTCCGACGGCCGCGACGGACCGCGCACGCACCGGGCGGCCTACCCGGTGCTCGACCTCGACCTGCGCCAGCGCGGGCGCCTCGACGCGGCCTACCCGACCAACCTGCCGTGGCCGACGCTGGTCGACCGACCCGGCCGCGCTCCCCTGCTGCTGGGCTTCGACGGGACGCCGCGCGGCGGACCGCTGCTGGGCTACGGCACCCACGGCGACCTGGTCGTGCAGCGACCGGTTGAGCATCGGCCGGACGCGGGCTAGTATTCCTAGTGTCTTGATCGACATTGGAGGTACGACCATGAGCGCCATCCAGGCCCAGCACACCCACCGCGACGAGGACGCCGCACCGCGGCGGCCCCGCGAGGACCTCGACCGCGACCTCGTGGCGGTCGTCGCGATGCTGGCGATCCTGGCCCTCACGGCCCTCTGCTTCCTCGGCCGGACCGCGCTTCCCCTCTAGTCACGGCGGCCTGCGGCGCGTCCCCCGTCGCGGCGTACGCCGGGAGGCTGCGCTACGGTCGTTGGCCGCGGTCCCATGCGGCCGTGCCTGACCACCACCGAGAGGACGACCCACTCCATGAACCGCACCGAGCTGCGCGAGGCCATCGCCACCGAGACGGGGCTCAGCGGCGCCCAGGCCGACCAGGCCCTCACTGCCGTGCTCGACGCCATCACCGGCGCCCTGGCCAAGGGCGACAAGGTCACCCTGCCCGGGTTCGGCACCTTCGAGACCCGCGAGCGCTCCGCTCGCCAGGGCCGCAACCCCCAGACCGGCGAGGCCATCGACATCGCCGCCAGCACCGCTCCTGCCTTCAAGGCCGGCGCCGCGCTCAAGAAGGCCGTCTCCGGCAACTGAGACGCGACACCCTGGGAGCCGGCCGCGCGTCTCGTGCGGCCGGCTCCGTCGATCTCCCCCACGATCGACGACCCTTCCGACACTCGCGTGCCGTGGATCCGCCTCGTTCGTGGGTTGCAGGCGTCATGATGAGGGCGTCGAGCGGAAGGTGGTGTGCATGACCGGCAACGGCGCCGACGACGCGTTGCTGCGCCGTCTCTTCGACGCGACCCCCGACGCGCTCTGGCTGGTCGGGCTCGACGGCGAGACGGTCATGGCCAACCGCCGCTTCCCGGACCTGGTGGGCCACCCCTACGAGACCATCACCGGCGTCTCCGGCTACGACATCGCCGACGAGCAGGGTCAGGGCGACTTCGCCCGCCACCTCGAGCTGCTGCGCAGCGGCCACTCCGGCGTCAGCAACGAGGACGTGCTCGTCGTGCGCGCCGACGGCACCCGGATCTGGACCCTGTCGAGCTGGGCCCCGGTGCCCGACGAAGCCGGCACCGGCATCATCGGCTGGCTGCACCGGCTCACCGAGCACACCGAGCGCCGCCAGCTCCTCGACCAGCTGCAGGACCGCGAGATCCAGCTCGCCACCGCCCAGCGCATCGCGCGCCTCGGCAGCTGGAGCTGGGACATCTCGACCGACACCATCTGGTGGTCGCCCGAGCTCGCCGAGGTCTTCGGGGTCTCCCTCGACGACCTCGACCTCACCTTCGAGGGCTTCTTCGAGTGGATCCACCCCGGCGACCAGACCATGTTCCGCACCACCGTCCTCGAGGCCATGCAGCACCGCGACAGCTACGTCGTCGAGAGCCGGTCGGTCACGTCGGCCGGCGAGGTGCGCTGGATGCGCTGGCAGGGCGAGATCGAGCGCAGCGACGCCGGCGTCGCCGTACGCATCAGCGGCACGGGCCAGGACGTCACCGAGCGCCGGCGCGCGCTCGCGGTCGCCGAGGTCGCGACCCGTCGGCTGACGCTGCTCCAGCAGCTGGCCGAGGCCGCCAACCGCTCCACCACGCTGGCCGACGCGCTGGTCCGCTCGGCGCGGCTGCTCGAGGCGTCGCCCGAGTGGGTCCCCCTGTGCGTCCTGGTCCGCTCCGAGCGGGGCGGACCGTTCACGGTCCTGCAGCTGCCCGAGCCGGCCGAGCCCGACCTGCCCGCCCCCGACCTCGTCGCGGCCGCGGAGTGCTGGCGCACGCGCGCCACCGTGCTGACGCCCCTCGAGGGCCGGCCCGGCAGCACCCTGATGAGCCTGCCCGTCCACAGCGGTCGCCTGCTGGCGTGCGTGGTGCAGGTGGTGGCCGAGGTCGCCGAGCCCGACGACTACACCTGGGCGCTGATGACCCAGGTCAGCGACCAGCTCAGCAGCGTCGCCGAGCGCGAGCGGGCCGCCGCCCAGCTCGAGGAGGCCCGCGACCAGGCGATGGACGCCTCGCGCCACAAGTCGGAGTTCCTGGCCACGATGAGCCACGAGATCCGCACCCCGATGAACGGCGTCATCGGCCTGACCGACCTGCTGCTGCGCACCGACCTCGACGACCGCCAGCGCCGGCTGGCCCAGGGCCTGCGCGGCGCCGGGCTGACGCTGCTCTCCCTCATCAACGACATCCTCGACCTGTCCAAGATCGAGTCCGGCAAGCTCGAGCTCGAGGCGATCGAGTTCGACGTCCGCCAGGTCCTCGACGAGACCGCCCGCATCCTCGCCGGCCCGGCCGCCGACAAGGGCCTCGAGCTCGTCATCGGCTGCGTGCCCGAGGTCCCGCGACTCGTGCTCGGCGACCCGGTGCGGCTCGGCCAGGTCCTCACCAACCTCGGCAGCAACGCGGTCAAGTTCACCGAGGCCGGCGAGGTCGTCGTCGAGGTGCAGCTGGCCGACGAGGGCCCCGCCGACCCGGCCGACCCCGACGCTGAGGCCGTCGTCGTGCTGCGGGTCGAGGTCCGCGACACCGGCATCGGCATCGGTGACGAGGCCGAGGCGCTCTTCGACGCCTTCACCCAGGCCGACCGCTCCACCACCCGCCAGCACGGCGGCACCGGCCTCGGTCTGGCCATCAGCCGCCAGCTCGTCGAGGGCATGGGCGGCGAGATCGGGGTCCGCAGCGCTCCCGGCGCCGGCAGCGTCTTCTGGTTCACCGCCCGCTTCGGCGTCGTCGACGGCGGCTCCGACCGGGCCGCTCACCTCGACCGGCCGCTGCAGCGCCGACGCGTCCTGGTCGTGGCCGACCACCCGTCGGCGGCGTCCTTCCTGGTCCGCCAGGTGGCGTCGTGGCAGCTGCCGGTCGACCAGGTCGGCTCGGTCGACGAGGCCGTGGTCACCCTGGCCGGCGCCGCCGCGACCGGCGAGCCCTACGACGTCGCGCTCGTCGACCTCAGCCCGTCCGGCCCCGCCGGGCTCGAGCTGGGGCACCGTCTGCGCTCTGACCCCGCAGCCGCCGACCTCGACCTGGTGCTCGTCGCCGGCGACGGTGCGGCCACTGACGACGAGCTCACGGCCGCCGGCTACCGCACCCGGGTCCCCAAGCCGGTGCTCACCTCCGAGCTCTACGCTGCCCTGCTCGGGTCGGCGTCCGAGGCCGAGGCGTCGCCGCGCGAGCGCTCGGCCGCCGAGCCGGCCGCACTCGGGCTGCGGGTCCTGGTCGTCGAGGACAACGCGGTCAACCAGCTGGTGGCCATCGGCCTGCTCGAGAACCTCGGCTGCACCGTCGACGCCGTCGGCAACGGCGAGGAGGCCGTCGACGCGCTGGTCCCGGGCCACGACTACGACGTGGTGCTGATGGACTGCCGGATGCCGCGCATGGACGGCTTCGACGCCACCCGCGCCATCCGGCGCGGCGAGGTCGGCGAGCGCGTCCCGATCATCGCCATGACCGCCTCGGCCCTGCCGGGCGAGCGCGACCGCTGCCTCGAGGCCGGCAGGGACGACTTCCTGACCAAGCCGGTCGAGCCGGGCCAGCTGGCCGCCGCCGTGCGCCGCTACGCCGGCGCCCGCCGCGCGCAGGCGGGC
>JAOPXU010000159.1 GCA_025964985.1 Nocardioides sp.
AGTACCAGGACGCCCGCGTCATCTTCGTCGACACCGAGCCGTCGAACTGGACCTGGGACCCCGTGCGCCAGCAGTACTTCTGGCACCGGTTCTTCTCCCACCAGCCCGACCTCAACTACGACAACCCGAAGGTCCACGACGCGATCCTCGAGGCGATCTCGTTCTGGTTCGACATGGGGCTCGACGGGTTCCGCCTCGACGCCGTGCCCTACCTCTACGTCCGCGAGGGCACCAACGGCGAGAACCTGCCCGAGACCCACGAGTTCCTGCGCAAGGTGCGCCGCTTCGTCGACGAGAAGTACCCCGGCAAGATCCTGCTGGCCGAGGCCAACCAGTGGCCCTCCGACGTGGTCGACTACTTCGGCGACTTCGCGGTCGGCGGCGACGAGTGCCACATGTGCTTCCACTTCCCGGTCATGCCACGCATCTTCATGTCGGTCCGGCGCGAGTCGCGCTTCCCGATCTCGGAGATCCTTGAGCAGACGCCGCCGATCCCGTCGGGCTGCCAGTGGGGCATCTTCCTGCGCAACCACGACGAGCTCACGCTCGAGATGGTCAGCGACGAGGTCCGCGACTACATGTGGGGCGAGTACGCCAAGGACCCCCGCATGAAGGCCAACATCGGCATCCGGCGCCGGCTGGCCCCGCTGCTCGACAACGACGTCAACCAGATCGAGCTCTTCAACGCGCTGCTCCTGTCGCTCCCCGGGTCCCCCGTCCTCTACTACGGCGACGAGATCGGGATGGGCGACAACATCTGGCTCGGCGACCGCGACGGCGTCCGCACCCCGATGCAGTGGACCCCCGACCGCAACGCCGGCTTCTCCTCGGCCACGCCGGGCAAGCTCTTCCTGCCCGCGATCCAGGACCCGGTCTACGGCTACCAGAGCGTCAACGTCGAGTCGCAGCTGGAGAACCCCTCCTCGCTGCTGCACTGGACCCGCCGGATGATCCACGCCCGGCGCCAGCACCCGGCGTTCGGCCTCGGCGAGTTCCACGACCTCGGCGGCTCCAACTCCTCGGTCCTGTCCTACACGCGGGAGTACCACCACGCCGACGGCGACAGCGACGTCATCCTGTGCGTCAACAACCTGTCGCGCTTCCCGCAGCCGGTCGAGCTCGACCTGCGCCGCTTCGAGGGCCTGGTGCCGATCGAGATGCTCGGCGGCGTGCAGTTCCCCGCGATCGGCGAGCTGCCCTACCTGCTGACCCTCAGCGGCTACGGCTTCTACTGGTTCCGCCTCGTGCCCGGCGAGCACCCCGACGAAGGGCAGCTGCTGTGAATGCACCGACGCAAGGCATCGACCCGAGCGTGTTCGTCCCCTACCTGACGCGGACGCGCTGGTTCGGCGGCAAGGGACGCGAGTTCTCCGTGGCCGACGTACGCCGCCTCGGCCTGCTGGGCGAGGGCGACCCGACCGTCGCCGTGCTGCTGGTCGAGCTGGCCTACGCCGATGGTGGTGACAACGAGCTCTACCAGGTGCCGCTGTCCTACTACACCGAGCCCGAGCACCGCCTCGACCACGCCTTCGTCGGCTGGTGGGAGGACGACGGGCTCGGCTGGGTGCACGCCTACGACGCGCTCCACGACCGCGAGGCGACCCGCCTGTGGCTGCAGGCGTTCGGCACTGCCGCCGAGAGCACCGACGGCACCGCCGAGGTCGGCGGGCTGGTCTTCCACCGGCTGCCCGGTCACGACGTCGACCTCGACGCGAGCGGCAGCCTGTTCACCGGCGAGCAGTCCAACTCCTCGGTCGCCTTCGGCGAGGACTCGGTGCTCAAGCTGTTCCGCAAGGTGACGCCGGGCGCCAACCCCGACATCACCACCCACGAGGCGTTGACGCAGGCCGGGTCGACCGACGTCGCCCACCTCTACGGCTGGGTCGAGCACGGCGAGACCCACCTCGGCATGCTGCAGCAGTTCCTGCGCACCGCCACCGACGGCTGGGACCTCGCGTGCACCAGCGTTCGCAACCTCTACGCCGACCCCGACCTCGCCGCGCGCGAGGCCGGCGGCGACTTCTCGGGCGAGTCCGGGCGCCTGGGCGACACCCTGCGCGAGGTGCACGTGCTGATGCGGGAGCACTTCGATCAGGCGAGCCTGGCCGCGTCGACCACCGCCGCGCAGATGAACGCCCGCCTCGACGCCGCGCTGCCCGTCGTACCCGGGCTCGCGCCGCACGAGGCCGCCCTGCGCGCCTTGTTCGACCAGCTGGCCGACCTCGGTGAGATCCCGGTGCAGCGCGTCCACGGCGACCTGCACCTGGGCCAGACCCTGCGCACCGCCATGGGCTGGAAGATCGTCGACTTCGAAGGGGAGCCGGCCAAGACGCTGGCCGAGCGGCTGCTGCCCGACTCGCCGTGGCGCGACGTCGCCGGCATGCTCCGCTCCTTCGACTACGCCGCCCACGCCGTCGAGCGCACGCACGACGAGCTCGACCCGGCTGCGATCGCCGAGCTGCACGCCCGCGGCGTCGAGTGGGTCGAGCGCAACCAGCGCTACTTCCTCAGCGCCTACGCCGGCGGCGACCTGACGCCGGAGCAGCGCACGCTCGTCACCGCCTACACGGCCGACAAGGCCGTCTACGAGACCGTCTACGAGACCCGCAACCGACCGACCTGGCTGGACATCCCGCTGGCCGCCGTCGCGCGCATCGGAGGCTCTTCATGAGCGACAACACCACCACCGTGACCCCGCTGCCCGTCCCGCGGGACGAGCTCGACCAGATCGTGCGCGGCGAGCACGGCCACCCCCACGCCGTCCTCGGCCCGCACGCCCACGACGGCCAGGTGACCTTCCGGGTCCTCAAGCCGCTCGCCGAGCGCGTCGTCGTCCGCTTCGGCGACACCGAGGTGCCGCTGAGCCACGAGCACAGCGGCATCTGGGCCGGTGCCGCGGCGCTGCCCGACGTGCCGGGCTACCGCCTGGCCGTCGACTACGGGCAGGGCGAGACCGTCGTCGACGACCCCTACCGCTTCCTGCCCACGCTGGGCGAGATGGACCTGCACCTGGTCAACGAGGGCCGCCACGAGAACCTCTGGCAGGTCCTCGGCGCCCGCGTCCACCACTACGCCGAGCCGCTCGGCGACACCGTCACCGGCACGTCGTTCGCCGTGTGGGCCCCCTCGGCGCGGGCCGTGCGGGTCAAGGGCGACTTCAACAGCTGGGACGGGCGCGAGCACCCGATGCGCCAGCTCGGGCAGTCCGGCGTCTGGGAGCTGTTCGTGCCCGGCGTGGCCGCCGGGGCGTCGTACAAGCTGCAGGTGCTGGGCGCCGACGGGCAGTGGCGCGAGAAGGCCGACCCGATGGCGTTCTACGCCGAGACCGCGCCGCAGACGGCCTCGCGGGTCTTCGAGTCCACCCACGAGTGGGCCGACGCCGCGTGGATGGCCGAGCGCGCGAGCAAGAACCCGATCGACGAGCCGATGGCCGTCTACGAGATGCACCTCGGGTCGTGGAAGCGCCACCCCGGCGGGCGTTTCTGGTCCTACGACGAGATGGCCGACGGGCTGGTCCCCTACCTGAAGGACCTCGGGTTCACCCACGTCGAGCTGATGCCGGTGATGCAACACCCGTTCGGCGGCTCGTGGGGCTACCACGTGACGTCGTACTTCGCGCCCGACTCGCGCTTCGGCGACCCCGACGGCTTCAAGCGCCTGGTCGACCGGCTCCACCAGGCCGGCATCGGCGTCATCCTCGACTGGGTGCCCGGCCACTTCGCCACCGACGAGTGGGCGCTGGTGAAGTTCGACGGCACGCCGCTCTACGAGGACCCCAACCCCCAGCGCGGCTGGCACCAGGAGTGGGGCTCCCACATCTTCAACTTCGGCCGGCCCGAGGTGCGCAACTTCCTCTACGCCAACGCCCTCTACTGGCTCGAGGAGTTCCACGCCGACGGCCTGCGCGTCGACGGCGTCGCGTCGATGCTCTACCTCGACTACGCGCGCAAGGAGGGCGAGTGGACGCCCAACAAGCACGGCGGGCGCGAGAACCTCGAGGCCGTGCAGTTCCTGCAGGAGATGAACGCCACCGTCTACCGCCGGGTCCCCGGCGTGTGCACGATCGCCGAGGAGTCGACGTCGTGGCCGGGCGTCACCGCGCCGACCTCGGAGGGCGGCCTGGGCTTCGGCTTCAAGTGGAACATGGGCTGGATGCACGACACGCTCGACTACCTCGCGCGTGAGCCGGTCCACCGCCAGCACCACCACCACGACCTCACGTTCGCGATCACCTACGCGTGGACCGAGAACTTCGTCCTCCCGCTCAGCCACGACGAGGTCGTGCACGGCAAGGGCTCCCTGCTGCGCAAGATGCCGGGTGACCGGTGGAAGCAGCTGGCGACCCTGCGCGCCTACTACTCGTTCATGTGGGCCCACCCCGGCAAGCAGCTGCTCTTCATGGGCCAGGAGATCGGCCAGGAGTCCGAGTGGGCCGAGTCACGCGAGCTCGACTGGTGGCTGCTGGAGCACCCCGAGCACCGCGGCCTGACCGACCTGGTCCGTGACCTCAACCGCGTCTACGTCGACAGCCCGGCCACCTGGGCCAACGACGTCTCCCCCGCCGGCTTCGACTGGATCGACGCCGACGACACCGGCCGCAACACCTACTCCTTCGTGCGCCGCGCCCCCGGGGGCTCGGGCGACCCCGACCTGGTGTGCGTCACCAACTTCGCCGACATCCCCCACGAGGGCTTCCGCCTCGGGCTGCCCGCGGCCGGGCTGTGGAGCGAGGTGCTCAACACCGACGCCTCGATCTACGGCGGCTCGGGAGTCGGCAACCTCGGCTCGGTCCTGGCCGTCGACGGGCAGCACGGGTCCATGCCGGCCCACGCCGACATCGTCGTACCGCCCCTGGCGACGCTGTGGCTGCGTCACCAGGCCAAGCCGGCCGCGGCCGCCGTGGCCCCGGTCCTGGCGGAGGCGGCCACCGAGGCGTCCGAGAAGGTGGCCGACAAGGCAGGCAAGGCAGCCAAGGCCGCCAAGGCCGCCGGCAAGGCGGCGACCAAGGCGGCGAGCAAGGCGGCCGCCAAGGGCAAGCACTCACGCGGCTCCGACTAGCCTGACCGCGTGAGCGAGCTGCCGACCCTGACCGACGGGACGGTCACCCTGCGACCGTGGCGCGACAGCGACGTCGAGCCCACCCACGCCGGCCACGACGACCAGGTCCGCTACTGGTCGGGTGGGGCCGACAAGCCCGACCTCGACGAGTGGCGGCGCGTGGTCGAGCAGTGGCGCGGCGAGCACGCGACCACCGGACGCAGCAGCTTCGTCGTCGACGTCGACGACACCCCGGTCGGCACCGTCGAGCTGCGTCCGGTCGACGACCACACCGGCGAGCTGACCTTCTGGCTCTACGCCGGCCACCGCGGTCGGGGCTGGGCCACCCGCGCCGTCCGGATCGTCACCGACTGGGCGCTGACCGCGTCCCGCGAGGGCGGGCGTGGGCTCAGCCGCGTCCAGGCGCTCGTCGAGCCCGGCAACGAGACGTCGTTGCGCGTCGCCACCCGCTCGGGCCTGCGCCGCGAGGGCCTCAAGCGCGTCGCCCGCGGCACCGGCGACCGCGCCGAGACCGAGGAGTACGTCGTCCTCGCCCGGCTGGCCACCGACCCGCCGCTCACCGAGCCCGGCGCCTTCCGCTCGCTGCTCAACTCGTTCCTGCCCCGCAAGCGCGCGATCAGCCAGATGCTCATCCGCGACGGCGAGGGCCCCGACGCCCGCGTGCTCTGCTGCCAGCTGACCTACAAGCAGGACTGGGACCTGCCCGGCGGCGTCGTCGAGGTCGGCGAGTCACCGCAGCTCGCCGTGGCCCGCGAGGTCGTCGAGGAGCTCGCCCTCACCATCCCCGCCGGCCCGCTGCTGCTCACCGACTGGCTCCCGCCCTGGGGCGGCTGGGACGACGCGCTGTGCCTGGTCTTCGACGGCGGCGTCCACCCGGCCTCCGTGGTCGAGCAGATCGTGCCCCAGGCCCGCGAGATCCGGTCGGCCGAGTTCCTCACCGCCGAGCAGGTCGCCGAGCGCTGCGCCGACTTCACCGCCCGCCGCATCGCCGCCGCACTCACCAACCTGGTCGGCGGGCCGGCGTACACGGAGAGCGGGCGGTAGCCCCGGCTGGTCCCAGCCGTCTCGGGATTCACCGGCCGGCCGGTGAAACCCTCACTTGGCCGATGGAATTTCGTCGGCCAAGTGAGGGTTTCATCGGCCGAGTGACCCGGCAGGCACCCGCGCCAGCCGAGCCTGCCGCCGGCTCCCGGACGACGTCCGCAGCGCCACGAGCACCCCGGCGACCATGACCGCACCGCCGGTGGCCTCGGCGGCGTTCGGCCACTGGTCGAGCAGCACCGCGGCGGACGCCATCGCGACCACGGGCGCCAGCAGGACCCACGGCACGACGGCGGCCGACGGGTTGCGCGAGAGCAGCGTGTTGAAGATGCCGTAGCCGACCAGCGAGGCCAGCCCGGCGGTGTAGAGCGTGGACAGACCGGCTTCCCAGCCGAACGCCGCGACGCCGTCGGCGACGGCGGCCGGTCCGTCGACGAGCAGCGAGAGCGCCAGCAGCGGCAGCGGTACGACGACCGCCGACCAGACGGTGAGCGCCAGGCCGCCGGTGGCCCCGGAGGAGCGCGAGACGACGTTGCCGACCGCCCAGGACAGCGCGCCGAGCAGGCACAGGCCGAGGGCGATCGCGGACACGTCGCCGCCACGGCCGAGGGCGACGACCACCAGTCCGAGCGACCCGACGAGGACGCCGGCCGCCTGCGCCGGCGTCGGGCGCTCGCGGAGCACCCCGGCGGCGATCACGACGGTGAAGATGACCTGGGCCTGCAGCACGAGGGCGGCCAGGCCGGGCGGCATGCCGGCGTCCATGGCGACGTAGAGGAAGCCGAACTGGCCGAGCGACATGAAGACCCCGACGGCGGCCAGCGTGCGCCACGGCAGGTCGGGGCGGGGCAGCAGGAGCGCGGCCGGCACCAGCACGACGGCGAACCGCACGGCGACGAACAGCAGCGGCGGCACGCCGTCCATGCCCCAGTCGATGACGACGAAGTTGAAGCCCCAGATGGTCGCGACCAGGGCGGCGAGGAGGCTGTCGCGACGGTTCACGCCCCCAGCCTGACGGCTGCGACCATGAACGACCAGCGACGGAACGTGCATGTCACTCGGTAGCATCGCTTCATGATCGACCTGGCCGCCCTCCGCTCGCTCCAGGCCGTCGACACCCACGGCTCCGTGGTCGCAGCCGCCGACGCCCTCGGCTTCACCCCCAGCGCGGTCTCGCAGCAGGTCAAGCGGCTCGAGCGCCAGACCGGCGTCGACCTGCTCGAGCGGATCGGTCGCGGCGTCGTGCTCACCGACGACGGACGCCACCTGCTCGACGCCGGCGGGCGGCTGCTCGGCGACCTCGAGGCGGTCGAGGCCGGGCTGCACCGGCGCACGGGCGTCGTGGCCGGGCACCTGCGCATCGCGGCGTTCTCCACCGCCATGCGCGGCCTCGTCGCCGGCGTCGTGCGCGACCTGCTGGCCGAGCACCCCGACCTGCGCGTCTCCCTGGTCGAGCACGAGCCGTGGGACACCGTCGACCTCGTCGCCACCGGCCAGGTCGAGCTCGGGCTCTTCCACACCTGGGGCGACGTGCCGGTCGACGTCCCCGACCACCTGGTGCGCACCGACGTCGCCCGCGACGTCGCCGACGTCGTCGTGCACCGCGACCACGCGCTGGCCGGCCGCGCCTCGGTCACGCCCGCCGACCTGGTCGACGAGGGCTGGATCGCCACCCCGGAGGGCACGATCTGCCGCCAGTGGCTCAGCCGGATGCACGACGGCACGGGCCGGCGTCCGCGCATCGCCCACGTCTCGATGGAGTTCGAGTCCCACCTCGCCCTGGTGCGCGCCGGCCTGGGCATCGCGCTCGTCCCGCGCCTGGGTCGCGCCGACCTCGGCGAGGCCCTCGTGGCCCTGCCGGCACACGACCCGGTGCCCACACGACAGGTCGTCGCGGTGCACCGGCGCACCCTCGTCGACTCCCCCGCCGTGGCCGCCGCGCTCGCTGCACTGCGCTCGAGCGATGCGGATCCAGCCGTGTAACACGACTGGTACAGCGGTTTTCCTCGCTTTCCACCCCCTCCGTGCACTAGAAACGTCGTCAACGGCGAGGAGGGACTGACATGGCACAGGCACCAACGGACCACCCGACAGGACAACCGGCAGGACAGCAGCCCGAGTTGAAGGCAGGCGCGATCGGGTTCGTCGACGCGCTGGTCATCGGGCTGGCCTCCACCTCCCCGGCGTACTCGCTGGCCGCGGTGATCGGCGCCATCGCCGCCGCGGTCGGCATCCACGCCCCGGGCGCGCTGCTCGCGTCGTTCGTGCCGATGGCGCTGATCGCCACGGCCTTCCTCTACCTCAACCGCGTGGACGCCGACTGCGGCACGACGTTCAGCTGGGTCACAAGGGCCCTCGGGCCGTGGTTCGGCTGGATCGGCGGCTGGGCGATCGCGATGACCGGGGTCCTCGTCGTCGGCTCGCTGGCCGACGTCGGCGTGGGCTTCTCGCTGCGCACGTTCGGGGCCGACGCGGCCGCCGACAACGCCTGGATCCGGATGCCGCTGGCCATCGCGCTGATCCTGCTGCTCACCTACGTCTGCATCCTCGGCACCGACGTCTCGGCCAAGCTGCAGAACGCGCTGATCATCGCCCAGGTCGTCTCGCTGCTGGTCTTCGCGGCGGTGGCCATCGGCCGCGCCGTGACCGACAACAGCCCGCTCGACCCGATCGACCCGTCGTGGGAGTGGCTCAACCCGTTCGGCGCCGGCGGCAGCGGCCTGACCACGGCGCTGCTGCTCGGCGTCTTCGCCTACTGGGGCTGGGAGTCGTCGGTCAACCTGTCCGAGGAGACCAAGGACTCCCACAGCGCGCCCGGACGCGCCGCCGTGTGGTCGACGATCGTCCTGCTGGTCACCTACGTCTCGGTCGCCACCGCGGTCGTCGCGTTCGCCGGCACGACGTGGCTGACCGACAACGCCGGCGACGAGGAGTTCGTCTTCGCGAGCCTGGCCGACCTGGTGATGGGCGACTGGGGCTGGGTGGTGCTCGCCTCGGTCGCCACCTCGGCGATCGCCTCGACGCAGACCACGATCATCCCTGCCTCGCGCACCGGGCTGTCGATGGCCCGCCGCCACGCGCTGCCCAGCGGGCTGGCCCGCATCCACCCGCGCCACCGCACCCCCGACGTCAGCACCTGGACCGTCGCCGTCATCGCCATCCTCTGGTACGTCGGCATCTACCAGGTCAGCGAGAACGCGCTGTTCGACTCCCTGACCGCCCTGGCCCTGCTGATCGCCTTCTACTACGCGCTGACCGGCATCGCCTGCGCCGTCTACCACCGCAAGCACCTGCTCGAGAGCCCCAAGAACCTGCTGCTCATCGGCGTCGGGCCGCTGGTCGGCTCGGCCATGCTGATCTGGCTGCTCGTGCTCTCGGTGCGCGACATGGCCGACCCCGAGAACTCCTACAGCGGCACGTCCTGGCTCGGCGTCGGCCCGCCGCTGGTGATCGGTCTCGGCATCTTCCTCGTCGGCGTCGTCTTCATGCTGTTCTGGCGCGTCAAGGACAGCCGCTACTGGCAGGAGCGGGCGAGCCTGCCCGACCCCGACGTCGTGCACGGCCTCAAGGTCGGCGTCGGCGACCACCACGACGGTCTGGGAGGCTGAGCACCATGGCAGTGGTCGTCGGCTACGACGAGTCCCCCGGCGCGGACGCCGCCCTCGCGACGGCGATCTCGGTCGCCGCCCGGTTCGGTGAGGTCCTGGTCCTCGTCTACGGCGCCGGACCTCCCGGCTACGTCGGCGAGGAGGTCGGACCCCACCGCGACGCCCTGCGCGAGATCGGTCGTACGGCGCTCTCGCACGCCGTCGAGCGCGCGCAGGCCGCTGGCGTCGACACCCACGTCGAGCTGGTCGACGCCAAGCCCGCCCAGGCGATGCTCGAGGTCGGTGAGCGCCACGACGCCTCGGTCCTCGTCGTCGGCACGGCCGGCGAGAGCCCGCTCAAGGGCGCGATGCTGGGCTCGACCCCGCACAAGCTGCTCCACCTGAGCACCCGCCCGGTGCTCTGCGTGCCGTTCGACGGCGCCTGATCGGCGGCTGATTGGTCGGGTCAGGCGAGCGCGCCGGGCCGGTACGCCGGTCCGCGCTCGTCGGGCAGCACGTCGCGCGCCAGCACGGTCGCGGCGGCTACGGCCACCGGCATGACCAGCACGCCACCCAGGGGCACGAAGAAGCAGGCCTGGGTGGCGATGCCGAGGCCGAGCACCCGGCGGCGGTGCGGCTCGAGCAGCGCCTTCTGCGCCGCGGCGTCCATGCCGCGCGCCTCCAGCGGTCGGCTGACGAGTTCGCGGCCAAGGAGACGCCCGGAGAAGAGCAGGCCCAGGACGATGCCGAGCAGCGGTCCGACGAGGGGCAGGAAGCCGCTCACGAGCACCAGGAGCGAGGAGACCAGGCCGACGAGCGCCAGGCGCATCCCGTCGCGCGCGGAGTGCCAGAACCCGAGGCCGTCACCCAGCTTGACCGGGCCGATCATGTCCTCGCAGGCGCGCCAGATGCGCTCGTAGAACGGGTCGCCCACGGTGAGGGTCAGGCCGGTGAAGGTCGCCGACCAGAGCAGCACGGCCCCGACGACCAGGGCGACGGCCAGGAACGCCCGCGCCAGGGTGCGGACGCCGCTCGCCCAGTCGTCGGCGAACGGCGTCATCCAGGCCGCGATGTCGCCGAGGTTGAGGACCAGGGCGAGGAAGGCCGCGACGAGGACCAGCCACACGATCAGCGCCGGCACCATGCCGAGCAGGAGCAGGCCGGGACGCTGGCGCAGCAGCCGCCACCCACGCCCGAGACAGGCCACCCCGGTCCCGAAGTCGCTCACGTGCGTCCCGGCCCGTCCGGGTCAGAACAGCGCGGAGGCGAGGGCCCGGCGGGCGGCGAGGACGCGGGGGTCGTCGTTGCCGACGGCGGCGAACTGGCTGATCAGGTGCTCGCGGGCGCGGTCGCGCTCCTTGTCGGAGGTGACCCGCACCAGCTCGACGAGGCGGGCGAACGCCTCCTCGACGCGGCCCGAGGCCAGGTCGAGGTCGGCGACGAGCGACTGGGCCTCGACGTCGGCGGGTGCGGCGTCGGCGGCCGCGAGGGCCGCGGCCGGGTCGGCGTCGCGGGTGCGCTGCAGGATCGTGGCCATGGCGAGGCCGGCGGCGGCCTCGTGGTCGGCGGGGTTGGCGTTGACGAGCCGCTGGTACTCCGCGACCGCGCCGTCGATGTCGTCGCGGGCCAGGGCGTCCTCGGCGGCGGCGTAGCGCGGGTCGACGGCCGGCTCGTCACCCTCGGCGACCGGGACTGCGGCGGCCTGGGGCTGGTGGCGGCCGGTCACGCCCTGGGCGGTGAGCTGCTGACCGAGCTGGTTGAGCAGGGCGCTCAGCTCGTCGCCGGGCACGACGCCCGGGATCGGCTGGGTGACCGGGCGGCCGTCGAGGAGCACCAGGAGCACGGGCACCTGGGTGATCTGCAGGGCCTGCCCGACCTCCGGCGCGGTGTCGAGGTCGACGAGCCCGGCCAGGAAGCGGCCCTCGTACTGCTCGACGAGCGCGGCCACGTCGTCGGCGTACGTCGCGCTCTCGGGCGAGCGGGAGCCGGAGTAGACGACCATGAGGACCGGCGCGGTCATCGACGCCTCGACGACCTGCTGCATCGTCTGGGCGGTGACCTGCACGGTGTAGGCGCCGACGCCCCCGGGTGCGGATCCGCTCGGCTGTCCGGCAGCGGGCGGCGGGGTGGCCGGGCGCTTGAGGGCGGACAGGTCGATCGCGCCGCGACGGGTGAAGGGCTGCTGGCTCATGCGGGCAATCCTAGGAGTCCGGGGTCGTTCACCCGCCGTTGGCCCGCACTGTCGGCGCCCCGTGGCAAGGTGCGGCCATGACCACGCTTTCCCGGGCGCGTCTGGTCGCCCTCCCTTCCCTGCTCCTGCTCGCCTCGAGCGTTCTGGCCGCCACCCCGGCCGGCGCCGGTCCCGGCAACGCTGCCGGTGACGCTGCCGGCGACGACAAGGGCAAGGGTCAGACGGTCCGCTTCGAGACCTTCAACGCCTCCCTCAACCGCGCCACCGCCGGCGCGCTCGTCGCCGACCTGTCCACCCGCACCAACGCCCAGGCCGCGACCGTCGCCGAGGTCATCCAGCGCACCCGCCCCGACGTCCTGCTCCTCAACGAGTTCGACTACGTCCCGGGCAACCGCGCCATCGACCTGTTCCGCGACAACTACCTCGAGGTCGGCCAGGGCGGCGCCCGCCCGATCGACTACCGCTACGCATTCGTGGCGCCGTCCAACACCGGCGCACCCAGCGGCTTCGACCTCGACAACTCCGGCACCGTCGGCGGCGGCAACGATGCCTACGGCTTCGGCGACTTCGAGGGCCAGTACGGCATGGCCGTGCTCAGCCGCTACCCGATCGACGTCCAGGCGGTCCGCACGTTCCAGCAGTTCCGCTGGGCCGACATGCCCGGCGCCCTGCTGCCCGACGACCCGGCCACCCCGGCCCCGCGCGACTGGTACTCCCCCGCCGAGCTCGGCGTCGTCCGGCTCTCCAGCAAGAGCCACTGGGACGTCCCGGTGCGCATCGGCCGCGAGACCGTCCACTTCCTCACCTCCCACCCGACGCCGCCCACCTTTGACGGTCCCGAGGACCGCAACGGCCTGCGCAACCACGACGAGATCCGCTTCTGGGCCGACTACGTCGCCGGCGGCACCGGCGCGGGCTACATCTACGACGACCGCGGCCAGCGCGGCGGGCTCGCGCGCGGTGCGTCGTTCGTGGTCGCCGGCGACCAGAACGCGGACCCGCTCGACGGCGACTCGGTCGCGGCCGCGATCGACCAGCTGCTCGACCACCCGCTGGTCCAGGACCCCGCGCCCACCTCGGCCGGCGGCACCGAGGCCGCCGCCCGCCAGGGCGGCGCCAACCTGACCCACCGCGGCGACCCGGCGCTCGACACCGCCGACTTCAACGACCGTCCCGCCCCCGGCAACCTGCGCGCCGACTACGTCCTGCCGTCGCGCCGCGGCCTGACCGTCCGAGACGCCGGGGTGTTCTGGCCGGTGCCGTCCGACCCGCTCTCGCGGCTGACCGGCGAGTTCCCGTTCCCGTCGTCCGACCACCGCGCGGTGTGGGTCGACCTGCGGGTGCGCTGAGCGCTCAGGAGCCGGTGCGGATCGCGTCGTAGAACGCCTGGATCTGCGGGCCGATCCGCGCCAGCTCGACGTACGGCGCGCCCGAGGCCGAGCCGTCGAGGTAGGCGAACTCGATCTCGCCGTCGGCCATCGACCCGCGCATCAGCACCGGCACCCCGGCGGCCTCCGCCTCGGCGCAGGCCGCGTCGAGGTCGTCGACGCCGAAGCACAGGTGGTGCAGGCCGGGACCGTGGGCGTCGAGGAACTCCTGGTGCACGGTCGCGCCCGAGACCGGCTGGATCAGCTCGAGCTGCAGGTCGCCGGCGTAGGCCAGTGAGATGTGCGCGACGAACTCCGTCGGCTCACCGCGCAGCGTGGTCGTCTCCGGACCGAACCGGACGTCGTCCAGCCGGGTCCACGGTCCGCTGCCGAACTGCTCGTGCAGCAGCTGCTCGGTCGCGGCGATGTCGTCGGTGACCCAGGCGAGCTGGATGACGGGTCCGGAGGCGATGGGCACGGCCCCATCAAAGCGACGTCAGGCGTCGGCGTCGAGCAGGCGGTCGGCGGCGGCGTAGGGGTCCGAGTCGCCGGCGGCGACCGCGGCGGCCAGCTCGTCGAGCTCGTCGCGCTGCCCGACCTGCGACCAGCGCGACCGCAGCGCGGAGACGGCGATCGCCTCGATCTCGGCACGGGCGCGGCGCTCGCGGCGGCGCACGAGCTCGCCGTTGGACGCCGACCAGGCGCGGTGCTCGTCGAGCGCGGCGACGACCTCGGGCACGCCCTCACCGGTCTGCGCGGTGGTCTTGAGGATCGGCGGGTCCCAGGCGCCCTCGCGCCGGTCGGCGAGGGCGAGCATCGAGCGCAGGTCGCGGGCGACGTTGGCGGCGCCGTCTCGGTCGGCCTTGTTGACGACGTAGACGTCGCCGACCTCGAGGATGCCGGCCTTGGCGGCCTGGATGCCGTCGCCCATGCCGGGCGCGAGCAGCACGACGGTGGTGTCGGCGAGCCCGGCGACCTCGACCTCGCTCTGCCCGACGCCGACGGTCTCGACGAGGACGACGTCGAAGCCGGCCGCGTCGAGCACGCGCATGGCCTGCGGGGTCGACCAGGACAGCCCGCCCAAGTGGCCGCGGGCGGCCATGGAGCGGATGTAGACGCCCTCGTCGGACGCGTGGTCGCCCATCCGCACCCGGTCGCCGAGCAGCGCGCCGCCCGAGAAGGGCGAGGACGGGTCGACGGCCAGCACGCCCACGCGACGGCCGTCGGCGCGCAGGGCGGCGACGACCGCGTTGGTCGAGGTGGACTTGCCGACGCCGGGGGCGCCGGTGATGCCGATGACCTGCGCGCGCCCGGTGTGGGGCGCGAGCGCCGCCATCACCTCGCGCAGCGCCGGCGACTCGTCCTCGACGAGGGAGATCAGCCGCGCGACGGCCCGGGACTCACCGTCCCGGGCCCGCGCGACGAGGTCGGGTACGTCGACCCGACGCCGATCAGCTCTTGGGGACACGCACGATCAGCGCGTCGCCCTGACCGCCGCCACCGCACAGCGCGGCCGCGCCGACACCGCCGCCACGACGCTTGAGCTCGAGGGCGAGGTGGAGGACGACGCGGGCACCGGACATGCCGACGGGGTGGCCGAGGGCGATCGCGCCGCCGTTGACGTTGACCTTCTCGTCGGGCAGGCCCAGCTCGCGAGCAGAGGAGATGCCGACGGCGGCGAAGGCCTCGTTGAACTCGACCAGGTCGAGGTCGGTGGGCTCGATGCCCTCCTTCTTGCAGGCCAGCGCGGTGGCGTTGGCCGGCTGCAGCTGCAGCGAGGAGTCGGGCCCGGCGACCATGCCGTGCGCGCCGATCTCGGCCAGCCACTCGAGCCCGAGCTCCTCGGCCTTGGCCTTGCTCATCACGACGACCGCGCAAGCGCCGTCGGAGATCTGGGAGGAGGAGCCGGCGGTGACCGTGCCGGTCTTGGAGAACGCCGGGCGCAGGGCGCCCAGGGACTCGGCGGTGGTCTCGCCGCGCACGCCCTCGTCGGTGCTGATGACGACCGGGTCGCCCTTGCGCTGCGGGATCGAGACCGGGACGACCTCGTCGTCGAAGACGCCGTTCTTCCAGGCGGCGGCGGCCTTCTGGTGCGACAGCGCGGAGAAGTGGTCCTGCTCCTCGCGGGTCAGGTTGGCGCTCGCGGCGTTGATCTCCTCGGTGAGCACGCCCATGGCCTGCTGGGTCACCTGGTCGAACAGGGCGTCGTAGGCCATCGAGTCGACGAGCTTGGTGTCGCCGAACTTCGTGCCCTCGCGCGAGCCCATGAGCAGGTGGGGGGCGTTGGTCATCGACTCCATGCCACCGGCCACGACGATCTCGCACTCGCCGGCGCGGATGAGCTGGTCGGCGAACGCGATCGCGTTGAGGCCGGAGAGGCACACCTTGTTGATGGTGATCGACGGGACGTCCATCGGGACGCCGCCCGCGACGGCCGCCTCGCGGGCGGGGTTCTGACCGGCGCCGGCGAGGATGACCTGGCCCATGACGACGTAGTCGACCTGGTCACCGGTGACGCCGGCCTTCTCGAGCGCGCCCTTGATGGCCACGCCGCCCAGGTCGGTCGCCTTGAGGGACTTCAGGCCGCCGAGCAGGCGGCCGATGGGCGTGCGCGCTCCGGCGACGATGACGGATCCGGACATGGGTGCCTCCGCAGGACTGGGGTTCGGGATCGAGGGGATGTGTCGCGAGGTTACCGATCATTCACCTGGGTTGGCACGGTGTCCGTGCGTGGTCGACGAGGCGCGCGTCACACCGCCGACGGCCCGTCGTACGGCGACAATGGCGCGCATGACGCTCGAGATCCCCGACCACCTCTTCACCGCGATCGACCACGTCGGCATGGCCGTGCCCGACCTCGACGAGGCCATCGCCTTCTACCGCGACACCTTCGGCATGCGGCTCGCGCACCAGGAGACCAACGAGGAGCAGGGCGTGCGCGAGGCGATGATGGCCGTCGGCGACTCCGGCTCCCACGTGCAGCTGCTGGCCCCGCTGAGCGAGGAGTCGACGATCGCCAAGTTCATCGGCCGCAGCGGGCCGGGCTGCCAGCAGGTCGCCTACCGCGTCACCGACGTCGAGCAGGTCTCGGCCATCCTGCGCGAGCGCGGACTGCGGATGCTCTACGACGCCCCCAAGCGCGGCACGTCCGACTCCCGCATCAACTTCGTGCACCCCAAGGACGCCGGCGGCATCCTGGTCGAGCTGGTGGAGCCGGCTGCGACGCCCCACTGACCTCGTCGGTCCCGCAAGCCCCTGTGGCGACACGGACACGATCGTGCGGCCCCTCAACGACGAGCCGACCGGAGGTGTTCCGGATTGTCTAGACCGGGGTTGCGTCCCGCAGGCTTCTGCGCATGGGGAATCGAATTCCTCGCCGCGTGCTCGCGGCGGGACGACGTAGGAGTGCGCTCACCGCGACGGGATCGGTGCTCACGGCACTGGTGCTGACGCTCGGAACAGGGGCGGGTGCGGCCTCGGCCGACGACGGGCCGCCGCTTCCTGACCCGACGGTCCCGACGGGTCCGGTCGAGCCCGGCCCGACGGATCCGCCCACCGAGCCCACCCCAGAGCCGGAGCCCGAGCCGGACCCGCCGGTCGTCATCTTGCCGCCGGTCGACACCCAGCAGCCGCCGGCCAGCGTCCGGGTGCTGCCCCGCCGCTGCGTCGGTGACGGCACCATGCCCGCCACCGCGCTCCCCTGCGAGGTGCTGAGGGCAGGTCCACGACGGCCGCTGGTCGTCATCTGGGGTGACAGCCACTCGTGGCAGCAGACGCCCGGCATCATCGCCGCTGCCCGTGACAACCGGCACGTCCTCATGACGTTCCAGCTGGGCGCGTGCCCACCGATGGTGCTGAAGACGTCCGAGGCACGGGGCGGGTGCGCCGACCTCGGTCGCAGCGCGATCGCCACCATTCGCGCCCAGGCCAAGAAGCGCCCGGTGCGCGTCGTGCTCGGCGGCTACTGGCACGGCTACCTCGCTCCGCGTGGCGACCAGTCCACGGTGAGTCGCCAGGCTCCCCTGTTCCAAGTCGGCGGACCTCGCGCGTTCAACGCCCTGAAGCGGATACCCCATGTGCGCACCGTCGGCATCGGCCAGCAGCCCACACTTGGTCTCGGCGTCGCGATCCCCGCACTCGATCTGCCGCGTGCGCAGGTGGTCCCGCAAGAGGCCAATGTCGCAGCGTGGCTCAAGCGTCACGTCGACCAGGTCGTGAGCCCGACGTCGGTGCTCTGCCGGCCCGCGACTTGCTTCTCATCGGTCGCCCACCATTCGGTCTAGTCCGACCCGCTCCACTTGGATCCCGCACTCAGCAACCGCCTGCGTAAGGCGTACCGGATCGCGCTGCGCTGACGGGTCACTGGTCGGCCGAGGGGTTTCGGCCGCGCGGCCTCGCGGCGCATCCGGCCGCAGGGGTGAACCCCGGGTGACCTCGCGCACACTCGCCGTGCCCACCGGTTACTGCCCGGTATCTTGCGGGCTGGTCGCGCCCCGACGACCTCGTCGACCCGTACAGGAGACTCCAGACCGTGCAGAACA
>JAOPXU010000221.1 GCA_025964985.1 Nocardioides sp.
CGCCCGCGCCGCCGCCGACCGGTCCGGCCGGGGCCTGCGGCGTGGGTGCGCCGGGCCCCTGCGGGAGGGCGGGGGCGTCGGGGACCTGCGTGGTGGGGGTCGGCACGGGGGTGGGCGTGATGACGGGCGGGTCCTCGTCGCGCGGCGGCCTGACCTCTGTCGTCGGGTCGTCCTGGTCGCCCCGGTCGGGGTCGCGGTCGTCGTCGCCGTCGGTCGGGCGACCACCGAAACGGGTCAGCGTCGCCGTGCTGCCGCCGCCGGGCCGGTCGCCCCCACCGCCACCGGTCGACGTACGCATCGTGGGCGGCTCGTCCTTGATCGGGTCGGGGATGCCGTGGATGCTCTTCATGACGGCGATCTCGTGGGTGTAGACCTGGTCGATCCGGTCGTTCCAGGTGCGCGCGGCCTCCTCGCGGGCCTGCAGCTGCTGCTGGTGGGCCACGACCTTGCCGTGGTGGGCGCGCTGGGCGTCGAGGTCCTGCTGCGTCGGGGTGCCGATGGGCGGCGTGTAGGTGCCGGGGTCGGCCGGGACCGTCGTGGCCTGGTCGGTGTCGAGGCGCAGCAGCGCGGCGTGGGCGTCGGTGATGAGGGCGGACGAGCGGTCGAGCGACTCGCCACCGCGGTGCACCAGGCCGCTCATGTGGCTCATGTCGGTGCCGGCCTTGCGCAGCCGCTCACCCATGGCCGGCCCGGTCTGGCCGCCGATCTTCTCGTCGTTGTCGGCCGCGCGCGACAGGGCCGTCGAGATCTGGTCGAGCAGGTTGCCGATGCGCCACCACTCGGTCGACGCGTCACCGATGACGCCCTGGTCGGCGCCCGTCAGGGCCGAGCGCAGGCGCATCTCCTGGGGACCGGGGGCGGCCATCACGCCTCCATGACGGGGCCGCGGCCGGCGGCCGGGTCGTGGAGGCCGTGGCGGTGCATCGCGGTGCGGCTGCGGTCGGCGACGTCCTCGTCCTGGAAGACGATCTCGTCGTGGTAGGCGCGCACCTTCTCGCCGGTGCCGGACAGGGTGTTCATCATCTCGGTCATCGCGGTGAAGACGTGGTCGTGGGCCAGCTTGGTGTGGTGACCGAGCGACTCGCCCACCGGCGACCCGCCGTACGCCGACTCGCGGATCGTGCCCGGCCTGCTCTGACCGAGGGCCTCGGAGTACTCCTCGAGGATCGTGACGATCTCGCGGATCGTCTCCTCCTGCACGTGGATGGCCTGCAGCACGCCTTGCACGGCGCCGGCCAGGGCCATGCCCGGCACGAACATCGCTGGGTTGACGGACATCGGTGGTGACTCCTCCGTGGGACGGACCCGGGACCTGGTTCCCGTACCCGAGAGCCTGCCAGCGAAACCTCCCGCGACCTGCACCGCGGGCTCTGGTTGGGTGTCTCGAGACGCCCTCACTCGGACAGGACGGAACCCATGACCACGCCACCTCGTGCCAGCGCGGCTGTCGTCGTGCTCCTCGCACTCCTGGTCGCCGGCTGCTCGGACGACACCCCCGCCACCGGGGAGACGACCCCGTCCCCGAGCACCTCGAGCACCGGGGCGGCGGCCTCCGAGCCGACGAGCCAGCCCACGAGCGAGCCGACCAGCGAGCCAGCAGCGGCGACCGGGCCGCGGCTCGTCCTCGGGACGCTGAGCCTGCGTGCGCCGGAGGGCTGGACGAAGGTCGCGAGCCAGTCGCCGTTCGACGTCGCGGCCCGTGGCGGCGACGGGGTCCAGGGCGACCAGGTGCAGCTGGTGACGTTCCCGGTGGTGTCCGGCGGCTCGACGCTCGAGCAGATCGCGGCCGAGTCGGCCCGGGCGCTGACCTCGGCCGAGGTGCTCGAGCCCGTCGAGGTCGGCGGGGTGCTGATGGCCCACGTGCGCGGGGTCGCCGGTGGGGTGCTCACCGACACCTACGTCGCCGACGTCGGCGGCGACCAGGTGAGCATCAGCTTCGGCTACGACAACGCGGTCGAGGGCGACCGCGCCTTCCAGCAGGCGCTCATGGACGAGGTCCTGGCCACGGCCGCGTGGAGCGGGTGACCAGGACCTCGTGGAGCGGGTGGCTCAGCCGACCACGTGGATCGGCGACGCGACGTCCTCGCCCGGGACCGGCCCGACCGCGGTGACCGGTGTTCCGTCGCCGTCGCCGACGGTGAGTGTCTGGATCGTCCAGGCCTGGTCGCCGTAGTCGAAGACCTCCGCGGCGAAGGTGCGGTCGTCGAGCCAGGTGAACGTGCCGATGAACCCGTCGGCCGGCTCGAGGCGGGCCACCTCCTCGCCCGTGGCGGCGTCGAGGACGGCGACGAAGCCGTCGCCGGGGCCGTCGCGGTAGGCCGGCGGAGCGAGCACGAGCGACCCGTCGGGGGAGAAGTCGGTCAGCGTGTAGTCGCACTGCTCGAACCGGTAGGCGCCGGCGGCCTCGTCGTAGACGCCGCCGCACGAGCCGTCGTCCCTGATCTCGTTCACCACGGTCAGACGGCCGGCTCTGTCGGCGTCGTAGATCACCTCCGCGTCGGTGACCGGGGGCTCCTCGAGCCCGCTGGAGTCGACCGCGATGGTGCCACCCTCCGGGCCGTCGTCCTTCAGGAACACCCGGCAGCCCGCACCGCCGGCCTCGGGGTCGAGGCAGTCGGGGCCGCCGCTGACCGCCCGCACCGACCAGCCGCTGTAGCCGTCGGCCAGCACGCGCTCGCCGCCGTCCCAGAGGGTCTGGACCTTCCCGGACGACGTCATGAACGCGACGACCTCGCTGTCCTCGTCGGCCACGAAGTCCATCGGGGCCAGATAGGTGTCGACGACCGCGCCGTCGGCGACGACGTCGACGACGCCGGTGAGGGCCTGCTCGTCCCAGCGGTAGGCGACGACGCGCTCGCCGAGCGTCACGGCCTGCCGGTACGTCGCCGCGGGCAGCTCGTAGACCGAGCCGTCGGCACGGTGGTAGCTCGTGCCCTCGACGTACGACGGCCCGGTGGCGACCGGCGGCGCGGTGGTCGGCGTGGAGGTCGGGTCGACGGCGGTGGTCGACGGCGTGGACGTCGCGAGGGGGACCTCGGTGTCGCGGCCGCCGGTGCTGTCGGCGGCGACGACCGCCGCCGGCACGATGACGGCCGCGGCGGCCAGGACACCGCCGGCGACGGCGGCGCGGCGCTTGCGGCGGATGGTCACGGCCTGTCCCTTCACGTGGTCGAGGGTCAGCGGGGCCACGTGGAGGTCGCGGACGCGGCGGTCGAACTCGCTCGTCATCTCGCTCTCCCAGGGCTCGCGGGCGGTCTCGCCGGTCTTGTCGGTCTCGTTGGTCTCGTCGTGCTCGTTCATGAGGACTCCTCGTGTCGTCCGGGGTGCAGGTCGGCCGGCACGCGCTCGCGCAGGGCCGCGACGGCGCGGCTGCACTGCGACTTGACGGTGCCGACGGAGATGCCGAGCACGTCAGCGGTCTCGGCCTCGCTCATCTGCTCGTAGAACCGCAGCACGACGACGGCCCGCGCCTTCGGCGGCAGGGACTGCACGACCTCCCACAGGGCCGCGCTGCGGCCCTCGTCGTAGGCGTCGACGTGGGCGCTGTCGGGCAGCACGTCGATGGCGTGCTCCCGCTTCTTCCAGGGCTTGCGCCACAGCGAGTTGTTCTCGTTGACCATGATCCGGCGGACGTAGGCGTCCACCGAGCTGCGGTCCTGCACCTTGTCCCAGGCCAGGTAGAGCTTGGCCAGCGACGTCTGGAGCACGTCCTCGGCCGTGTGCCGGTCGCCCGTCAACAGGTACGCCGTGCGCAGCAGGCTGGGCTGCCGCGCGTTGAGGTACGCCGTGAACTCGGCGTCCCGGCGTGCGTCCTTGTCGTGGGCGCTGCTCATGGCACCAGTCTCGGGCCTCGCCCGGCTGTGCAGCTGCACCATCGTCCCTCCTTCGTCCACGCCACCAAGACGCAGATGTGCGCAGGAAGGTTGCAACCGCTCAGGGACGCACCCCGAGCAGGTAGGCGCTCGGGGTCAGGCCGCTCTGCCGGGGGAGCGGGCGCGGTGGTGCCACCACCTCGAAGCGGCCGTCGCTGCGGCGTCGTACGAGGGCGCTGAGCCGGTGGCGGTCGCGGCCGCGCGGGGCGACGACCAGCAGCACGGATCCGGACGGCTCGAGCACTGCGTCCAGGACGACGGAGCCCGGCGGCGCCGGTCGTCGTGGAGGCGCAGACCGGCTCGTCGGCACGGGGCGCCTCCACGGCTGCGGCGGCCCGACGAGGTCGGAGACGAGCAGGCCCTGCGGGTCGCCCGGGAGCCCGAACCGGGCCCGGAAGACGACGCGGCCGTCGACGACCGCCTCGACCGCCGGGTGGTAGGTCAGCGACTGGACGCGGTGCTCGTGGCCGGTGAACAGGTGCAGGGCCGTCGGACCCTTCGGCACGGCCTCCGAGCTCGTCGCCTCGCCGAACGCCACCGTGCCGCCCGGGCTCGGCACGAGGAGGCCGGTGATGTCCCAGGTCGCGACGGTCCGGCCCCGCCGGACGTGCCGCACGGTGGTGTAGCCCTCGAAGTTGTCGTCGTCCTGCACCAGCAGCGAGCCGTCGTCCAGCGACGCGAACGCAGCGACCGGCGGCGTCCTCACGAGCGGGCCCTCCCGACGGATCCCCGTGCGGCTGCCGTCCGGAGCGACATGGGTGGTGCCGACGACGTACGGGACGCGAGGCGGCGGCCCCTGCTCGAGTCCGTCGAGCCACGCGGGCGCGGTGGGCGGGGGAGCCGACGGGACCGCGGGCGGTGGACCCTCCGGGCTGCAGCCGAGGGCGAGCAGCAGGGGGACCGCGAGCACCGTGCGCCAGGTCGTCACGCAGGAGAGGACGCGCCGCCGTCGCGTCCGGTTGACCGGTGCGGTTGCATGGGACCCGACACCCAGTCCCACCCCCGGTCCACCACGAGGAGCACGCATGCAGCAGGTCCAGGCCGTCGTCGCGAAGGCCAAGGGAGCCCCCGTCGAGCTGGTCACCATCAACGTGCCCGACCCCGGCCCGGGCGAGGCCGTGGTGAAGGTGCAGGCGTGCGGGGTGTGCCACACCGACCTGCACTACCGCGAGGGCGGGATCAACGACGACTTCCCCTTCCTGCTCGGCCACGAGGCCTCCGGCATCGTCGAGGCCGTCGGGCCCGACGTGACCTCGGTGGCGCCGGGCGACTTCGTGATCCTCAACTGGCGTGCGGTGTGCGGCGAGTGCCGCGCGTGCGGCCGCGGGGAGCCGCAGTACTGCTTCAACACCCACAACGCGACGCAGAAGATGACCCTCTCCGGTGGTGACATGGACGGCACCGAGCTGAGCCCCGCGCTCGGCATCGGCGCGTTCGCGGAGAAGACGCTGGTCGCCGCCGGGCAGTGCACCAAGGTCGACGCCGACGCGCGTCCGGCCGCGGTGGGCCTGCTGGGCTGTGGCGTGATGGCCGGCATCGGCGCCGCGATCAACACCGGCGGGATCACCCGCGGTCGCAGCATCGCCGTCATCGGCTGCGGCGGCGTCGGCGTCGCTGCGGTCGCCGGCGCGGCCCTGGCCGGCGCCAGCCCGATCATCGCGGTGGACATCGACGCCAAGAAGCTGGAGCAGGCCAAGGCGATCGGCGCCACGCACACCGTCGACTCGAGCAAGGTCGACCCGGTCGAGGAGATCAAGCGGATCTGCGCCGAGACCTACCCCGGCGCCGAGGGTGCCGACGTCGTGGTCGAGGCCGTCGGGCGCCCCGAGACCTGGAAGCAGGCGTTCTACGCCCGCGACCTCGCCGGCACCGTCGTGCTGGTCGGCGTACCGACGCCGGACATGAAGCTCCCCGAGATCCCGCTCATCGACGTCTTCGGTCGCGGCGGTTCGCTGAAGTCGAGCTGGTACGGCGACTGCCTGCCCTCGCGCGACTTCCCGATGCTCGTCGACCTCTACCGCCAGGGTCGCCTCGACCTCGACGCGTTCGTCACCGAGGAGATCGGCATCGGCGACGTCGAGGCCGCCTTCGACCGGATGCACGGCGGCGACGTCCTGCGCTCGGTGGTGGTCCTCTGATGGCCGGCACCCGGGTCGACCACGCCGTCTCCAGCGGCACCTTCAGCCTCGACGGCGAGACGCACCAGGTCGACAACAACATCTGGGTCGTCGGCGACGACAGCGAGTGCGTCGTCATCGACGCCCCGCACTCGGTCGAGGACATCCTGGCGCTGGTGGGGGAGCGCACGGTCAAGGCGATCGTGCTGACCCACGCCCACGACGACCACTGCCGCGTCGCCCCGGCGCTGCGCGAGGCCGTCAACGGCGGCTCGGGCGCGCCGATCATGCTGCACCCCGACGACAAGCCGCTGTGGGACCTCAGCCACGGCGAGACCCACCTGTGGGACCTCGACCTGGCCGACGGCGTCACCATCGAGGTGGGCGGCACGACCCTGCAGGTGCTGCACACGCCCGGGCACGCCCCCGGCGCCGTCTGCCTGTACGCCGCCGACCTCGGCTGCGTCTTCACCGGCGACACCCTCTTCAACGGCGGCCCCGGCGCGACCGGTCGCTCCTTCAGCGACCGGCCCACGATCGAGGCCTCGATCCGGGCCAAGCTGCTGGCCCTGCCGGACGAGACCGTCGTCCACACCGGCCACGGCGACGACACGAGCATCGGCGCCGAGCGGGCTGGGCTCGGCTAGCCCTGACCCGGTGCGGGTGTGACGCCTTTCACCCTCACGGTGGAAGCCGGGTCGTGCTCGCTGTTGGTCCAATGAGCGCACCTGCCGCCCAGAGACGTGTGAGCTCGCATGAACCAGGTCCGCTCCGACTACTGGGACGCACTCCGGTCAGGTGACCGGCTCGCCGCCCTCGAGGTCGTCAAGGCCGAGCGGGCCCGCGGACGCAGTGCCACCGACGTCATCGACGAGCTGGTGGTGCCCGCCCAGGCGCGCATCGGCGACCTGTGGCTGGCCGGGGTCTGGGACGTCGAGCAGGAGCGGGCCGCCACCGAGATCAACGAGGGCCTCGTGCACTGGCTCGGCTCCTTCGCGCCACCGCCCGACCCGTCGCGACCGACCGTGGTCGTGGCCTGCGTCGAGCACGAGCGCCACTCGCTGCCGGCCCTGGTCATCGCCGAGGGCCTCGTCTGGGAGGGCTACAACGTCACCTACCTCGGCGCCGACCCCGACCCCGACCGGCTGGTCCGCGAGATCGTCGGCGGCCGCTGCCGGGCCGTGCTGTTCAGCGTCTCGACCACCTCGTCGCTGGCGGGGCAGAAGCGGGTCTTCGACGAGCTGCGCTCCTTCGGCATCCCGGTGATCGTCGGGGGCAGCGCGTTCGGCGGCGACCCGGCGCGGGCCGCGGCACTCGGTGCGACGGCGTACGCCGCCGACCTGGCCTCCGCCATCGCCCTGCTCGAGGACCTCCCCGACCGGCTGCCGCCGGTCCAGGTGCCCGACCGCACCCCGGCCGACGCCGAGGCCGAGTGGATCATCGAGCAGCGCCAGGTGCTCACCGAGGGCGTCGTGGCCCGGCTGCTCGACCGCCTCGGCACCCACGCGCTCCCGGCGTGGTGGCCCGACCTGGTCGGCCACGTCGACCACGTCGTCGGCTGCGTCGCCGCGGCCGTGGCCACGGGCGACGAGACCATCGTGGTCGAGGTGCGCGACTGGCTCGCCCACGTCGTCGAGGCCCGCGGCGGCGACCGCACCGCCGTCACCGAGCTGTGGTCACTGTTGGCGGTGCCGCTGCGCGGGCACCCGCTGGCGCGCATCCACGTGGCCGCCGCCTCCGCTGAGGGCGCGGCCGCCGCACCGGTCGAGCCCGGCGGCACCACCGGTCAGCCGCTCGTCTCCTAGGACCTCAGAGCGGCTGGACGAGCAGCGCGGTGCCCTGCCCGGCGACGCGGGTCAGCACGATCGTGGCCTCGGTGTCGCCGTCGAGGGCCAGCCGCTTGCGCAGCTGCTCGGGGACGACGTCGACGCCCCGCTTCTTGATCGTCAGCCGGCCGACACCGCGCTCGCGCAGGGCCGCCCGCAGCTGCTTCTCGCGGTAGGGGAGCTCCTCGAGCACGCGGTAGCCGCGCGCGAACGGCGTGCTCAGCTCCTCGTCGGCCGTCACGTAGGCGATGTGCTCGTCGACCAGGCCGCCACCGGCCGCGGCCGCCACCGCGGTCACCAGGCCGGCCCGGACGACGGCGCCGTCGGGCTCGTAGAGGTAGGCACCCGTCGCTCGGACGCCGACCGCTGCCGGGCCGGGGTCGTCGTCGTCGGTCAGGGTGGCCAGGCCGCCGGGGCCGATGACGGTCGCCCGGCGCGCGGTGGTCGCCAGCCGGCCCGACCACAGCGCCGCCTCCTTGACCTCACCGTGGTGGCTGACCCACTCGGCCTCGACGCCGGCCGGCACCAGCGCGTGCGGGATGCCGGGGGCGACCTTGACGCAGGAGTCGCGGCGCAGCAGCGTCTCGACGAACGACCAGGACGGCGTCCAGTCCTCGACGCGGAAGGTGCGGCCTGCCCCCGTGCGGCGGGCCGGGTCGGCGTAGGCGACGTCGAAGGGGCTGGTGTCGATGCGGGTGGCGTCAGCGACGCTCACCGCCCCGGGCAGCCCGAGCGCGGCGAGGTTGGCCTCGGCGACCGCGACGCGCACCGGGTCGAGGTCGACGCCGACGCAGGTGATGCCGGCCTCGGCCACCGCGACCAGGTCGCCACCGATGCCGCACCCGAGGTCGACGTGGGTCGTGGCCTCGAACGCCGTCAGCCGCGCCGCGCGGTGGCGGGCGACCGGCAGGCGGGTGGCCTGCTCGAGCCCGTCGGGGGTGAAGTACATCTTCGCGGCGCTCGGGCCGAGCTTGACCTCGGCGCGGGCACGCAGGGCGACCTGGGTCAGCGCGGCGGCGACGTGCTCGGCGGCCGCCGTACGACGCAGGCTCGTCTGCACGGCCAGCTCGTCGCCCTGCTCGGCCAGCGCGCCCGCGGTCCGCACCAGCAGGTCCTGCCCGGGGTCGGTCAGCAGCCACCGGAAGGCGTCGAGGTCCATGGGCCGATCCTCGCAGGCGCCGTCCGCACGGCCGCGTCCGCCGGGCGGGGGCGCTCCTGGCACTCGGGCGGGGGGAGTGCTAGTTTCGGTGTTGGCACTCTCGACCCGAGGGTGCCAGCGCTTGCGACGTGCGACCCCCGCGACGGCGTACCCCTGCAAGCGCCACCAGAGCCCGCAGCAACACGGAAAGTGGAGGTCGACATCGTGTCGGTCAACATCAAGCCTCTCGAGGACCGGATCGTCGTCAAGCCCCTCGAGGCCGAGCAGACCACCGCCTCTGGCCTGGTCATCCCGGACACCGCCAAGGAGAAGCCCCAGGAGGGCGAGGTCGTGGCCGTCGGCCCCGGTCGCTCCAACGAGGACGGCGACGGCCGCATCCCCATGGACGACGCGGTCGGCGACAAGGTGATCTACAGCAAGTACGGCGGCACCGAGGTCAAGTACGGCGGCGACGAGTTCCTCATCCTCTCCGCGCGCGACGTCCTCGCGGTCGTCTCCTGATCCCTCGGGTCGTGTGCCCCGGCCCGGTCCTCCGACCGGCGACGGGCACACGACCCGACTCACTTTTCGCAACCGTTCCAAGGAAGTAGCCACATGCCCAAGATCCTGGAGTTCGACGAGAACGCCCGCCGCGCCCTCGAGCGCGGCGTCGACGCCCTCGCCAACGCCGTCAAGGTGACGCTCGGCCCGAAGGGCCGCTACGTCGTCCTCGACAAGAAGTGGGGCGCACCCACCATCACCAACGACGGTGTCACCGTCGCTCGTGAGATCGAGCTCGACGACCCGTTCGAGAACCTCG
>JAOPXU010000306.1 GCA_025964985.1 Nocardioides sp.
ACTGGTGCTCTCCACGTTCGACTACGAGACCTCCGCACGCGCCACGCTCGTCGCGGACGTCAGCGACGAGGGCAAGGCCCTCGTCAGCGGCCGGTTGCTGGCCGACATCTGCCGCAGCCTCCCGGCCAAGCCCGTCGAGCTCACCCTCGAGGGACCGCGCGTCTCGCTGACCTGCGGCTCGGCCCGCTTCAGCCTCCAGACCATGCCCGTCGACGACTACCCGACGCTGCCCGACATGCCGTCCGCCACCGGCACCGTCTCCAGCGCCGACTTCGCGCACGCCGTCTCCCAGGCGGTCACGGCCGCCGGTCGCGACGACATGCTGCCCGTGCTCACCGGCGTACGCATCGAGATCGACGGCTCCACCATGGCGCTGCTCGCCACGGACCGCTTCCGGCTCTCGCACCGCGAGCTGACCTGGAACCCGCAGTCGCCCGACGAGTCGGTCGCTGCTCTGGTGCCCGCCAAGGTCCTCGGCGACACCGCGAAGTCGCTCACCTCCGGCGCCGAGGTCACCATCGCGCTCGCCGCGAGCGGCGCAGGCGAGGGCCTGATCGGTTTCGAGGGCACCGGCCTCGGCGGCGTACGCCGCACCACGACCCGCCTGCTCGACGGCGAGTTCCCGAAGGTCCGGTCGCTGTTCCCGGCCGAGCACCTCACGGTCGCCAAGGTCAACAAGGCCGAGCTGATCGAGACGGTCAAGCGCGTGGCGCTCGTCGCCGAGCGCAACACGGCCGTGCAGATGAAGTTCGGCGACAACCAGATCGTCCTCGACGCCGGCTCCGGCGACGAGGCGATGGCGACCGAAGCAGTCGACGCCGACATCAACGGCGACGACCTCACCACCGGCTTCAACCCGCAGTTCCTCCTCGACGGCCTCACCGCCATCGACCAGCAGGTGGTCGAGCTGGCCTTCACGCAGGCCTCCAAGCCCGTGGTCATCAGCGGCATCGCCGACGACGACGCGGCCGACCCGGGCTTCCGCTACCTGCTGATGCCGCGCCGCCTGCTCTCGTAGGGGTACCGGGCGCCCGAGCGACCCCCCGACCGATCACCGTCCAGGAGGGACACCATGCACATCGGACTCGTCGGACTCGGCAAGATGGGCGGCAACATGCGCACGCGCATGCGCGACGCCGGTCTCACCGTCGTCGGCTACGACCGCAACCCCGAGCTCGCCGACGTCGAGAGCCTGGCCGCGATGGTCGAGGCGCTGCCGTCGGACGGCCCCCGGGTGGTCTGGGTGATGGTGCCGGCCGGCGAGCCGACGCGGGCGACGATCGCCGACCTCGGCGACCTGCTGGGTGAGGGCGACCTGGTCGTCGACGGCGGCAACTCCAAGTACACCGACGACGCGACCAACGCGGCGATGCTCGCCGAGCGCGGCATCGGCTTCGTCGACTGCGGTGTCTCCGGCGGCGTGTGGGGTCTCAAGAACGGCTACGCGCTCATGTGCGGCGGTGCGCCCTCCGACATCGCCAAGGTGCAGCCGGCCTTCGACGCGCTCAAGCCCGACGACGGCGGCTTCGTGCACGCGGGCGCCCAGCCGGGCGCCGGGCACTTCGCCAAGATGGTCCACAACGGCATCGAGTACGCGATGATGCAGGCCTACGCCGAGGGCTGGGAGCTGCTCGAGGCGACCGACCTGGTCGACAACGTGCCCGAGGTGTTCGACTCCTGGCGCACCGGCACCGTCATCCGCTCGTGGCTGCTCGACCTGCTGGTCGCCGCTCTCGGTGACGACGCCCACCTCGACCAGCTGCAGGGCTACGCCGAGGACTCCGGCGAGGGCCGGTGGACCGTGCAGGCCGCGATCGACCACGCCGTGCCGATGCACGTGATCGCCGCCTCGCTGTTCGCGCGCTTCACCTCGCGCCAGGACGACAGCCCGGCCATGAAGGCCGTGGCCGCGATGCGCAACCAGTTCGGCGGCCACGCCGTGCGCACGCCTCCGCCGGCCGGCGGCGACGCCAGCCCGGAGAAGTGACCACCGGTCCCTGCGGCTAGACCGCGACGACCAGCCGTACGGCGGCCCACACCAGCCAGACCGCGACGAGCGCGCGGACCCACGGTCGGCGTACGACGGCGTCGAGGTCGGGCAGGGGTGATCGGCGCGCGAGCGCAACGGCGACCGCGACCACCAGCGCCACGGCCGCGGCGAGCGCGACGACGCCGAACGGGTGCGCGGTCACGGCCTCGTGCCACCAGCCGTGGGCGAGGTAGACCCACGACCGCGTCAGGCCGCAGCCGGGACAGGGCAGGCCGGTGAGCCGGCGGAACGGGCAGATGACCGGGCCGTCCTCGACGTGCTCGGGCGAGATGAGCAGCGCTGCGCCGAGCGCAGCGGCGGCCCCGGCCGCCACCAGGGGGACGGTGACCGGGGTACGCCGAGCGGGTGCGTCAGCGGAGGGGGCGGCCCTGGGCATCGGGGACCTTGCGCATCAGGATCAGGACCAGGTCGACCAGCGCCCAGACGCCGAGGCCGCCGCAGGTGAGCAGCTTGGCGACGCCGAGGCCGGTGTAGCCGAGGTAGAAGCGGTCGACGCCGAAGACGCCGAGCAGCCACGACAGCAGGGCGGTGGTCAGCCACTCCTTGTCGGAGTAGAGGCCGGGCACCTCCTTGGCGGGGAACCACTGGGCGGCACCGTCGGCGCGCACCATCGTGTCGGGCTTGAGCTGTCCGCCGGTCGCCATCTGGGCGAGCTGGGTGACCTGCAGCGGCCCCTGCTCCTGGCCCATCTGGGAGATGAAGAAGGTGCCGCCGCCGTAGCCGCCGGGTCCGGGCTGGCCGTAGCCCTGCGGGGGCTGGCCGTAGGCGGGAGGCTGCTGGCCGTAGGCCGGGGGCTGCTGGCCGTAGGCGGGCGGCGGGGACTGCGGCGGCTGGGGGGAGCCGTAGGGGTTCTGGGGGTCCTCGGGGTTCTGCTTGGCCAACGGGTCTTCGCTCATGGCAGGAGACTAGGGCCCCGTAGGCTCCGCCCGTACGGGACGCGCGCGGCGCGACGAGCGGGCGCACGGCGCCGGAAGGAGGGCCGACGGGGTGCACGTCTCCCACCTGGCCCTGCACAACTTCCGCTCCTACGGCCTGGTCGACGTCCCGCTCGGTCCGGGCGTCACCGCGTTCGTCGGGCGCAACGGCCAGGGCAAGACCAACCTCGTCGAGGCGGTCGACTACCTCTCCCGGCTCTCCTCCCACCGCGTCGCCGGTGACACGCCCCTGGTCAAGGCCGGCGCCGAGCAGGCGATCGTGCGCGCGGCCGTGGTCAAGGACGGTCGGACGGCGGTCCTCGAGGTCGAGATCAATGTCGGCAAGTCGAACAAGGGACGAATCAACAAGTCGACATTGCCGCGGGTGCGCGACATCGTCGGCCTGGTCCGCACCGTCGTGTTCTCGCCCGACGACCTGACGCTGGTCAAGGGCGACCCCGGCGACCGGCGCCGCTTCCTCGACGACCTCCTCGTCCTGCGCACCCCGCGCCTGGCCGGCACCATCGGCGACCTCGAGCGGGTGCTGAAGCAGCGCTCGACGCTGCTCAAGACCGCGGGCCACGCGCGCCGCGGCTCCTCGAGCCAGGACGCCGCCCTGTCGACCCTCGACGTGTGGGACACCCACCTGGCCCGCGTCGGCGCCGAGCTGCTGGCCGAGAGGCTCGCACTCGTCGAGCACCTGCGTCCCTACGTCGGCGCCGCGTACGCCACGGTCGCGCGCGGTGCCGGTCGCGACGACGCCGCGATCGCCTACAAGTCGTCCTTCGACCTCCCGCACACCGCGGTCACCGACCCGGCCCGGCCCGACCGCGCCGAGCTGACCGAGGCCATGCTCGCCGAGCTCGCGCGCCGGCGCGGCGACGAGCTCGACCGCGGGGTCTGCCTGGTCGGTCCCCACCGCGACGACCTGCTGCTCTCGCTCGGCACCTCCGTCCCCGACGGCGAGCCGGGTGCCGGCACCCGGCTGCCGGTCAAGGGCTACGCCTCGCACGGCGAGAGCTGGTCGTTCGCGCTCGCGCTGCGCCTGGCGTCCTACGACCTGCTGCGCTCCGACGGCGACGACCCGATCCTCGTCCTCGACGACGTCTTCGCCGAGCTCGACGCCGAGCGCCGCGTGCAGCTCGCCGAGCTGGTCGCCGACGCCGAGCAGGTGCTGGTCACGGCCGCGGTGGCCGCCGACGTGCCCGAGGCGCTCGCCGGCGTCCGGTTCACCGTGGCCGGGGGAGAGGTGACCCGTGACGACGGATGAGCGACCCGACGGCGAGGCCGAGAAGAGCACTCCCGACCCCGAGCACAGCGACGACGGCCTCGACCTCGCCCGCCAGGTGACCCGCGCGGTCGCCGGCAGCACGCCCGCCGCCCGCCGCCGCGGACCCCGTCGTACGCCGCCCCCGGGCGAGGCGCGTCGCGGCCGGGTGTCGGGCGCGCACCCCGACGACCGCGACCCCCAGCTGCTCGGGGGCGAGGTCGGCCGCCTCGTCGACCGCGGCGGCTGGGAGCTGCAGCTGCGCATCCGCGGGGTCTTCGCCCGCTGGCCCGAGCTGGTCGGCGACGAGGTCGCCGCCCACTGCACCCCGGAGTCGTTCGCCGACGGCCGCCTTGTGGTGCGCACCGACTCCACGGCCTGGGCGACCCAGCTCAAGATGCTCATCCCGAGCGTGCTGCGCCGCCTCAACGAGGACCTCGGCCCCGGCACGGTCACCGTCCTGGAGGTGCTGGGCCCGCACCTGCCCACGTGGAAGAAGGGCCGGCGCTCGACCCGCGACGGACGCGGGCCGCGCGACACCTACGGCTGAGCCGGCGTCCGACGGGGTCGGGCGGCGCCGGAGCCGCTCCAGCCGGCCGGGCGACGTACAGGGACCTGGACGGACCCCTCCCAGGGGCTCTGGGACCGGCCCATGGGCCTCTGAGGGGCGATTTCGACGACAGGTCCCCCACATCGGAGGACGCCTACCGTGAAATGCGGCCCGTAGAGGGCTATCATGGCGTTCGAGGTCGCGACCCCCCGGTGCCGCGACCTCCGCCATGTCCGGCTCCTGCCTGCGAAGAGGTCCCGCGTGTCCGACCAGCCTGCTCCCGAGAGCACCCCCGACCTGTCCGAGCAGACGCCGGAGGAGACCGCCGAGGACCTGCGCACCACCCTGCGCAGCTCGACCGTCGACACCGAGTACGGTGCCTCCTCGATCCAGGTCCTCGAGGGCCTCGAGGCCGTCCGCAAGCGCCCCGGCATGTACATCGGCTCCACCGGCGAGCGCGGCCTGCACCACCTGATCTGGGAGGTCGTCGACAACGCGGTCGACGAGTCGCTGGCCGGCCACTGCGACCGCATCGTCCTCACCCTGCTCGCCGACGGTGGCGTGCGAGTCGAGGACAACGGTCGCGGCATCCCCACCGACACCGCCCCCGGCCAGGAGCTGCCCGCGCTGACGCTGGCTCTCACGGTCCTGCACGCCGGCGGCAAGTTCGGCGGCGGCGGCTACAAGGTCTCCGGCGGTCTGCACGGCGTCGGCATCTCCGTGGTCAACGCGCTGTCGTCGCGCGTGATCGCCGAGGTCAAGAACCGCAGCCGCAAGTGGCGCCAGGAGTTCGAGGTCGGCGTGCCGACCGGCGGCCTCGACGAGGTCGGCACCATGGCCGACGACGAGCGCACCGGCACGACCATCACGTTCTACCCCTCGACCGACATCTTCGAGACCACGAAGTTCGACCTCGAGACCATCACCACCCGCATCCGCGAGTACGCCTTCCTCAACAAGGGCCTCGAGATCGTCGTCCGCGACGAGCGGCCGAGCGCCGACGCGGTGGCCGAGTCCGCCGGTGACCCGATGGCCACCGACGCCGTCGACGACGAGTCGGCCGACGCCGGCCACGACGCGCTGGCAGCGGCCGACGGCGGCGGCACCGAGCAGGTCTTCCGCTACGACCGCGGCCTGGTCGACTACGTCGAGCACCTCAACCGGGCCAAGACGCCGGCCAACCCGAGCGTCATCAGCTTCGAGGCCGAGACGCCCGAGTCGTCCGACAACCACATGAGCCTCGAGATCGCGATGCAGTGGAACACGACCTACTCCGAGTCGGTGCACACCTTCGCCAACACGATCAACACCCACGAGGGAGGCACCCACGAGGAGGGCTTCCGTGCGGCGCTGACCACGCTCATCAACAACGCGGGCGCCGACTGGGGCCTGATCAAGAAGCCCGAGGACCGCGTCTCGGGCGACGACATCCGCGAGGGCCTGACCGCGATCATCTCGATCAAGCTCGGCGAGCCGCAGTTCGAGGGCCAGACGAAGACCAAGCTCGGCAACACCGAGGCCAAGGGCTTTGTGCAGCGCCTGGTCAACGACCAGCTCGGCGACTGGCTGCAGAAGAACCCGGCCGAGGGGAAGGACATCGTCCGCAAGGCCCAGGCAGCCATGCAGGCCCGCGTCGCCGCCCGCAAGGCGCGCGACCTGGCCCGCAACCGCAAGGGCCTGCTGGGCGGCGGCGGCCTGCCGGGCAAGCTCTCGGACTGCCAGTCGACCAACCCCGCCGAGTGCGAGGTCTTCATCGTCGAGGGCGACTCCGCCGGCGGCTCGGCCCGCCAGGGCCGCGACCCGCGCGTCCAGGCGATCCTGCCGATCCGCGGCAAGATCC
>JAOPXU010000261.1 GCA_025964985.1 Nocardioides sp.
GCCCCGAGCCCTTCGTCGACGCCGGTCCCCCCGCCGCCCGCCGGTGGCGCCTACCCGCCGCCGCCCCCGCCGTCCGGCTCGTCCGCCGCCACCCCGCCGCCCCCGCCGGCGGCGTCCGCGCCGGCCGCGCCCCGCAGTGGTGGCGTCAACCTCACCAAGGGACGTCCGGTCAACCTGACCAAGGGCCAGACCGTGAGCCTGGTCAAGGACGGCGGCCAGAAGCTCACCATGGTGCGGATGGGCCTGGGCTGGGACGCCATCAAGAAGGGCGGCTTCTTCGGCAGCCGCGAGGTCGACGTCGACCTCGACGCCTCGGCGGTGCTGTTCGCGGGCGACCAGGTCTCGGACCTGGCGTTCTACAACAACCTCAAGACCAAGGACGGCTCCATCCAGCACATGGGTGACAACCGGACCGGCGAGGGCGACGGTGACGACGAGGTCGTGGCCGTCGACCTGACCCGCGTGCCGGTCCACGTCGACACGGTGTTCTTCATCGTCACCAGCTACCAGGGTCAGACGTTCGAGCAGGTGCAGAACGCCTTCTGCCGCCTCATCGACCACCAGGACGGCGAGCTGGCGCGCTACACGCTCACCGGCGGCATGGCCACCACCGGCATGGTGATGGCCAAGATCTACCGCGAGGCCGGCGGCTGGGCCTTCAAGGCGATCGGCGACGGCATCCAGGCCAAGACGCCGCTCGACGCACTGCCCCAGCTCACCGCCTACCTGGGCAAGTAGCCCGGGCGGACCCGCACGCCGTGACCGAGCTGCGCAGCGGCGAGAACCGCCCCTGGCCCGACGCCCGCGTCACGGCGTACGTCGCCGGGGCGCAGGTCTCGGCGCTGCTGCTCGGTGCCGACGGGACGGCGCTCGCCGGCGGGCCGTGGGTCGACCAGACGGTCGCGGCGCGCGGCGGCGTCGAGCACGTCGCCGGCTCGGTGCAGGGCGTGAGCGTCCTGCTCGCCGACGTCGACCCGTCGGTCGCCCGGGTGCTCGTCGTAGCGGCTGGCTACGCCGCCGCGCCGACCGCCCAGCTGCTGACGACCGACGGCGCGGTGGCCTTCACGATCACGCCCACGCACCTGACGACCGAGCGGGTGCTGGTGATGGCTGAGGTCTACCGCCGCGACGGCGCCTGGAAGGTGCGCGCCCTCGCCCAGGGGTACGCCGGCGGGGTGGGTCAGCTCGCGGCGGCGTACGGCGCCCCGGTGCCGGGCGCTGGAGCACCGCCGCCGCCTCCCCCGTCAGCCGCGTCACCCGCGCCCCCGGCGGTGGCCGACGACCCGGTCCGCCAGATCGGGATGGTCCTCGACGACGCGTCACGCTCGACGGCGGCGTTCGAGTCGTCGGAGGTGTTCGCCGAGCGGCGTCTGGAGCAGGACCTCGAGGTCCTCGTCGGCGACCCGTCCATGCGGATGGGCCCGGCCGGTGACGCCGCACGGGCCCACGCGCAGCGGCGCCGTGACCAGCTCGTCTCCGAGGCCCGGACACGCCACCGCGCCGACCTCGCACAGCTGACCGCCGAGCTGGCGGCGCTGGCGCAGGTGCTGCCCGCCGCCCTGGCGCCGTGGTCGGCTCCCGGCTGGCACGGAGCCCGGGAGGCCGAGCCCCCGTGGGCGTTCCGGCTCGGCGAGCTGGCACTGGCCTCGGCGCCCGACTTCCGGATGCCGATGGTGCGCACGCTGCCGCTCGCGCCGCCGTTGTGGATCGACCTCGAGGACGGCGGCGAGGTGGTGGCCGCCCGGATGATGGCCGCGCTGACGACCCGGCTGGTGCTCGCGCTCCCCCGCGCGCCCCGCATCACCGTCGTCGACGTCGGCGACCGTGCCCGCCTCGGGCACCTGCCCACGTCAGAGCCGCCGGCCACCGACCCCGGCACCGCGTCGCGCGTGCTGCAGGAGCACGTCGAGCACCTCGGCATGGTCTCGATGGCCCGCCGCTCCCACGCCCTCGAGGACCTGCCGCCGCAGCACCGACCCGGCCGCCTGCTCCTGCTGCCCGACTTCCCCGGCGCGCTCGACGAGTCGTCGGTCGCCGCGGTGCACCAGCTCGTCGTCCACGGCGCCGAGCACGGCGTCGACGTGGTGCTGAGCGGACGACGTCCCGCCAGCCTGGGCATCCCCGCGCTCGACCTGCTGCACGCCAGCTGCCTGCGGATCCCGACCGCACCGGGCGGCGACCTGGTCGACGCGTTCGGCGGCGTGAGCTGGGTGTTCCACCCCGACCTGGGCCCCGACGACCCCCGTGACGAGCAGCACGTGCACGACACGCTCGCCCGCAGGGTCGCGGAGCGCGACCGGCTCTGACGCCCCCGCGCGGGTGGAGAAGCGGCCCGCCGCCCGGCGTACGTTGGTCTGATCTGGCCTGATTGGCCGTCGGCGCCCGGGCCGTGCCACCGGAGCGCGACCCCGACCGGAAGGACTGCAGCGTGTCATCACAGCCCATCACGATCGCCGGCCGCTTCGACGTGGAGCGCGCCGTGGGACGAGGGGGCATGGGCACGGTGTGGCTGTGCCGCGACACCCGCCTCGGCCGCCAGGTGGCGGTCAAGCAGGTCGGCCGGCTCCCCGGCGAGTCGAGCACCCACCTGGCCCGCGCGCTGCGCGAGGCCCGCTCCTCGGCCATGCTCAACCACCCCCACGTCGTCGCGGTCTACGACGCCGTCGAGGAGGGTGACCACGCCTGGCTGGTGATGGAGTACGTCCCCTCCCGCACGCTCGCCGAGATGGTCGCGGCCGAGGGGCCGCTGCCGCCCGAGCAGGTCGCCTGGTTCGGCGCGCAGGCCGCCGACGGCCTGGCCGCCGCCCACGCCGCCGGCATCGTGCACCGCGACGTCAAGCCGAGCAACGTGCTCGTCACCGACGAGGGCCTGGTCAAGATCACCGACTTCGGCATCGCCCGCACCCACGGCCAGGAGGCGATCACCCGCACCGGCATCGTGCTCGGCACCCCCAGCTACTTCGCCCCCGAGCTGGCCCGCGGGCTGGAGCCGCAGCCGAGCGCCGACGTCTGGGCGCTGGGCGCAACGCTGTTCATGGCCGTCGAGGGCCAGGCGCCGTACGCCGAGCAGGACAACGCCCTGGCGCTGCTGGCCCGCATCGCCAGCGAGGAGCCGCCGACCCCCACGCAGGCCGGGTTCCTCACCGAGCCCATCACCCGGATGATGGACCCCGACCCGGCCCACCGCTGGTCGATGGCCGACGCCGAGCGCGTCCTGCGCCGCCTGCACCAGCAGCACCCGATGGCCGACGGCGCCGGTCCCGGCACCGCCTCGCGCAACTCGTTCGCCGCCCCGCTGCCCGTGGTCGACGACCCATCGCCGGCCACCGCCCAGATCCCCCTCGCCGACCTCGACCCGACCCCGGCGCCCACCCCCGCGCCGGTCCCCGTCGCGGCCCCGGCGCCCGACCAGGACGACCGCGGCCGACGCCGCGGCGTGCTCCTGGTGCTGGCGGCCGTGCTGCTGCTCGTCGCCCTCGCCGGCGGGGCCTTCGCCCTCCTCGGTGGCGACGACGACGACCCGGAGACCGCCTCCGACGGAGCCACCACCCAGCGCTCCGCGGCCACCACGCCCTCGCCGCGCGCCTCGAGCAGCCCGCCCGAGGAGACCGAGGACCCGGTCGTGCCGGTCGAGCCGACCGAGACCGAGGAGGAGCCCGAGCCGACGGAGGAGCCGACCGAGACCGAGGAGGCACCGGTCGCGGGCGACCCGGCCGAGTTCGCCAGCGGCTACTACAGCCTGCTGCCGGGCGACACCGCGAGCGCCTACTCGCTGCTCTCGCCCGACTACCAGGCCCGCACCTCGCAGAGCTCCTACGCCGGCTTCTGGAACACCGTCGAGGGCGTCACCGTCCGCGGCACCGAGGTCGTCAACGAGACCACGGTCGACGTCCTGCTCACCTACTCGACGGCCAACGGCTCGGAGGACGAGACCCGTCGTCTCTACCTCGAGCCGGCCGGCGACGGCTGGGTCATCGCCGACGACGAGGCCGTCTAGCCGGTGC
>JAOPXU010000311.1 GCA_025964985.1 Nocardioides sp.
AGTCGTCGCCGGCCACCACCACGGTGCGCGGTCCGAGCGGCAGCGTGACGGCGTCGGGGGCGTCGGGTCGCTGCCAGGTCCGCGTCGAGGGCCGAGGGGTCCACGTGTCAGTGGGCAGCAGCGGCTCGTCGAGCTGGACGTTGAGGTGGGTGGGGCCGTCGGGGACCAGGTCGAGCGGCTGCGGCGCGACGAGGTCGATGGTGGTCACGAGCCGGCCGAACACGCCCACCTGGTCGGTGGTCTGGTTGGCGTCGGTGCCGCGCAGGCGGGCCGGCCGGTCGGCGGTGAGCACGACGAGCGGGACCCCGGCGTGTGCGGCCTCCAGGACGGCCGGGTGCAGGTTGGCGACGGCGGTGCCCGAGGTGCAGACGACGGCGGCGCGGGCGTGGCTGCGGGTCAGCCCGAGGGCCAGGAAGCCGGCGGAGCGCTCGTCGATGCGCGTGTGCAGCCGGACGACGCCCGCCCGCGCAGCGTCGTGCACGGCAAAGGACAGCGGGGCGTTGCGGCTGCCCGGCGCGACGACGACCTCGGTGACGCCGGCGTCGACGAGCTGCTGGACGACGTCGCGGGCCAGCTCGGTCGCGCCGCTCACCGCTCGACCTCCGCGAGACGGGCGGCCCAGTGGGCGACGCGGTCGGGGGCGGCGGCGAGCCGGTCGAGCGCGGCGGGGTCGAGCACGACCGGACCGACCGGCAGCACCCCGTCGACGGGGAGCAGGGGCGTGGTGGCGACGTCGTCGGTGAGCAGCTGCACGGTTGCGAGGCCGCAGGCGTAGGGCAGCTCGGGCAGCGCGGCGGCGAGGGCGAGCCCGGCAGCGATGCCGACCGAGCTCTCCAGCGCGCTCGACACCACGACCGGCAGGCCGATGTCCTCCGCGATCCGCAGGCAGGCCCGCACCCCACCCAGCGGCTGCACCTTGAGCACGGCGATGTCGGCGGCCTCGAGATCGCGCACGCGGTAGGGGTCGGCGGCCCTGCGGATGGACTCGTCGGCGGCGACCGGGACGTCGACGCGGCGGCGCACGAGCGCGAGGTCCTCGACCGAGGCGACCGGCTGCTCGACGTACTCGAGGCCGCCCGCGGCGCGGTCGAGCGCGGCGACCGCCGCGACGGCGTCGTCGACGCTCCAGCCACCGTTGGCGTCGACACGTACGGCGCCACCGGGGCCGAGCGCGTCTCGCACGGCCTCCACCCGGGCGACGTCGTCCGCCAGCGTCTGGCCGGGCTCGGCGACCTTGACCTTGGCGGTGCGGCAGCCACCGGCCAGCACGATCGCGCGGGCCTGCTCGGGCCCGACGGCCGGGACGGTGACGTTGACCGCGATCGTGTCGCGCAGCGGCGCGGGCCAGTCCCCCGCGGCGGCCTCGCGGGCGCAGGCGAGCCAGGGCGCGGCCTCCGCGGCGTCGTACTCGAGGAACGGGCTCCACTCCCCCCACCCGGCGGCGCCCCCGAGCAGCACGACCTCGCGGGTCGTGATGCCACGGAAGCGCGTGCGCATCGGGATCGACAGGACCCTCACGAGGCGAGCTCCTTCAGCCGGACACGGTCGGGCTTGCCGTTGCCCAGCAGCGGGATCGCGTCGAGGACGACGACCTGGCGCGGCGCCCACGAGCGCGGGTGGGCGGCGGCGACCCAGGCGCGCGCAGCGTCCTCGTCGACCAGACCCACGACGAACGCCACGAGCCGGTTGCCCCACTCCTCGTCCGGTACGCCGACCACCTCGGCCGCGCTGACCAGCGGGTGCTCGCGCAGCCGGGCGGCGACCGCCGGTCCAGGCACGTTGACGCCGCCGCTGACCACGACGTCGTCGACGCGACCGAGCACCTGCAGCCGGCCGTCGTCGTCGATCCGGCCGGCGTCGGAGGTCAGGAACCAGCCGTCGACCAGGCTCTGCGCGGTCAGCCCGGGGTCGCCCTCGTAACCCGCGAACAGCGTCGGCCCGCCGATGCGGATCCGCCCGTCGGCGTCGATCTTGACCGCCACCCCGTCGAGCGGCAGCCCGTCGTAGACGCAGCCACCGGCGGTCTCGGCCGAGCCGTACGTCGCCACGACCCGCACGCCCGCCGCACCCGCCCGCGCCCGCAGGCCGGGGTCGACCGGCCCGCCGCCGAGCAGCACGGTGTGCGCGCGGCGCAGCGCGTCGAGGTCGGCGGGGTCGTCGAGCATCCGGAGCAGCTGGGTCGGCACCAGGCTGGTGAACCAGCCGTCGCCCGGGGGCCAGCCGTCATCGGTCCAGGGCTCGTGCCCGGCGACGAGCGACCGCACCACGACCTGCACCCCGGCGACGTACGTCGGGGAGAGCTTGAGCACCCACAGGCCCGACCCACCCAGCCGGCGCTCGGTGGCGGACACCGACGCGAGCACCGCTCTGCGCGGCAGCAGCACCCGCTTGGGCCGCCCCGACGACCCGGAGGTCTCGACCACGAGCGGGTCGGGCTCACCAGGAGCATCGAGCCACGCACGCAGGTCCACGGCCCGAGGCTACGGCGGCCGCACCACCTGGCCAGGCCCGGCTCGGCCGTCCCTGCTTGAATCCGTGCGTGGCGACGGCGAGCGAGTGGGTCCAGGGAGCACGTCCGCGCACGCTCCCGGCGGCCCTCGCGCCGGTCGTCGCCGGCACCGGTGTCGCGGCGTACGACGGTGAGGCGGTCTGGTGGAAGGCGCTGCTCGCCCTCGTGGTGAGCCTGGCGCTCCAGGTCGCCGTCAACTACGCCAACGACTACTCCGACGGCATCCGCGGCACCGACGACGTCCGCGTCGGCCCGATGCGCCTCGTCGGGTCCGGCGCCGCGAGCGCCGGTGCGGTCAAGCGGGCCGCCTTCTACGCCTTCGGCGTGGCCGGGGCCGCGGGCCTCGTGCTCGCCGCCACCACCGCCTGGTGGCTCGTCGCGGTCGGCCTCGTGTGCGTCGTGGCCGCCTGGTTCTACACCGGCGGCTCGAAGCCCTACGGCTACCTCGGCCTCGGCGAGGTCATGGTCTTCGTCTTCTTCGGCCTCGTCGCCGTCGTCGGTACCACCTACGTGCAGACCGAGGAGTGGTCGTCGGCCGCGCTGGCCGCCGGCGTCGGCATCGGCGCGCTGGCCTGCGCGATCCTCGTGGTCAACAACCTGCGAGACATCCCCACCGACCGTGAGGTCGGCAAGATGACCCTCGCCGTGCGCCTGGGCGACCGCCGCACCCGCGGCCTGTACGCCGTCCTCGTCGGTTTCGCCGTCGTCGCGGTCGTCGTCGTCGCGGCGCTCACCACGTGGTGGGCGCTGGTCGGGCTGGCGTTCCTGGTGCCCGCCGGCCGCGGCGTCGCCACCGTGATGGGCACCGCCACCGGCCCGGGGCTGATCCCGGTCCTGCAGACCACCGGCCTGGCCGAGCTGGCCTGGGCCGTGCTCGTCGCCGCCGCGCTCGCGCTGGCCTGACGGCGTACGGTCAGGACATGAAGTTCCTCGTGCTGCTCGTGATCATCGGCGCCCTGCTCGCCGCCTACCAGTTCCGCGTGCAGATCCTGGCCAAGGTGCTCGGCCAGCCCGAGAGCCGCATCCAGCGTCAGCTCGAGCGGCGCAAGAACCGCCCCTGACCGTCGAGGGCCGGGCTCAGCCGGACTGCTCGTCGGCGTCCTCGCGGGCGCGGCGCTCCTCGAAGGCCGCGGTCGCGCGCTCGGCGCGGGCCTCGACGTGGCGCGCGAGCTTCTGGCGCGGCCCGGCCAGCACCCAGTAGGAGCCGATGCCGCTGAGCACCAGGGCGATGAGGAACGTCAGCCCCAGCGCCGCCTTGTCGGTGAGCAGCAACGAGGCGCCCGTGACTGCACCCCAGGTCAGCAGGAACAGACCGAGGCGGAGCAGGGTGTAGACGACGAAGTCCTTCACACCCCCCAGCCTATCCGGCCACGCCGCGACCACCCCGCCCCTACTCTGGGAGCGTGCTGCGGTTCCTGTTCGTGCTCGTCCTCTTCGGAGTGGCGGTCTACTTCCTCGTGCGGATGTTCCAAGACCGAGGGATGATGCCGCAGCGTCCGACGCGCCCCCAGCGCTCCGCCCCGCCCCGCGTCGTCGGTCCTGACGACGACGAGGACTTCCTGCGCGACCTCGACCGCAAGCGCCTCGACCCCGAGGACCCCGAGGTCTGACGGCCACACACCACGCTGGTCGAGGAGGTTGCGCTGGCAACCGTCACGAGACCAGACGCCGCAGGTGGAGGTCCAGCTGCGTGAGGACCCTGCTGTGGGTGGTCTCGTGACGGTCGCAGAGCGACCTCCTCGACCGACGTGCAGCCCGGTGGCGCTGTAGGCCCCGTGGTCTCGTGACGGTCGCAGAGCGACCTCCTGGACCGACGTGTGGCCCGGTGACCGACGTACGTCGGATCAGGTCCGGAGCACGCCCGGCTGCGCCTGCTCGTCGAGCCGCACGACCTGCGAGGTCGGCTCGCCGCCGGCGTAGGAGTGCTGGGAGCTGGTGGAGAAGTAGTTGATGCCGATGAAGTTGAACCACAGGGTGGCCAGGCCGACCAGGGCGAGGATGGCGGCGTTGCGGCCCTTCCAGCCGGCGGTGGCACGGGCGTGCAGGTAGGCGGCGTAGACGACCCAGGTGATGAACGCCCAGACCTCCTTGGGGTCCCAGTTCCAGTAGCGCGACCAGGCCTCGTGGGCCCAGATCGGGCCGGTGATGAGGACGGCGAAGGTCCAGACGGGGAAGGCGAAGGCGTGCACGCGGTAGGCCGTGCGGTCGAGGACCGCGAGCGACGGGATGCGGGAGCCGGGAGGGGCCGCGGCGTCGCCACCGCGGCGCAGCTTGAACAGGTAGACGGCCGAGAGGATGCCGCCGATGGTGAAGGCGCCGGTGGCGATGACCGCCGAGACGACGTGGATGACGAGCCAGTAGGAGTTGAGGGCCTCGGTGAGCGGCGCGACCTCGGAGTGCAGCCAGATCACGGCGACCATGAGCGTGGCGACGGCGAAGCCGACGACGATCGGCGCCATCCACTGCAGCGAGAAGCGGCGCATCAGCACCAGGAAGATCAGGACCACGACGAAGGTGCCGGAGATCGTGAACTCGTACATGTTGCCCCACGGCACCCGGTTGGGGCTGGCGGCCATGCCGCGCCCCACCAGCGCCACGAGGTGCGCACCGGCGCCGATGCCGGTCAGGAGCAGGCCGAGCCGTCCCAGGAACGCCGTACGACGCGCACGCGACTCGAGGTCGACCCCGTCGCCACCGGTGCGCTCCTTGACCGCGACGCCGCCACCGGCGCCGGACGCGACGTCGGCCGACTGGGCGACGGCGACCTGGCGCAGGCTGGCCCACTCGGCGAGCAGCACGAGGAGGGCGACGAAGTAGACGATGCCGGCCGCGCCGATCGCCTGGTTGCTGAGCGACTCCCACGCGGTGTTGTTCATCGGGACTCCTTGGTCACGTCGGCTTGGAGCTCGGTCACGATCTGGTCGAGCACGTCACGCAGGTCGGCACCACCTGAGCGGTCGAGGAGGGCCACCTCCACCATGGTCCCACCCTGGCCTTCGGCATCCACACCGTCGGCCTCACCCCTGTGGCGCCGGGCCCGCACCCACACCCGACGAGGGCGCAGGAAGAGCGAGCCGCACAGCCCGATCAGCGCCGCGATCACGCCGAACAGGGCGATGCGCTTGCCGGGCGACTGGCTGATCTGCACGCGCACCCACGGCTGCACGTCGTCGAAGCTGACCGTCCCCAGGCCGTCGGGCAGCTGCGCGGTCTCGCCGAGGCGCAGGTCGAGGCGCAGCTGCTTGCCGTCGGTGTCCTCGACGGGCGTCGCGTTGTCGGTGTCGAGCAGGTAGACCGACTGCGGGATGCCGTCGTCGACGCCGAGGTCGCCGCGCCACACGTTCATGGAGACCAGCGGGTTGCCCAGCGCAGGGAAGACCGTGACGGGCGTCGGTACGTCGGGGTCGTCGCTCTCCGCCAGCGCGAACGTCGGGTAGAGCACGCCCTCGAGCCCGATCTGCTCGGGCTCGGCGCTGGGCGCCCGGACAACGCCAAAGGACAGGAACGACGGGTCCTCGGGCAGGAATACGGTCGGCCCGCTGTAGGCGACGTCGCCGTTGCCGTCGCGCACGGTGATGACCGGCGCGTAGCCGTGGCCGATGAGGAAGACGTCGGTGTCGCCGATGCTCAGCGGGTGGTTGACCCGCAGGTCGTAGGTCTCCTGCTCGCCGTCGACGCCCTCGCGGTAGCTCACCGCGGCCTTGAACTCGCGGGCGGTCCCGATGCCGGAGCCCTTCGTCAGCCAGTCGACCTCGAAGTCCTCGACGGTGAACGAGAAGGGGTCGAAGTCGTCGGCGCCGAAGCCGCTGCCGGGGTCGAAGTCGTCGTAGTTGGCGGGCGTGTTGGAGAACGGCGGCCCGCCGACGACCTGGATGACGCCGCCCTGGTAGCCGAAGACGCCGCCGATGGCGAAGCCCACCAGCACGACGATCACCGAGAGGTGGAAGACCAGGTTGCCGACCTCGCGCAGGTAGCCCTTCTCGGCGCTGACTGCGCCGTCCTGGTCGAGCCGGAGCCGGTAGCGGCGGGTGCCGAGCACCATCCGCGCCCGGTCGAGGACCTCCTCGACCGAGACGTCGGTGCGGTACGCCGCGTGGTCGGGCAGGCGGGTCAGGTTGCGCGGCGCGACCGGCGGCAGGGCGCGGATCGCCCGCAGGTAGTGCAGGGTCCGCGGGATGATGCAGCCGATCAGCGAGACCATCAGCAGGATGTAGATCGCCGAGAACCAGGTCGAGTCGTAGACCGAGAACAGCTCGAGCCGCTCGTAGACCGGCGTGAGGTCGGGGTGGTCGTCCTTCCACTGCGTGACCGCGAGGGCGTCGACGCCCTCCTGCGGCACCACGGAGCCGGGTACGGCGGCCAGCGCGAGCAGCAGCAGGAGCACGAGCGCGGTGCGCATCGAGGTCAGCTGGCGCCACGTCCACCGCACGAGCTCGCGGGGGCCGAGCTCGCCGGGACGGCGATCGACGCCGCCGGCGGTCTCGGGACGCTGGTCGAGGTCGGTCATCGGGTCCTCATCAGACTGCCACCTCGAAGCCGCCGACGAGGCGGACCTGCACCCACTGCACGGCCTGGTCCCACGCGCCCGTCACGAGCAGCAGCCCGACCACGACGAGCATCCCGCCGCCGACCCGCATCACGGTCTTCTGGTGGCGGCGGACCCACTTCAGGGCGCCGAGCGAGCGCGCGTAGAACAGGCCGGCCACGATGAAGGGGATGCCGAGCCCGAGCGCGTAGGCGCCCGACAGCACGGCCCCGCGCGCGGCGGTCGCGTCGGTGTAGGTCAGGCCGACGATGACGCCGTACGTCGGGCCGATGCAGGGCGTCCAGCCGAGCGCGAACAGCGCACCGATGAGCGGCGCGGCTCCGAGCCCGACGGCCGGGACGGTGTGGATGCGCCACTCGCGCTGCAGCCACGGCACGACGCCGGCGAAGACCAGGCCGAGCGCGATCAGGGCGAAGCCCATGACGAAGGTGATCTGGTCGTCGTACTGGCGCAGCCAGAGGCCGGCGCCGCCGATCGTGGTGCCGATGAGCACGAACACGGTCGCGAACCCGAGGACGAAGAGCATTGAGCCGAGCAGCATCCGGCCGCGACGGCGCGAGGCCTCGCCGGAGGCGAGGTCGGCGCCCGAGAGCCCGGTGGCGTAGGAGAGGTAGCCGGGCAGGAGCGGGATCACGCACGGGCTGAAGAAGCTGACCAGGCCGGCGACCGCGGCGACCGGCAGGGCCAGGGCCAGCGAGCCGCCGGCGGCCTGCTGCTGGAACCACTCACCCATCAGAAGGCCCGTCCTCGGCGGCGACCTCGCTGATGACGTCCTCGAGCGAGGCACCGGACTTCACGGCGCCGCTGAAGATCGCGGCGACCCGCCCCTGCTCGTCGAGCACGTAGGTCGACGGCGGCTCCTGCGGCACGTAGCGCCCGAGGGCCAGGATCTGGTCCTCCTCGGTGATCGTCGGGTAGGTGATGCCGTACTCGCGCTCGAAGGCGCGCGCGTTGTCGTCGGAGGTCTCGCGGAAGCTGAGCCCGACGAACGCCGCGTCGATGTTGTCGGCGGCCTCGCGGAGCACCGGCGCCTCCTCGCGGCACGGGCTGCACCACGACCCCCACACGTTGAGGACGACGACCTGCCCGCGCAGGTCGGCGAGGTCGACGGGCTCGCCGTCGAGGGAGGTGCCGGCCATGGCGACCGGGCCCTCGCGGTCCTCGGCGGGCACCTGGACGATGCTCCCGCCGGTGGTGACGAAGTTGGTGTCGTCGGTCCCCTGGAGCCCGCTGCACCCGGCCAGCAGCAGCGGACCGAGCAGGGCGGACGTCGCGAGCAGCGTGCGGGGACGGCGGGTCACGTGGGCTTCTTCTCCTCGGGGGCTCCGCCGGCCGAGAACGGCGCGTTCTTGTCGCCGACGGGGATCAGGTCGCCGGCGGGCTCGCTGTAGGAGACCTGGGTGATCCGGTCGCCGACGAAGTGCAGGGAGGTGACCGAGCAGAGGGTGCACTGGCGGTTGCGGGGGTCGTGGACGAACGAGCGGTGCTCGACGTGCAGCCGAGTGGTCCAGATCGGCAGCTGGTGGGAGACGACGACGGCCTCGTGGCCCTCGGCGCGCTCCCGGGCGTCGGCGACGGCGGCCGTCATCCGCTCGACGATGTCGTCGTAGGGCTCGCCCCACGACGGCTTGAACGGGTTCCACAGGTGGCGCCAGCGCGCCGGGTGCTTGAGGGGGTTGCGGCCGCCGCCGAAGGTCTCGCCCTCGAACTTGCTCCACGACTCGATGACCCGGTCGTCGAGCACGGGCTCGAGCCCGAGCGCCAGCGCGAGCGGCGCGGCGGTCTCACGCGCGCGCTCGAGCGGCGAGGAGACGAGGTGGACGATGTCGCGGTCCTGCAGGCTGGCCGCTGCCTTCTCGGCCATCCGGCTGCCCAGGTCGGAGAGGTGGAACCCGTCGCGGCGCCCGTAGAGGACGCCCTCGGGGTTGTGCACCTCGCCGTGGCGCACGAGGTGGACGATGGTGTCGGGGGTCGCCATCAGTTCTCCTGGGTCCGGGCGGCCGCCGCCGCGGCGGCCGGGAGGGCGTCGAGCACGGTCTGGACGGCGTGGTCGTCGTGGGCCGACGACAGGAACCACGACTCGAACGCCGAGGGCGGCAGGTAGACGCCGGCGTCGAGCATCGCGTGGAAGAAGGCGCCGTAGGCGCGCTGGTCGGTGTGGGAGGCCGAGGCGAAGTCGGTCACCGGTCCGTCGCAGAGGAACACCGAGAACATGGTGCCCGCCGACTGGATCGTGTGGGCCACCCCGGCGGCGTCGAGTGCGGCCGCGGTGGCGTCCTTGATGGTGTCGCCGGTGCGGTGCAGGTGGGCGTAGACGTCGTCGGTGGCCAGGCGCAGCGTGGCGAGCCCGGCGGTGGTGGCGATCGGGTTGCCCGACAGCGTGCCGGCCTGGTAGACGGGCCCCTCGGGCGCCAGCATCGACATCACGTCGGCGCGACCGCCGAACGCCGCGGCCGGGAAGCCGCCGCCCATGACCTTGCCGAAGGTCATCAGGTCGGGCACCCAGCCCTCGGCCTTGCCGTCAAGACCCCAGTAGCCCTGGCGCGAGGCCCGGAACCCGGTCATCACCTCGTCGCTGACGAACAGCGCGCCGTGGGCGCGGCAGGTCTCGGCCAGGAACGCGTTGAAGCCCGGCTCGGGCGGCACGACGCCCATGTTGCCCGCGGCGGCCTCGGTGACCAGGCAGGCGATCCGGTCGCCGTGCTCGGCGAAGACGGCGCTGACCGCGGCGCGGTCGTTGTAGGGCAGGACCAGCGTCAGCGCGGTCGACGACTCCGGCACGCCGGGGGTGCCGGGCACCGCGAACGTCGCCAGCCCCGAGCCGGCCGAGGCCAGCAGGGAGTCGACGTGGCCGTGGTAGCAGCCGGCGAACTTGACGATGACCTCGCGGCCGGTGAAGCCGCGGGCCAGCCGGATGGCCGACATGGTCGCCTCGGTGCCCGAGGAGACGAACCGGACCCGCTCGACCGGCGTACGGGCCACGATCTCCTCGCCCAGGGCGAGCTCGGGCTCGGTCGGGGCGCCGTACGACGTCCCGCGGGCGATCGCGGCCTGCACCTCGGCCTGGACCTCGGGGTGGGCGTGGCCGAGCAGCATCGGACCCCAGGAGCAGACCAGGTCGACGAGCTGGTTGCCGTCGGCGTCGGTCAGCCAGGCGCCCGCGGCGGAGCGGATGAAGCGCGGGGTGCCACCCACGGCGTTGAAGGCGCGCACCGGCGAGGAGACCCCGCCCGGGATGACCGCGCGGGCTCGCTCGAACAGTGCCTGGGAGCCAGGCTGGTCGGTGGGGCCGTCGCTCACCCCTCCATTGTCGCCGAGGACTGGTGATGCTCCTGACCAGGGGCCGGACGCGAACTTGGTCGCCGTGGTCCAGACCGGGATACTCAGGCGTGGCACGTGGTCACGGTCACACGGTTTCTGTGATGACCGTAACTACTACGTGGCACAGTTCGTTGGGTTCGAGACGGCGCGCACGGGGTATGAAGCGCCTCTGACGAGCACCACTCCAGGGAGATCACATTGTCCGCCTCGCGATTCGGTCGAATGCAGAAGGCCGCGGCTGTCGTGCCGCTGGCGCTGCTGTCCGCAGCCTGGACCGCCAGCCTGACCAACGCCGCCACGCCCACCACCACCGTCGCCTCCGGCACGGCGGCACCGGGCGGACTGCTGCCTGACGGCTCGAGCGTCCCGGCCGAGGCGATCGAGGTCCCGGCCTCGGTCTCCGACTCCGGCGACATCACCGGCTCGGTCGGCGGGGTCGAGGGCAACACCCAGCAGATCGTCGCCAGCTCCTCCACCAACGGCATCCCGTCGGCCGCGCTCGGCGCCTACCAGCGCGCCGAGACCGTGATCAACGCCGCCGACAAGAGCTGCAACCTCACCTGGCAGCTCGTCGCCGCGATCGGTCGCGTCGAGTCCGACCACGGCCGCTACGGCGGCAACGTCCTCGACGCCGACGGCCTCTCGCAGCCCGGCATCCTCGGCATCGCCCTCAACGGCAAGAACAACACCGCCCTGATCCGCGACACCGACGCCGGCCAGTACGACAACGACACCACCTTCGACCGCGCCGTCGGGCCCATGCAGTTCATCCCCTCGACCTGGTCGGTCGTGGGCGTCGACGCCGACAACGACGGCGTGCGCAACCCCCAGGACATCGACGACGCCGCCCTCGCGACCGCCGTCTACCTCTGCTCCGGCGAGGACGACCTGGCCACCCTCGGCGGCCAGCGCGACTCGGTCTTCCGCTACAACCACTCCGAGTCCTACGTCGACCTGGTCCTCTCGATCATGGACGCCTACCTCGAGGGCGACTTCATGCAGGTCCCCGACGGCACCACCGCCGCCGGCTTCCTGACCCCGGACCCGTCCTTCGTGCCCAGCGGCCCGCGCAACGGCGCCGGCCCCCGGGGCGGCGGCAACGGCGGCAACGGTGGTGACGAGCCCGGCACCGCCGAGCCCGTCGAGCCCACCCAGGAGCCGTCGGAGGAGCCCTCCGACGAGCCCTCCAACGAGCCCGTCGAGCCGCCCAAGACCGGCGGCGGACCTCAGCTGCCCCAGCTGCCCATCCCCAGCGTCACCGTCCCGGCCCTGCCGCAGACCAACATCGACCCCGTCGACGACGTGCTCACCCTCGCCCAGGCGATCGTGCAGTGCACCCTCGACGGGCACATCGACAACCTGCTGCGCAAGGACGACCCGTTCGACGTCTGCGTCGAGGACTACACCAAGCCCTGAGGCCCTGAGGCCCTGACGCCTCAGCGCGAGAGGCCCGCCACGTACGCCGTGGCGGGCCTCTCGCGTGTCCGGGCCCCCAGCTCGGGGCCCGGGGCTCAGCGGGCGAGCAGCCGGGCCGCCTCGGCGGCCCAGTAGGTGAGCACGACGTCCGCGCCGGCGCGGCGGATGCACATCAGCGTCTCGAGGATCGCCGCCTCGCGGTCGATCCACCCGTGGGCGGCGGCGGCCTCGACCATCGAGTACTCACCGGAGATGTTGTAGGCCGCGACCGGCACGTCGACGGCGTCGCGCACCTGGCGCAGCACGTCGAGGTAGGCCAGGGCCGGCTTGACCATCACCATGTCGGCGCCCTCGGCGACGTCGAGCAGGGCCTCGCGGACGCCCTCGCGGCCGTTGGCGGGGTCCTGCTGGTAGGTCCGTCGGTCGCCCTGCAGCGAGGAGTCGACGGCCTCGCGGAAGGGGCCGAAGAACGCCGAGGCGTACTTGGCCGAGTAGGCGAGGATCGCGACGTCGGTGTGGCCGGCGCCGTCGAGGGCCTCGCGGACCACCCGCACCTGGCCGTCCATCATGCCGCTGGGGCCGACGAGGTCGACGCCGGCGGCGGCCTGGACGCGCGCCATCTCGGCGTACGCCGCGAGGGTGGCGTCGTTGTCGACGCGTCCGCGGTCGTCGAGGACGCCGCAGTGGCCGTGGTCGGTGAACTCGTCGAGGCACAGGTCGGCCATCACCGGCAGGGCGTCACCGACCTCGGCCTTGACGTCAGCGATGGCCCGGTTGAGGACCCCGTCAGGGTCGAGGCCGGCCGAGCCGAGGGCGTCCTTCTGCTCGGGGATGCCGAACAGCATGATGCCGCCGAGCCCCAGCCGGGCGGCCTCGGCCGCGGCGGCCTGCAGCGTCGCCCGCGAGTGCTGGACGACGCCCGGCATCGACGCGATCGGGCGCGGCTCGCTGAGGCCCTCACGCACGAAAACCGGCAGCACGAGCTGCCGGGCCTCGAGCGAGGTCTCGGCGACGGCGCGCCGCAGCGCCGCCGTCGTCCGCAACCGTCGGGGGCGGACGACGGGCGGCGTCACGTCGGGCACGTCCGTCGGTCTCAGGCCTTGGCCCGCGAGGACCGGCGGGCCGGCGGCTTGCGGTCGGACGGCTTGGTCACCGGCTCGCCGGCCTCGACCAGCGAGGCGCGGCGGGTGGCGCCGAAGTCGGCCAGGGCGCCGACCAGGTCGTCGACGTCGGGCTTGGCGGCCATCACGTCGACCCGCAGGCCGTGCTCCTCGGCGGTCTTGGCCGTCGCGGGCCCGATCACGGCGATGACCGTGGACGGGTGCGGCTTGCCGGCGATGCCGACGAGGTTGCGCACCGTGGAGGAGGAGGTGAAGACGACCGCGTCGAACTTGCCCGACTTGATGGCGTCGCGCACCGGCGCCGGCGGCGGGGTGGCGCGCACGGTGCGGTAGGCGGTGACGTCGTCGCACTCCCAGCCGAGCTCGACCAGGCCGGCGACAAGGGTCTCGGTGGCGATGTCGGCACGGGGCAGGAAGACGCGGTTGATCGGGTCGAGGACCTCGTCGTACTCCGGCCAGTCGGCCAGCAGGCCGGCGGCGGACTGCTCACCGGACGGGACCAGGTCGGCGCGCAGGCCCCAGGCGGCGATGGCCGCGGCGGTCTTGTCGCCGACCGCGGCGATCTTGAGACCCGAGAAGGCACGGGCGTCGAGGCCGTACTCCTCGAACTTCTCGCGCACGGCCTTGACGGCGTTGACGGAGGTGAAGGCGATCCACTCGTAGCGACCCTCGACGAGGCCGCGCACGGCCTTGTCCATCTGCAGCGGGTTGCGCGGCGGCTCGACCGAGATGGTGGGGACCTCCTCGGGCACGGCGCCGTGGCCGCGCAGGCCGAGCGACAGCGAGGCGGCCTGGTCCTTGGTGCGGGGCACCAGGACGCGCCAGCCGAACAGCGGCTTGGTCTCGAACCACGACAGCGTCGAGCGGAGGTCGACGACCTCGCCGATGACGACGATCGCCGGCGG
>JAOPXU010000288.1 GCA_025964985.1 Nocardioides sp.
CGCCGCTGGGCCTCGGCCGCGGCCTGGCGCAGCGCGCCGTTGAGGCCGTCGCCGCCGTCGGGGACGCACGCGCAACCCGCCGCGGCCAGCCGGGCGGCGAACACCGCGTCGTCGGTGACGGCGAGCACCGCGTGCACGGATGTCGCGGCCAGGCAGGCCGCGGCGGTGTCGAGGGCGAACGCCTCCGCGAGGTCGCGGCGGCGCTCGTCGGGGAGCCCGGTCAGCCGCGACTTGCCGCGCGCGGGCGGCTTGACCGGCAGCACGACGACGTACGCGTCCAGGCCCGCATGCACCCCCCGATCCAACCAGGTGTCGTCCGGCCAGGAGCGACCCGGCCGAGTAGCCTGCGGTGCTGTGAGGGTGAGGAAGCTGCAGCAGAGGCGCGGGTGGGCGTTCACCCTGGGCGCGGTGATCCTGCGACCCACCTTCTTCCTCACCACCCGGTCGCACTGGGTCGACGGGCTCAAGATCCCGGCCACCGGCGGATGCGTGATCGCCCTCAACCACCTCTCCCACATCGACCCGCTCACCGCCGCGGTCTTCACCCACGACCACGGCCGGCTGCCGCGCTACCTGGCCAAGTCGGGCCTGTTCAAGAACAAGGCGCTCGGCCGCTTCATGCGCGCCGCCGGCCAGATCCCCGTCCACCGCGCCAGCAGCTCCGCCGTCGGGGCCTACGACGCCGCGGTGGCCGCCGTCCGCGCGGGGGAGTGCATCGTGGTCTACCCCGAGGGCACGATCACCCGTGACCCCGACCTGTGGCCGATGGTCGGCAAGTCCGGTGCCGCGCGGATCGCCCTCGAGACCGGGTGTCCGGTCATCCCGGTCGGGCAGTGGGGCGCCCAGGACCTGCTGGCGCCGTACGCCAAGAAGCCCGACCTGTTCCCGCGCAAGACCATCCACATCGTCGTGGGCGACCCGGTCGACCTCGCAGACCTCCAGGGGCGCCCGCGCACCGCGGAGGTCCTCACCGAGGCGACGCGGCGCATCATGGACGACATCACCACCCTGGTCGCGGGCATCCGCGGCGAGGAGCCACCCGCCGAGCGGTTCGATCCGCGCAAGGCCGGCGTGGCCGAGATCGGCAACCCGCGCAAGCAGCGCCGGGACCACCAGCAGCACCAGGACCAGAGGGACACCGCATGAGCAACAAGGTCGCCGTCCTCAGTGCCGGCTCGTGGGGCACCGCCTTCTCGATCGTCCTCGCCGACGCCGGCAACGACGTCACGCTGTGGGCGCGCCGCGAGGAGGTCTCGACGGCGATCAACGAGCAGCGCGAGAACGGCGACTACCTGCCCGGCATCCAGCTGCCGCCGGCGGTCGGCGCGACCTCCGACGTCGAGAAGGCGCTGCACGGTGCCGACGTCGTCGTGCTCGCGACCCCGTCGCAGACCCTGCGCGACAACCTCACCGCGTGGGCGCCGTTCGTCGAGCCCGACGCCGTCCTCGTCTCGCTGATGAAGGGCGTCGAGCTCGGCTCGCTCAACCGGATGAGCGAGGTGATCCACCAGGTCACCGGCGCCGGGCCCGAGCGCATCGCCGTCGTCAGCGGACCCAACCTGGCCAAGGAGATCGCGCGCCGCGAGCCGGCCGCCTCGGTGGTCGCCTGCGAGGACGAGGACGTCGCCAAGCGCCTGCAGCAGCGCCTGCACTCCCCGGCGTTCCGCCCCTACTCCAGCGTCGACGTCCTCGGCTGCGAGCTCGGCGGCGCCTACAAGAACGTCGTCGGCCTCGCGGTCGGCATGGCCGTCGGCCTCGGCTTCGGCGACAACACGACCGCCTCGCTGATCACCCGCGGCCTGGCCGAGACCGCGCGGCTGGCCATGAAGCTCGGCGCCAACCCGCTGACCCTGATGGGCCTGGCCGGTCTCGGCGACCTCGTCGCCACCTGCTCCTCGCCGCTCTCGCGCAACCGGTCCTTCGGCGAGCAGCTCGGCCGCGGCCTCACCGCCGACGAGATCTACGCCGCCACGCGCCAGGTCGCCGAGGGCGCCAAGTCCTGCGCGTCGCTGCGCGCGCTGGCTGAGCAGTCCGGCTGCGACGCCCCCGTGGCGGCGTACGTCGACGACGTGGTGGCCGGTCGGATGACCGCCCCGCAGATGATGGACGCGATCCTGGCCCGCGACACCAAGTCCGAGATCGGCTGACCTCGCCGCCTGAGCGTCAGTCGGCGGTCAGCGTGTCGAGCGCCGTGACCAGGTCGGTCCACAGGTCCTCGACGTCCTCGATGCCGACCGACATCCGCACCAGCCCGACGGGGATGGTCGGCGACTCGGTCTTCCAGCGCCGGCGGCGCTCGAACGTCGACTCGACGCCGCCGAGCGACGTCGCGTGCACCCACAGCTTCGTCTTGCGCACGAGCAGGTCGGCGGCCAGCTCGCCCTCGGCCAGCACGATGGCGACGATGCCGCCGAAGCCGGGGTAGCGGACCTCGCCGACGGCCGGGTGCGCCGACAGCCGCGTCACCAGCTCCTGGGCGTTGGCCTGGGCGCGCTCGACGCGCAGGTGCAGGGTGCGCATGCCCCGCACGGCCAGCCAGGCCTCGAGGGTGCCGGGCGTGGAGCCGGCCAGCGAGCGCCGGCCCTTGAGGACGTCGTGGAGCTGGTCGTCGGCGACGACGAGCGCGCCGATCAGGGCGTCGCTGTGACCGGCGAGGTACTTGGTCGCGGAGTGCACGACGATGTCAGCGCCCAGGCTGAGCGGCTGCTGCAGCAGGGGAGTCGCAAAGGTGTTGTCGACGACGACGTGGGCGCCGGCCGCGTGGGCCGCCGCGGCGATCGTCGGGATGTCGGCCACCTCCAGGGCCGGGTTGGTGGGCGACTCGATCCACACCAGCGCCGCGTCGTCGCACGCCGCCACGACCGCGTCGGTGTCGGTGATGTCGACGAGCTGGGCGGTGATCCGGCCGCGGGACTCGAGGTCGGCGACCGCCATGATGCTGCCCTGGTAGGCGTGCTGCGGCAGCACGACCTTGGCGCCCTGCCCGACGAGGTCGAGCACGGTGACCACGGCGGCCATGCCGGTCGAGAAGGCCAGGCAGCGCCCGCCCTCCAGGCCACCCAGGACGTCCTCGAACGCCGTCCACGTGGGGTTGGCGTAGCGGCCGTACTCGAGGTCGCCACCGGCGACGTAGGTCGAGGCCATGGTGATCGGCACGTTGAGCGGCTGGTCGGGCTCGTGCGGCGGGCGTCCTGCCGTCACCGCCACGGTCGAGGGGCGCAGCGAGGGAGTCGGGTCGGCCATGAACAACGAGGATAGGGTCGACGCCGTGACCGGCACCCCCAGGCCCCGCGTCGCCGTCGTCTTCGGCGGCCGCTCGACCGAGCACGCGATCTCGTGCGTCTCCGCCGGCAGCGTGCTGGCCGCGATCGACCGGGAGCGCTACGACGTCGTCCCGATCGGCATCGCCACCGACGGCCGCTGGGTCCTCGAGGCCGGCGACCCCGACCTGCTGCGCATCACCGGCCCCGACGCGCTGCCCAGCGTCGACGGCGACCGCGCAGCCGTCACGCTCTCGCGCGTCGAGCACGGCACCGACCTGGTCGTCTCCGACCCGAGCCGCCCGCCCGAGACGCTGGGCGAGGTCGACGTGGTCTTCCCGGTCCTGCACGGGCCCTGGGGCGAGGACGGCACCATCCAGGGCATGCTCGAGATGGCCGGCGTCCGCTACGTCGGCGCCGGCGTGCTGGCCTCGGCCGTGAGCATGGACAAGGCCTACATGAAGGTCGTCCTGGCCGCCGCCGGGCTGCCGGTGATGCCGAGCACCACCGTCACCACCCGGTCCTGGGCCGCCGACCCCGACGCCTGCCGCCGCGCGGCCGACGCGCTCGGCTACCCGCTGTTCGTCAAGCCCGCCCGCGGCGGCTCGAGCATCGGCATCTCCAAGGTCCACGACGCCTCCGGCCTCGACGCGGCCCTGGCGCTGGCGTTCGAGCACGACCCCAAGGTGCTCGTCGAGGTCTCCGCCGAGGGCGGCCGCGAGGTCGAGTGCGGGGTGCTGCAGGCGCTCGACGGCCCCCCGGAGACCAGCGTCCCCGCCGAGCTGCGCATCACCGGCGACCACGAGTTCTACGACTTCGAGGCCAAGTACCTCCCCGAGGAGGCGACCTCCGTCGACATCCCCGCCGTCCTGCCCGACGGCGTCGAGGCGGAGATGCGCGCGCTGTCGGTGCGCGCCTTCGAGGCCGTCGGCTGCGAAGGCCTGGCCCGCGTCGACTTCTTCGTGATGCCCGACGGCTCACTCGTCGTCAACGAGCTCAACACCATGCCCGGCTTCACGCCGTCGTCGATGTTTCCCCAGATGTGGGCGGCCTCCGGCCTCGACTACCCCGCCCTGGTCGACCGGCTGATCGCCCTCGCGCTCGCCCGCGACACCGGCCTGCGCTGAGGCCTCAGCCGGCGCAGCGCTGCTCGAGGGAGAGGTGCTCCTCGACCAGCGGTGAGAGGACGGCGAGCGCGGCGGCCGTCGTGTTGTCGCCGAGCGACGGGTCGGTCGGCCGGTAGTCGGAGGGCACCAGCACCTCGAGGACCGGACGGAAGCCCGGCACCGAGATCCGCAGGTCGGCGCCCGGGTCGTCGTCGGTGCCGTCGGGCACGTACCAGCCCACGCCGTTGACCTCGTCGCAGCGCGAGGTCCGGTCGAAGCCCTCGGGCACGGGAGCGCCGCACGTCACCGTGATCGCCGGGTCGCCGTACGCCGCCCCGAGGGCGTCCTCGGGCTCGACCTCGACGCGTTCCTCGTCGGCCAGCATCCGCGGCAGGTCGGCGACGAGCGCCTCGCACGCGGCGCGCTCGGGCGGGCTGACGTCGGAGGACTCGATCTCGGGCGGACCGCTGCAGCCGGTGAGCAGCAGGGCCGACAACCCGAGGACGACCGGCACGACGACGCCCCGCGTCCGGGGGGACACGGGGCGTCGTCGGTGGTGCACGTTCAGATGTGCACCACGGGGCAGGTCAGGGTGCGGGTGATGCCGTCGAGGTTCTGGACCTTGGAGACGACGAGCTTGCCGAGCTCGTCGACGTTGCGGGCCTCGGCGCGCACGATCACGTCGTAGGGGCCGGTGACGTCCTCGGCGAGCGTGACGCCCTTGACCTGGGCGATGGCCTTGGCCACGTCGGCGGCCTTGCCGACGTCGGTCTGGATCAGGATGTAGGCCTGGACGACCATGGGGTGCGCTCCTTTGCGACGGCACTCACGGTGGTGCGTGAGCAGGTGATCTGGCGGTCAACCTATCGCGGGGCCGCGGCCTGTCGATACCCGCGGGTGACCGGGGCCCTGGTGGGATGGGGACATGGTCCACCCCGCCGACGCGACCCTCTCCGACGTGGGGGAGTTCGGTCTCATCTCCCAGCTGGTGGCGCTCTTCCCGCAGGGCGAGCACGTGCTCGTCGGGCCCGGCGACGACGCCGCCGTGCTGCGCGTGAAGTCCGGCCACGTGGTCGTCTCGACCGACCTGGTCGTCGAGGGCCGCCACTTCCGCCGCGACTGGGCCTCGGCCGAGGACGTCGGGCACCGCGCGGCCGCGCAGAACCTCTCCGACATCAACGCCATGGGCGGACGCGCCCACTCGCTCACCGTCGGCCTCGCCGCCCCCGGCGACCTGCCCGCGGCCTGGGCCCTCGACTTCGCCCGCGGTTTCGCGGCCGAGTGCGCGCTCGTCGGCGCCTCCGTCGTCGGCGGCGACCTGACCCGCGCCTCCGAGGTCGTCGTCGCCGTGACCGTCATCGGCGCCTGCACCCAGGCCCCCGTGCTGCGCTCGGGCGCCGCGCCCGGCGACGTGCTCGCCCTGTGCGGGCGCCAGGGCTGGGCCGCCGGCGGCCTGGCGGTCCTGGGCCGCGGCTTCCGCTCGCCGCGCGCCCTGGTCGACGCCTACCGCCGCCCTGCCCCGCCCTACGACGCCGGCCGCGCGGCCGCCGAGGCCGGGGCCACCTCGATGATCGACGTCTCCGACGGGCTGCTGGCCGACGCCGGGCACCTCGCGGCCGACTCGGGCGTCGTGCTCGACGTCCGCACCTCCGCCTTCGACCTGCCCGAGCCGCTGCAGGCGGTCGGGGCCGCGCTCGGCACCGACCCGCTCGCGCTGGTCCTCGGCGGCGGTGACGACCACCCCCTGCTCGCGACGTTCCCCGACCTGGCCGCGGTGCCGCAGGGCTGGCTGGTCGTGGGCGAGGTGCGGGCCGCGGGGGCGGACGGCGCGGGAGCGGAGCCGGGCACCGTGACCGTCGACGGGGCGGCGTACGACGGGGCGACGGGGT